>JAJZMD010000244.1 GCA_021803085.1 Actinomycetes bacterium
CGACGGGCGCCGGTTCAACCCCGGCGAGGCGGCAGCGTTGGCGGCGACGGGCGCCGGTTCAACCCCGGCGAGGCGGCAGCGTTGGCGGCGACGGGCGCCGGTTCAACCCCGGCGAGGCGGCAGCGTTGGCGGCGACGGCCCGCACTGGCCTGTTGGCCGGTTCGGACCCACGCACCGAGGCGGCGACGGCCTCGGCCGACAGCTTGCCGCGCGCGGACACCTCCTCGAGGAACCGTGCGTACCGCTCGATCAGCACCGGCCACCGGTAGTGGCGTTCCACGTAGCGCCGGCCGCGGGCACCGAGGCTCCGCCGGAGCGCGGCATCGGCGACGAGGCGGTCGAGGACGGCTTCGAACTCCCGGTACGAGCCGAACCACAACCCGCCCCCCGATCGCTCGCAGTGCTCACGGGTGGGGCCGCAACGCGCGTTCACCACCACCGGCAGCTCGAGCGTCCAGGCCTCGGTGACGGCCAGCGAGAAGGACTCGAGCGCCGACGGCGAGACGAGCGCGAGGGCGTCACGCAGCACGTCGTACTTGTCCTCGTCGCTCACCATGCCGGTGAGGACGACGTCGGGATGGCGCGGCGGGCGGTAGGCGACCGGACCGACGAGGGCTAGCGCGAGCGGTCCCGGGCGCCGAGCTTTGTACTCGGCGAAGTACGCGGCGAGCATCTTGGACCCCTTGTGCTCGTCGACCCGGCCGACGCTTGCCACGTAGGGCCGATCGCCTGAGCCCAGCACTTCGGCGCCCGAACGGCGGCGGGCGGGAGACAGCTCCGTGCCGAGACCGAGGAGGAGCTGCGGAAGGCCGGCGACGGGGTAGTGCCGCTGGACCAGTCGCCGCTCGGCCATCGTGTGGAAGACGAGCGCGTCGGCGCTCGCGAACGTGTCCGCGAAGACCGGCAGGTACAGCGCGGGCTCGTCGTGTGCGGCGGGGTGGAGCACCGCCGGCATGGGCACCCGGCCGATCGCGCGGACGATCGGGTAGTACAGGTAGGGGTAGAAGGCGGCGACGTCCGCCGAGCTCGCGCACAGCGCCTCGACCAGCCGGGGCGTGACGGGCCCGTTCATGTCGATCCAGTCCTCGGCTTGCTCTCTGGTCGCATGCCCGGGCGCGAGGCGGATCCGGCCGTCGAGCTCGTAGAACTTCGAGCTCCTTTCGGCTTCCGGGCTGAAGCGGTGGACGAGGACGCCGTTCATTGTCTGGTCACCGGGTTCGAGCTCGCTGCGCCAGGTCAGGTGGTCGAGCGCCGTCGAGGTGAAGACCTCGGTGCGCCACCCGGTGGAGGCCACCAGGTGCTCGGCGAGCTGCCGAGCGGCGGATTCGGCGCCGCCGACGACCTCGCGCCCGTAGCGCGGCGTGACGAACGCGACGCGCACC
Source organism: Actinomycetes bacterium (assembly GCA_021803085.1). Taxonomy (GTDB): domain Bacteria; phylum Actinomycetota; class Acidimicrobiia; order Acidimicrobiales; family RAAP-2; genus JAJYVT01. Next base: position 1,383 of record JAJZMD010000244.1, read on the forward strand.
TCAGGCGGGTGCGCGTCGCGCGACGACGGCGTAGTCCCCGCCGCCGGGACCCTCTGAGACCTCCACCGTCCATGTGGCGAGGAGGTGAGCCCAGGTCCGTGCGCGGAACGGCCTGCCGGTGGAAAGGTCGGCTTCCACGGGCGCGTCCTGCGCGAACCATGCCGCCGGCGAGAGCGAATGGACGACGAGCACCCCGCGCGCGTCGAGCCGGTCCTCGGCGGTGCGGACGAGCTCGTCGCGGCGGGCCGGCTCCATGGCCTCGACGATGCCGGAGACGACCATCCCGCCCAGCGACGCGTGCCCGACCGCCCGAAGGTGCTCGAGCGGCTCCTCCTGGCGCAGGTCGGCACCGCCGAGCTCGGCGTCGACCACCATGTCGGGACGCGGATCGACGCCGTACGCGTCGACGCCCGCAGCACTGAGGCGGCGGACGAGCCATCCGTCGCCGCACGCAGCGTGGAGCACGCGGCCGCGGGCACCGAGGAGCGCGTCGACGGCCCGCGCGCTCCACCAGGCGTCCCCCGGTTCGGGGTCGAGCACGTAGGTCGGCGACACGGGGGGGACCCGGGCCTGGAGGTCCTCGAGCTGGGCGTCGACGGCATGGAGCGCGCGGCTCGCCGCGGCGCCGAACTGGCTCACCTGGTGGGTGACCCAGCCCATGTACCAGAGGCTCAGCGACCGCAACCCCTTCTTGATGGCCGTGCCCGCGGGCCGCTCGGACGTCACCGGTACGACCGGGTCGATGAACGCAGCCCGGTCCACGAGCGCCAGAGCGTCCTTCAGGTCGCCCGCGCGCGCGGACATGGGAGCGTGCTCGAGGAACAGCTCGTCCAGCTCGCGCTCGAGGTGGAGGGGGATCTCGCCACGGCGGCGGCGCACCTCTTCGTCGATCTCGGCCATGACCTGCCGCAGGTAGTCGTCGGCGGCCGGGGGCGGATCGGTTCCGCCCGCGATCACGACGCCACCGTCCCGCCCTTCCCGACGACGAGCCCGCCGTTCCCGACGACGAGCCCGCCGTTCGCGACGAGGGCAGCCCGCACCTCGACGGCGACGACCCCGGTGGAGCGGCCCGGGTTCATCACCTCGAACGTGCACGCCGGCTCCCGCCAGTCGCTGAGCCCGCGTGCGGTCTGCACCCCGAGGTTCACGTCGTAGGCGCCGTCGAGCAAGGGCACCGCCTCCAGCCGGAACTCGAACGACCCAGGTCCCGGCGCGAGGTCGCAAGTCACCCCGAGGATCTCGCTGTCGGTCCGGAACAGACCTGTCCCCCCGTCACCGCGCAGCTCGAGCTGGAACACCGCCCCGACGACCGGCCGCACCGACTCGAACTCGGCCCTGACGGTGACGGGCTCGCCCGGCAGGACGTAGCGCCGCCCGCTCTCCGCGGGCAGCACGCAGGTGACGTCCGTGAAACGGACGGGGCGGCTGTCCTGGGGGGCGAGACGGAGCCGCGAGACGCTGCCAGCCGTCGCGCCCGGAACCCCGGCGGTGACCTGCGGGTCGGGGTAGGCGAGGCCCTCCGCCGCGTGTTCCTCGGCGATGTCCTCCGTCGCGGCGCCGAGCGCGGCGTCAGCTTCCGACGCACCGAGCGCGTCCCCCGCCTCGAGGAGCCGTTCCCGGAAGAGGCGGATCGCCTCGCCGGGCGCGCCCACGCCCACCATCTCGCCGTCGGAGAGCACCACCGCCCGGTCGCAGATCGATCGCACCAGGTCCGGAGCGTGGCTGACGAACAGGATGGTGCGCCCCTCGCGCTGGAACTGCTTCACTCGGTCCAGGCACTTGCGCTGGAAGCGCTCGTCGCCGACTGCGAGGACCTCGTCGATGACGAGCACGTCGGGGTCGACGTTGACCGCGACGGCGAAGCCGAGCCGGACGTACATCCCCGAGGAGTAGTACTTCACCTGGTTGTCGATGAACTGGCCGAGCTCGGCGAATTCCACGATGTCGTCGAACATCCGGTCGACGTCCCGCTTGGAGAAGCCGAGCATGGAGCCGTTCAGGTAGATGTTCTCGCGCCCGCTCAGCTCCTGCTGGAACCCTGCTCCGAGCTCCAAGAGCCCCGCCAGCTTCCCCCGCACCACCACCTGACCGGCGGTCGGCTGCAGGATGCCGCACACGCACTTGAGAAGCGTGGACTTCCCCGACCCGTTACGACCGAGGATGCCGATGGTCTCCCCCTCGGGGACCTCGAAGGAGACGTCGCGCAGCGCCCAGAGGTCCTCGTGGGGGACCCGGCCCGCGTGGATCACCTTCTCCTTCAACGACGTGTACTTCTCGTGGTAGAGGCGGAAGCGCTTCGACACGCCCTGGACCTCGACGGCCACGGGGGTCACCTCACAGCTCCTCGGCGAAGTTGCCGGCGAGCCTGCCGAAGACCACCATCGCGACGTAGAAGAGGACCAGCGCGACGGCGAGCACGACGCCGTCTCCCCACACATAGGTCGACACCGGCCAGTGGGGCAGTACGTGGAGCGCCGGATGAGGCGCGTAGGTCGCCGGGGGTGTCAGCGCCCCGTAGAGGACCCGCTGGAACGTCATGACGAGGATGGTCAGCGGATTCATGAAGTACATCCAGGTGAGGTGATGGACCGCCAGGCGGCTGGCCACGGTTGTCTGGTACGAGTACACGATCGGGCACGCCCAGAACCACGCGGACCCGACGAGCACTGTGACGAGGTGGAAGGTGTCGCGCATGTAGACGTTGATTGCGGCGAGCAAGATCCCGAAGGCGCACGCGAGCACGAGCGTGGGGACGAGCCCGACGACCACCAGGTACAGGAGCGACCACGCAGGCGCCCAGTGCAGGAACAGCATGAAGATCACCATGACGCACGCCTGGAAGAAGAAGAAGACGCCCGCCGACCCGACCGCCGCGAGGGCGAGGATCTCGCGGGGGAAGGACACCTTCTTCACCAGCCCCGCGTTGTTCACCACGACGCCGGTCGCGGTGACGATCCCCGTCGAGAAGAGATTGAAGAGAAGGATCCCCGCGAAGAGGTAGAGCACGAAGTCCGGCATGCCGTTGTGAAGGACCACTCCGAAGACGAGCGTGTAGACCGCGAGGGTGAGCGCCGGGGAGATCATCGACCACAAGAGGCCGAGGAACGAGTTCTTGTACTTGACCTTGATCTCGGTGCGGACCAGGTAGACGAGGAGCTCTCGCGAGCGCCACACCTCCCGCAGCCGCGCCCAGACTCTCGTCTCCGAGGAGACGACGCGCGTGGTCTTCGGGCGCGTCGCGACCGAGCCCGCTCGATCGAGCACGCTCGTCACCCCGGCCGACCTCGCGTCCGGCGACTCCGCCGGCGCATCGACCGCCACGGTCAGCTTCCGCCCACCTGGGCCGTCGAGCGATCGATCACGTGGTCGATGAAGCCGTACTCGTGGGCCTCCTCGGCGGTGAACCAGCGGTCCCGGTCGGAGTCGGCTTCGATGCGCTCCACCGGTTGTCCCGTGTGGAAGGCGATCCGCTCGGCCATCATCCGCTTGAGGTAGACGATCTGCTCGGCCTGTATCGCGATGTCAGCGGCCTGCCCCTGCATCGCCCCCGAGGGCTGGTGCATCAGGATGCGCGAGTGCGGGAGCGCGAACCGCTTGCCCGGGGCGCCGGCACACAGGAGGAACTGTCCCATGGACGCGGCGAGACCCACGCAGATCGTGCTCACATCGGGGCGGACGTACTGCATCGTGTCGTAGATGGCGAGACCGTCGGTGACCGATCCCCCCGGCGAGTTGATGTAGAGGCTGATGTCGCGCTCGGGGTCCTCCGCCTCGAGCAGGATCAGCTGGGCGCACACCGTGTTGGCCGTGTTCTGGTCGATGGCGGACCCGATGAAGATGATGCGCTCTTTCAGGAGGCGCTGGTAGACGTCCACGGCGACCGACTGGTCCTGGCCAGCGGCACCCATGGGTCCGGCAAGGGGACTAGCGTGCATGCCACGAGGCTACCCGGCGGCACCGCCGGCCGGTGTTGCACGCGGACGTGGCGGAACCGGTAGACGCGCCGGGTTTAGGTCCCGGTCCCTTCGGGGGTGGAGGTTCGAGTCCTCTCGTCCGCACGCTCGGGCCCGAACGCTCCTCGCCACCACCCCTCGCCACCGCTCCTCGCCGCTGCTCCTCGCCACCACCCCTCGCCACCTCCTCGGGCTCGGAGGCACCGGTGACCGGGCTCGGCGGGGTCTCCTGGCCGTCGTCTCCGGTTGCCGAGTCTGCGGCACCGATCATCGAGTCGGCGGGCCCCGACGGCGCGGACGGGATCACCTTCCCGTGCCCGCTCCCCTCCCTCCCCGAGACGTTCGACTCCGCCGGTGTGGTAGGCCCGGTCAGCTCTTGAGCGCGCCCGAGGGAGGCCAGCCATTCCCCGCTCCGACAACTCGCCGGACCCCCCGCCTCACCTCGTCGCCGCGTTCGACAAGTTCCGTGGCACCGCCACCGCGGCCGAGGTGGCGAAGGCGGCCGCAGCCGGGGCGAGGGCGAGCGGGTGGAGCGCGGAGGAGCTCCCGCTCGCCGACGGCGGCGAGGGAACGCTGGACGCGCTCTCCTCTGCCCTCGGAGGCGAGCGGCGCCGGTCCGTGGTCCGGGGACCCCTCGGCGAGCCGGTCGACGCGGAGTGGCTGTACGTGCCCGAGGGCCTGCGGCGTCTCCCCGAGCCGGCGCGGCGGCTCCTCTCCCACCGCGACCGGGCTGCCGGCCCTGTCGCGGTGATCGAGGCAGCCCTCGCTGCCGGGCGAGCGCTGCTGCCCGTCCCCAGAGGGGACGACCCGGTGCGGGCGCGCACCGACGGCGTCGGGGACCTCGTCCTCGCCGCGCGGGAAGCGGGTGCCCGGCTCGTGGTCGTCGGCGTGGGCGGGAGCGCGACCACCGACGGGGGTTGGGGCGCGCTGTCGGCGCTGGGCGGGCCGCGCCGGTTCGACGGGCCCGAGCTCGTGGTCGCCTTCGACGTGACGACCCCGTTCCGGCTCGCGGCCGAGACGTTCGCGCCACAGAAGGGTGCGACTCCCGCGCAGGTCCAGGTGCTGACGGCTCGTCTCGACGCGCTCGCCCATCGCTACCGGTACGAGCTCGGGATCGACGTCGATCGCCTCGAGGGCGCGGGCGCGGCTGGCGGGCTCGCGGGCGGCCTGGCCGCGCTCGGAGCGCGTCTCGTCCCTGGCATCGCGCTCGTCGCCGACCTCGTCGGGCTCGACCGACGCGTGGCGGCAGCGGACCTCGTCGCCACCGGCGAGGGACGGCTCGACGCGACCTCCTTCGCCGGGAAGGTCGTCGGCGGCGTCCTTGCCGCGGCCGGGGGCTCGCCTCGGGCCCTGTGCATCGCGGGCCGGATCGACACGGGCGTCGAGCGCCACTGGGCCGGCAGGAAGGGCCACGTCGAGGCTCTGAGCCTCGTCGCCACGGTCGGCGAGGCGCGCGCCCTGCACGCCACGACGCAGAGCGTCTTCGACGTCGTCGCCGCAACGTGCCGGCGCCTCCGGCCGTTGGGTCCGGAGCTCCAGGGGTGAGAACCGCGGGCTGCGGCTGTGACGAGCACGCGCACCGGCACCAAGAGCCGCCGCCATCGGGCGTAATCGTCAAATCGACTCCCGATGACTTCGACGGTGCAGCGTCGACGCTCGCCGTCGGGCACGAGGCTGTTCCTCGCAGGAAACGCCTCTGAGAACGAACAGGTCCCGTCGAGTCACGCCCGACGACCTTCGACGAATCCCGAAACACCCATGCGTATAGTTGGCCGCCGTGACGCTCGTTCGACGGTCGACAGCTCCCTTCGCGGCACAGTTGGATGTCTCGTCATCGCCCAGCGCGACGCGTCGGACCTCTCGCTGGAGCATCCCGGCGTTCGCGATCGCGGTGCTGGTCGCCGCCACCGTGCTGGGGGACATCGACGCCGTACGTGCCGTGGCGCCGAATTCCGATGCAGCTTCGCAGGTTCTCGAGGGGCTCTCCGTCGCGCACGGGAACGTTCTCCTCCACGGCTGGGCGCTGTCACTTGACTCGTTCTGGACGACGGAAGTTCCCTTCTATGCACTCGCCGTAGCGATCTTGGGCGTCCACGGCTTTCTGCTCGATGTCATCCCGGCTGTCATCGCCGCGCTCGTCGCGTTCTTCGGGGTGCTCATCGCCGCAGACGGCCGCTCTAGGGGAGCGGCAGTGGTGGGCGGGTGCACGGTCGTCGCCTTTCTCGTCCTACCGGTGGATGCCCTCGCTCGTTTCTTCTTCGCGGGGGGATTTCACGTCGGCGCGATCCTGCTTTCCCTGATCGCGTTCTTCGCCCTCCGGCGAGGACGCTGGGGCATCGGGGTTGTCGTCGCGACGATCGCACTGACTCTTGGGCTGCTTGGCGACTTCCAGACTGTCGCCTACGGCGTCGGGCCGATCGGCGTCGCTGCTGTCGCCGCGATGCTCCGTCGCCGCTCCGTCCGAGCCGGACTCCCGGCTCTCGTCAGTGCCGTCGGAGCCTGCGTCGCTTATGAGATCGTCCGTCAGGCTGCCGTTGCCATCGGCACGTTCAGCATCGGCAGCGCGAACCCGTTTGCGTCAGCGTCGCAGGCCTGGCACAACGTGCGGAACCTTTACGCGTACGGCGGGGAGCTGATCGGCCTGAATTCCACGATCTACGGCACGGGAGGCATGCCCGGCTGGTTGCAGGACATGCGCGTCGTCGGTGCCGTCGTTGTCATCGTCGCCTCCGTCCTCACCCTCGTACGGCTCGTCATCGGCGCGGTTGCGGGCACTGCGGCGACCGACGAAGGCACCACGAGCTGGTGGGCATCGCAGGATCCAGGGTGGCACCTGGACGACATGCTCCTTCTCGGAGCCATCGGTGTGGCGGCGTCGTACGTCGCGTTGGCATTCTTCACCACGCCGACGTTCGGCCGGTACTTGTTCGGAGCCGCGATCTACCTGTCGATCCTTGCAGGACGGGTCGTAGCTAGGGCGTGGGAGAGTCGACGGATCCATGCCGCACGACCGATCCTTGCCGGGCTCGGTGCCGTGCTCTTCCTGTTGTTCGCAGCTGGCTTCGCGTACACCGCCACGGCTCCCCGACAGCCTGAGCCGAGCGCAATTCTTGGCAAGTGGCTGGCCGCCCGGGACCTGACGAACGGTGTCGGCGCGTACTGGTCAGCCAGCATCACCACCGTTGAGAGCAACGACAAGGTGCGGATCCGACCGGTACTGGAGCACGGCAACCGGCTCGTTCGCTACGACCGGGAGTCCGACGCCGCATGGTACGCAGGACAGCACTTTTCGTTCGTGGTCTTTCAACCCGGTGCTGCATGGGGGGGCGTCGGCCTTGCGACGGCGACGGCCACGTTCGGTCGGCCGGCGCACGCCTACGGTGTCGATGGCTACGAGGTCCTGGTGTGGCGGCGGCCTTTCACCGTCTCGCCCGAGAACGGCGCGGGCGCCTGACCCGTTGAGTGCGACGAGACCCGCCCCGCCTCGCAGCCGGCCTCGCCCTCGCCGGGACACCAACGAGACGAAGAGCCGGCCTGCCGGCCGGCTCTTCGTGTTTCGCTGTGAGTGGTCGCCGGGACCCGGTCGTGGTCAGCGACACGATGTTGGGAGGCCGCTGTCTGTTCGCCGGTCGTCGACCGGACCTCCGCGGCCCGAAACGAACGCCGCACGACCTGATCCCGGCTGGAGACGCCGCCACAGCAGGGCAGCGTGCCCTCAACGCGGCGGACCGCTCTCCTCGGTCGAGCTCGACGATCCCATTCGCAAGCTCCCTTCCGCTGCTCGGGTAGCCACTCGGGCTTGCCCTCACTGACCATTCTCCCCCTCGGGACCCGATCCGCCAAGGGCCTCCAGCTGGGACTTCGCGCGGCTCTTCCGCAGGCGCGTCCGGTGTGCGGGCTGTGCCGCTCCCTGAGCGCGCGGTTCGGTTGCGGTTGCCGGACGGAGCTGCGACGGCCGGGCGCCGTCGCGGCTGCTCACCCGTCGCCGTGGCCGCGCTCTGCCGCCAGCGCGTCCGCAAGCGCCCGAAAGGCACGTCCCCGGTGCGAGATCGCGTGCTTCTCCGTCGGCGACAGCTCGGCGAACGTGCGGCCGTCACCCTCGTCAGGCACGAACACGGGGTCGTATCCGAAGCCGCTGATCCCGCGCGGCGCGTCGGCGATGGTGCCTGCGACCTCACCCTCGCGCCAGACCTCGCGCCCGTCGGGAAACCGGACGAGCGCGACCGTGCGAAAGCGCGCGCGGCGCGCTCCCCCTCGGTCGTCCCGGGCCGCGAGCTCGCGCAGCAGCTTCGCGACGTTGTCGGCGTAGCTCGCGCCCTCGCCCGCGTAGCGCGAGGCGAAGACGCCCGGCGCGCCGCCCAGCGCGTCGACCTCGAACCCCGTGTCGTCGGCGACCGCGGCCAGCCCGGTCGCCGTTGCCAGCGCGACCGCCTTCAGCCGAGCGTTCTCCACGAGGGTGTCACCGGTCTCTTGGACCTCGGGGACGCCCGCAGGTCGTGCGAGGAGGGCGACCCCGCCGACGCTGCCGAGTATCTCGCGGATCTCGGATGCCTTGTCCGGGTTCGCCGTGGCCGCGACGAGGACCAGCCGGCCCTCCGCCCGGTCGGCCCCCCGGTCGGCCGCCCGGTCGGCCCCCCGGTCGGCCGCAACTTCGCTCACCGTGGCGCAGGGGGCTCCGCGAGCACCGCGTCTTGCATCGCGAGCAGCCGCCCGATGCCAGCCTCCGCGAGCATGAGCAGCTCGTCGAGCTCGGAGCGGCTGAACGGCAGGCCCTCGGCCGTCCCCTGCACCTCCACGTAACGTCCGGAGCCCGTCATCACCACGTTCATGTCGACCTCGGCCCGGAAGTCCTCGGCGTACGGGAGGTCGAGCATGGGGACGCCCTCCACGATGCCCACCGACACCGCGGCGACCGCGTCGGTCAGCGGGTGCGCGCGGAGCTTTCCCGCCGCCACGAACCGCGTGAAGGCATCGTGCAGCGCGAGGTACGCGCCGCAGATGGACGCGGTCCTCGTGCCGCCGTCGGCCTGGAGGACGTCGCAGTCCACGGTCACCTGGAGCTCGCCGAGCGCGACGAGGTCGCACACCGCGCGCAGCGAGCGGCCGATGAGCCGCTGGATCTCCTGGGTGCGGCCGGACTGCTTGCCTTTCGCCGCCTCTCGCGCCGCGCGCTCTGCCGTCGATCCCGGGAGCATCGAGTACTCGGCGCTCACCCACCCCTTCCCGCTGCCGCGCATCCAGGGCGGCACACGGTCTTCGACCGACGCCGTGCACAGGACCTTCGTGCGCCCCATCGAGACGAGGACGGACCCCGGCGCGAACACCGTGAAGTCGCGCTGGAACGTGACCTGGCGGAGCTCGTCGAGCGCTCGCCCGTCGGCGCGAAGGACGCGGGGGTCGGGTGCTCCGGTGCCGGTCTCGCCCGTCACGTTCTCGTTCCCTTCTCGTGCTGCCGGCGCCTGCCGCGCCGGATGCCGGCGTGACAGTACCCGGGATCGGGCGACGTCCCGTGCGCGAGGGGCACGGCGATCACCACTCGAACACCCGGCCCGGCGCCGCCAGGTGCACCGGCCGTCCGAACGCCTCGTCTGCCTCCGCGACGAGCGCGCCCTCGGCGATCGAGGGCCGGCGGTGGGTGAGGACCAGCCGCCCGACCCCGGCAGACGAGGCTGCTCTCCCCGCCTGCCTGCCGCTCAGGTGGCGGGCTTCGCCCTCGTGGTCGCGCGTGTAGGTGGCCTCGCAGAGCAGCAGCTCGATCCCGGGCCCGAGCTCCTCGGGCGCCCAGCCGGGCCCGGTGTCCGCGCTGTAGGCGAGGGATCCCACGGGGTCCGGGCCGGTGCACCCGCTGACGTCGAGGCGCACCGCGAGCGTCGGCGGCCCGTGGTCGGTCGCGCTGAAGGAGCACAGGATGCCATCGCCCCCGCGGTGCGCACCACCGCCGCCGTGGGCACCGGCGCCCCGGTCCCCGCTGTGCGCGCCGTCGCCGCGGTGCGCACCACCGCCCGGAGTCCCGCTGTCGCCGCGTGGCCCGAGCGCGATCCGCTGCGACGGCTCGACCTCGTGCCAGTCGAACACGGGGTCTTCCCCGAAGTACGAGCGCTCGCGTAGGCCCGGAGGCGCATAGACCGGGACGGGGCGGGCGGGGCCCCGCTCCCGGAGCCAGACGGCGTACGAGTCGACGTCGCTCCAATGGTCGGGGTGCTCGTGGGAGAGGATGACCGCGTCGACGGCCCCAGGGTTCGAGACGAGCTGGAGGTTGGCGAAGGTCCCGGGTCCCGCGTCGAGCCAGACGGCCACTCCGGCCACCTCGACGAGGTACCCGCTCCCCGCACCACCTGGCCCGGGATAGCTCCCGTCGCATCCGAGGACGGTCAGCGTCCCCCGCTCCGCAGCCGGCGCCCTGCCCACTCGCCCCAACGTAGAGCGATCAGAAGTAGATGGTCGACCTCGCGCGCTCGGCCACCTCGTCGATGTCCCCGGTCCACGCACCCGACGACAGGTACTTCCACCCGGCGTCCGCGCAGACGACGACGATGGCGGCCTGCGCGCCGGGGGGGAGCTGCGCGGCACAACGAGCCGCGCCGGCCATCGCCGCCCCGCTCGACAGCCCGGCGAAGACCCCGGAGTCCGCGAGACGCCGCACCCATTCGACCGACTCCCTCGGCCGCACGACGGTCTTCCGGTCGAGCAGCGCGGCGCCGCCGAGCTCGTCGAAGATCGGCGGGATGAAGCCGTCGTCCAAGCTGCGGAGCCCGTCGACGATCTCCCCCGCCGGCGGCTCGACCGCCCAGATCTGCACGGAGGGATTGCGCTCCTTCAGATAGCGGCCGATGCCGAGCAGGGTGCCCGAGGTGCCGAGGCCGGCCACGAAGTGGGTGACCTCGGGGCAGTCCCGCCAGATCTCGGGTCCGGTCTGCTCGTAGTGGACGCGCGGGTTGGCGGGGTTCGCGTACTGGTAGAGGAAGACCCATTCGGCGTGGCCGGCTGCGATGTCCCGGGCCATGCGCACCGCGCCGTTCGAACCTTCTCCACCGGGGGACTCGATGATCTCGGCACCCCACACCTCGAGCAGCTGGCGGCGCTCCGGGGACACGTTCGAGGGGAGGACCACCTTCAGGTGGTAGCCCTTCACGCGGCACACGAGCGCGAGGCCGATGCCCGTGTTCCCCGAAGACGGCTCGATCAGCACCTGCCCGGGCTCGCCCGGCCGCAGGAGTCCGGCCTTCTCGGCATCCTCCACCATTGCGAGCGCCACCCGGTCCTTCACCGAGCCGCTCGGGTTCTGACCTTCCAGCTTGACGAAGAGGCGCGCCGCCGGGTTCGGGCTGAGCTCGCTCACCTCGACGAGCGGCGTGTTCCCGACGAGGTCGAGGATGCTGCGATGAGATGCCACCGGCCCGGCGCGGCAGGCCTCAGCCGCCCGCCACCGCAGGGAGCAGCGACACCTCGTCGCCCTCCCTCACCGGGGTCTCGAGCGACTCGAGGTAACGGACGTCGTCGTCGTTCACGTAGACGTTCACGAAACGGTGGAGCGAACCGTCGTCGTTCAGCAGCTGGCCGGACATGCCGGGGAACTCGGAGACCAGCTCCCGCAGGACGTCGCCGATCGTCGAGGCCTTCACCGTCACGATGGACTGGCCCCCTGCCTGCGAACGAAGGACGGTGGGCAGGCGGACATCGACTGCGACAGCCACGTGACCTCCCGATCTGGGACGAGCCCGCCCCCGGGCCGCCCAATAGTTGACCTTTCGGGTCTGGATTCTAACGGGTCGACGGACAGGGCCGGTCGCGCGCGGTGCGGCCGCCCGGGAGGGCTCGCGCGGCCCGGCGACAGGGAGGGCACGCGAACGCCCGGGAGGGCACGCACGGCCCGGCGACAGGGAGGGTGGAAGCGGCCCGGGGGCGCGAAGGGTGGAAGCGGCCCGGGGAACGGGCGTCAGACGGCGACGGCCACGGCTGCCTGGCCGAGCACCACCACCGATTCCTCTTCCACCAGGTCGCCACCGATGCGGTAGCTGCGCACGACCGGGTGGCTGTCGCGCAACGACACCACCACGTAATGCCAGCTCGGGTCGGGCGCCTGGCCCACGTCGGTCGGCGACGGGTAGGCGTCGGTGTGGGTGTGCGAGTGGAAGACGCCGATGAGCTGCGTGCCGTTCCCCTCGGCGTCCCGGTCGGCCTGCAGGAGGTCGCGTGAGTCGACCGTGAAGACGCGCGCGGAGGCCGCCTCGTTGCGCGTCGGGTAGAGCCGGTCGACGGTGCCGGAGACCGGATCGCCCGCCAGAACGCCGCAGGCCTCCTCGGGAAGCCCGGTGATGCAGTGGGCAACCATCTGCAGGTAGAGGGCTCGCGGCAACCGCAACATCGCTTCTCGATCGTATCCACCGCAGCCTGCAGGGATGCGGATGGCACGGGTGGCCGCGTCGCACGCGGCACGCGGGCCCCCGCGCAGGCAATCACGCCGCCAACAGCGTGGCCCTCCGGCGCCGCCGGCGACGCAGCGGTGCGAGCCGCGGGAAGGCCGTAGCCTCGAGGTGCCATGGCACGGGCGAAGAAGATGGCGGCCAAGCGCGCCGCTGAACGCGAGGGGCGCCGCGGCGACCGGGTGGTCGCCACGAACAGGCGGGCGCGCCACGACTACGAGATCCTCGAGACGATCGAAGCGGGGATCGCACTGCGCGGAAGCGAGGTGAAGTCGTTGCGCGACGGGAAGGGGCAGCTCGCCGATGCCTACGCCCGCGTCGACGGCGGCGAGCTGTGGCTCTACGGCCTCCACATCCCCCCGTGGCAGTTCGCGACGGGCTTCGGCGGTCACGAGCCCGACCGGAAGCGAAAGCTGCTCGTCCACCGCAAGGAGATCGACGAGCTACTGGGCCGCACCCAGCAGCAGTCGCTCACCTTGGTGCCGCTCTCCTTGTACTTCAAAGACGGGAAGGCGAAGGTGCAGCTCGCCCTGGCGCGGGGTCGAAAGCTCTACGACAAGCGCCAGGCGATCCTCTCGCGCGAGGCCGAACGGGAGTCGGCGCGCGCGCTCCGCAACGCCCAGAGGTGGGGCGTCCACGGCTGACGTTCGCGATGGCGCCGGGCAGCCCGCCGGCGCCGGGTTCCCTCGACATCACGACAGGGCAGAAAGGGCCGACGGGGCAGGCGGGGCCGATAGAGCCGGTAGAATCCGTTACGCCAACCCATGCGGTGGCATTGCCAACACGAGGGGGTGAAAGGTCTCGACTCCGGTCGTCGAGGTGGGAGAAGCGAGCCGTGGTCTCCGGAGCCACGTAAAAGAGCCGGAACACAAAACAAACGCCGAGCACCAGCTCGCGTACGCTGCTTAAAAAGTAGCGTCGTCCGCCCAGCCTCAGCTCCACGGGCTGGTGAACGGGCGTCATCGAGGGGAGCTTGCTCGTAGGCCGCTCCGGCCGGACTGCGAGGACGCTTTGCCGGGTACGGGACGCCGTCGTTGCCGGCAGCAGCGGCGCCCCCGACAATCCCTTGCCGGCTGCGCTCGGAGAAGGCCCAGCGAGAAGCCGGAGGACGCGGGTTCGATTCCCGCCACCTCCACTGAAACACTATGCCCCTGACCTGGGCGAACGGTCGCCGTTTGCGCCGACAGGACGCCGTAGGACACGGATAGGACACATGACGCATCCGCGTCGCATCGCCGTCCACGCTCCCTGCGCTACTCACCCAACCCTCTTGCGGTGACTCGTCACGAGACGATCACCTTGGAACCCTTCCGGCACTGGCCGCGGGGAGACATGGACGCCATCGCACGGGAGGAGGCTTGTGATGCCACCACCGCTCCTGCGCCAGAAGGGCGGAAGGGGTGGAGCGGTAGGCGGGCGGCCTGAGGCCTGCGGTCGTCTTCGCCGTCGCGGTCTTCGTCCTCGTCTCGTTACTGGGGGCTCGTGCCTGGGAAGTGCGGCCGCCCAGTGGTGCCCGCAGACCCGGCGGTATGCGATGCATGCTCGACTCGGGTGCATCGTGGTTAGGTGGCGCATCCGAGAGAGAGTCCCCACCGCGACGCGGGGCGCCATCGTCCCGAGGTGAGCGGCGGATGGCCGGAATGCCACCGGCAAGGGTCGTCGATCGCCGCACCTCGATCGACGACCCCGCAGCGCAATAATCCATAGGGTGCGATTTCGGCGCTCTGTGCATCTGATCGCGCTCGTGGTGGTCGCATCCGCCGCTCTGGATGCCTCGGGGCCGGGTTACGCGGCCGCCCAGTTTCAGACCCGTAACCCCTCCCCGGTCCACTTCGCCATCGAGACCAGTAAGACGACGTGGACGAAGGTCCCTGGCTCACCAGCCGCGCGGATCGGACAGGGCTATCCAGGGGAGGAGTACCGCCTCGAGCTCTGCGGCTGGCCGTCCAACCGCACTTCGATCACCGTGGCCGAGGCCAAGGCGTTCCGGTGCTCGCCCTACGCGGTCGGTCTCTCGGTGCCGGCCCCTGGCTCCTTCGAGGTCCTCTCTTCGCCGATCGGTGACAAGTGGCCGGAGTCACAGAACGGCGGTCTGTCCCGCGAACTGCGATTCGTGAAGCGTGAGGGCAACGTTCTCGAAGTCGGACCGAACCTCATGGAGTACGGCGATTACTCGGGCGGGGCCCGCCCATCGTTCGACGAAACTGGCGGCTCGCTGTGGATCTTCGACTACAGGACCGAACGCGGGCCGGAGGCCATCCGTGTCTCCACGAGCTCAGGTGAGATCCTCCAGCGAACCCGGATGCCCCCGATCAGCCGGCCCATCGTTGGGGCCAACGCGCTCGGCTTTTGGTTGGCGCAGGACTCCACCAGCGAGTACCCCTCCACTGCGAGGTTGGGGGTCTGGTTCGCTCCTCTCGGCGCGTCCAAGAGCGAGCTTGTGAAGGCGACCGACGGGAGTGCCTGGGCGATGCGGGCCGACGGCACCGCGATGGACGTGTTCATCAGCCCAAACTGGCCCGCGCAGAGGTCCGTCGTCGATCTGTGGCGGTTCACGCCTACGAGCTGACGGCCGAGACTCGAGCGCCTGCAGTGCACGGCGGTAGGGGACAAGGCGCCGGGAGCGGTCCGGCGTGACTGACACAGTGGGCTGAAAGGCAGCGTGCCTCGCCCAAGGCAAGAGGATGGGAGGTGGTCCTTCTTGCTATAAGTCTTATAGTATAGCTCACTGCTATAGTGACTCGAGTATGAGAACTGACTGCCCTCCTCGACCCAATCCCTACACGCCCGGAGCGGGCGATCGTCCTCGGGCCTTGGTCGGCAGGACGGACCAGCTCGCTCTCGCCGAGAGCGTCCGCACCCAACTTGAGGCCGGCTATTCGGCCAACAGTCTTATGTACGTGGGGCTGCGGGGCGCTGGCAAGACGGTTCTGCTGAAAGAGATCGCCGATCGGTTGGCACAGGCAGGCTGGTACGCGCCCTATCTCGAACTGCGCCGTGGTCTGGCCGTCGATGTGGCATTGGCGGCAGTTGCCGGTCGGTTCGCCGGACATCTGCGTCCGGGCGCCAAGTTGAC
This sequence comes from Actinomycetes bacterium, assembly GCA_021803085.1. Taxonomy (GTDB): domain Bacteria; phylum Actinomycetota; class Acidimicrobiia; order Acidimicrobiales; family RAAP-2; genus JAJYVT01. The sequence continues at coordinate 16,835 of JAJZMD010000244.1, forward strand.
CCGTCGGGTGGGTCAGTTCCTCCGTCGTGGCGGTGGACTGCAGGTCCTCGGCAGTGGCGGCCACGTCGGTGCTGGCCGATCTGTGCCGGCATACGACGACCTCGCTAGGGTGCTCACCTCGCTCGGAGAAGCTGCGCTCGACGATGGCCTCGGGGTCGCGTTGATCGCGGACGAGCTGCAGTCGGTCAGCCTCGCGAGCTTGGGCGCGCTTGTACATGTGGTTCAGGATCTGCGTGACCGACTGCCGTTCGCATTCATCGGTGCAGGGTTGCCGCACCTTCCCTCGTACATTGCCAGAGCCGCCACCTATACCGAGCGGTTCCGTTACGAGCCGACGGACAACCTGCATGAAAAGGAGGCGCGAGCAGCAGTGATCGACCCAGCGGCGGAAGAAGGTGTGAGCTGGGCCGAAGACGCGCTACGGAGGGTCGTCGCCGTAGCCGATGGATACCCCTACTTCCTCCAGCTCTACGCGTTCGAAGCGTGGGAGGCCGCTGTCCGGGACGGAGCGATCGAAATCACGCTCGGCCACGTAGCGGCGGCGGAGCCCTACGCGCTACGCCAGATCGAGTCCGGCATCTACGGAGCGCGCTTCGAGGGTGCCACTGAGTCCGAACGCCGGTACCTGTTCGCGATGTCGGTGTTGATGAACGCCGAAGGAGACCGGGTGCGTTCAGGTGACGTTGCGCGAGCACTCAATCGAGAGCTCTCCGCCGTGTCTCCCACTCGGGACGCGTTGATCCGCAAGGGCGTCATCCACGCACCTGATCACGGTCTTCTCGCCTTCTCGATCCCGGGCTTCCGCCAATACGTCGTCGGTCGATCCGGCGATGGCTGAGGCGTGACGTCCGACGTCGTTCAGGTACAACCGCGTCAGATCCTCGTCGAGCATCTGCGCTCGGCTGTAGGGCACTGGGCCTCGCCTCTGGATGCCCGGGTGGCCGGGCGACGGGTCGCCACGCAACTCGGCAATGCTCCCTGCCCTCGGCGGTGGATCGGGACAGGTCACGGTCGATGGGCGACATCGAGAGGTCAGAGGCCGCGCGGATAGGAAACCAGCATCGTCCGCCCGCCCTTCCAGTTGCTGTTGGCTGCGATCCACCGCCCAGCGCTCGACGGCCTCGATGACGGTCACCTCCTGGCGCACCAGCGGGAGGAAGATCTCGTACGTCTGCAGCGGCGTCAAGAACCGAGAGCGCCCAGCCCCGTGGGCCACCGCATTGCGAACAGACCGTCCCACTGCCGCCCTGGTCAAGGCGAGCTGCACGCGGTACACTCTCCCCGGGGATGGGAGGAGCGTGTCTGGAGCGCGCCGCTTCTTGGGAAGTCGAGCACGCCGGTGGCTTCGGAGGCATGCGCGCGCCCGGGGCGAGGCCGGGTTCGCTCTGCTGGAGGTCGTCATCGCCTTCAGCGTGCTCCTGCTCGCCCTGACCGGGATCGGGCTCGAGATGGGGACCCAGGACTCCAGCGTCACCGCCTCGCACAACGAGCAGACCGGAGACGCCGTGCTCAACCGCCTGCTCGACGAGGCGAGGGCGCTCCCGTACACAGTCGTGGCGAAGGGGCTGAGCAGCAGCGACACGACCGCCGCCTCGACAAGCACCTACATCAGCAAGGTGGGGCCCGGCACATCGATCTGGGTGCTCCAGGACGCGGCACTGAGCGGGGGGAACGGCACAGGCGAGGTGATCAACCACTACTCGCCGCCCACGGGTCTCACGCCACCGCCTCCCTTCTACGAGCACAAGAGCTGCTTCTCCTCGCGCGGGTCGTCGACCACATGCGCAGCAGCCCACTTCTTCACCGCGCTGACGTTCCCGACGAAGTACCGGTCGAAGGTCGCGACAAACGAGACGAAGACATGGCTGAACAAGGTCATCAGGGTGACCGTGCTCGTCTCCTGGACGGCGCCGGGCGGCGGCAACCCCACGACGCTGAGCGGCCAGACGCTCATCTTCGGGAAGACAACGTCCTGTACCAGCCTCGGCTCTCTCACGGCGCCCAGCCAGGCGTCGTGCGAGCCCGACTTCACGGGGGGCGCGTTCGCAGGCGGCGGGATCATCGCCATCAAGCCGGCCGCCGTGGGCGTGCAGGCGATCAAGGGCGTCTACTTCACACGGTTCGACCTCGTGCTGCCGGGCACCTCGTCGAACGAGGCGCTCACGGAGACCTCCACCGTGCTCGGAACGGCGAACACCTCGGGCGGCACCGTCGACCCGACAAGCTCGCTCGACCAGGAGTCGCTCGTGATCACCAAGGCCACCAACGACCTGGCGACGGGCACGAGCGACGACCAGTCCCTGACCCTCACCCAGACGGCCACGGCGCTCACGTCCACCTCGGCGACATCGGCGTACTCAGTCACCGCCTCGCCGTCGTCCACCGACGGGGGCACGTCGACGAGCACGACCTCTGCGTCGACAGTCCACACGTGCACGAACTTCACAGGAGCGCTCGTCACCTCCGGGCTCCCCTGCGGCTTCGGCAGGGTCGCACAGGGCGCGACCGCCGCGCTCTCCGCCAAGCTGGGCCCGGCGGGCGTGGCCACGCTCGCGACCGTCGCCGCGACATCGACGCATCCCGACCGGGTCCTCACCCAGCGGTACGCCCGGGACGCGAGCCTCACATGTCCCACAGCTGCGAAAGCGGGTTGCATCAGCGCGGCCTCCCGAGGGGGTCTCGGGACCGTCGAGCTCGCGGGGATCCCCTCAGCGGTCGTGGCGACCCCGCCTGGGTGGGCGGGCTACCTCGACAAGCTCTCGGGGTTCCGGGCGAGGGCGACAACCTGGGCGCGCAGCGCCAAGACACCCTGGCTCACCGGGCAGATCACCACAGTGACCGGGACGGTCAGCTACTACACCGGCTCCGGTTACGCAACACTGGCCGTGGGTGGCTCGGGACAGGCGGTCCCTTTCTCGACGGTCCACGTCACCACAGGTGCCGTGGCCGTGACCATCACATCGCACCTCTCGGTCGGCGGGGCCTCGTGCAGCGAGACCACAACATCGGCACGGCCCTCGACGGTGCACCGCGTAGCGTGCTCCGTCACGCCGCTCTCAGGGACGGTCACATACGTGGTCACCGACGGGACGACAACGATCGCCGACTTCACGCTCACAGTCGGCCTCGGGACGGTGTCGGCCAGCGCGAGCTACCAGGTGGCGACGTGAGACGGAGCGAGGAGGGCGTCTCCGTGCTCGAGGTCGTCATCGCTGCGGCGATCGGGATGGTGCTCCTCGGGCTCGTAATGCTGACGCTCTCGACCTTCTTGCAGACCGGCTACGCCGGCGTCGCCTCCGGCCAGGCGAACGACAACGCGGTGCTCGCGATGACAATCATCCGACGCCAGGTCGTGAACGCGGACGTGCTGTACAACCCAGCCGACGAGGGGACCAACGCCGGAGCGACAGTCCCGAGCGGCTTCTCGCTCCGGATGCTCACGGCCGGCGCCCGGACAACCGCGCCGCCGGAGACACCGCTCGGCACGATCACAGTGCCGAACTGCGTCCAATGGCGGCTCCTTTCCACAGGAGACCTCCAGGACCGCTCCTGGCCGACAGGGCGCCCCTCGACAGCCCGCCCCTGGCACACGGTCATGGCGGGCCTCGTCAACCCCCGACCGTCCACACCGCCGTTCGAGCTGGACATGACCGGGGCGTACCAGCACCGGGTCCTGAAGCTCACCTTCCTGCTGCCGGCGACAGCGAAGAAGACAAGCTCGACCGTCGCGCTCCGGTCGTCGGTCACCGCGCTCGATGCGCAGTTCTTCGCACCCACAGCGAGCCAGTACTGCTCGCCGGTCCCCGCACCATGAGCGCGCTCCGCGCCCGCTGGGCGCGCCATCCAGCCAGCGAGGAGGACGACGGGCTGGTCTTCATCGTCGTCGTCGTCGTCATCGCCTCCGTGATGGCCGTGCTCGCTGCGACCCTCTTCCACGTGGCTCTCGACAACATCTCGACGTCTCAGCGGATGGTGACCCAGGAGCAGGCGCTCCAGGCCGCCGAGGCCGGGATCGACGTCGCCTACCAGGGAATCGAGGCCGTCACATTGGCGTCCTCGACAACAAGCCTGCACCACGTCCCGTGCGGGCCGCTCAGTGGAGACCTCGGCAGTGCACCGAGCGGCTCCAGGTACACAGTGACGATCAAGTACTACAAGTACTCGACAGCGACGAATCCGACACCCACAAAGCTCGCCGCGGCCCTGTGCACCACAACACCGATCGACCTCGTCCGGATCGTGGTCACAGCCACCGGAACGGACCTCACCCAGACAGCACGTGTCACCTCCCAGGCAAACATCGCCCCGGTGAGCCCCTTCGCCAATTCCATCTTCGTCAACGGGTCGCTGACACTGCGCGGAAGCAACTCGTCGGTCGGGGGCCAGACCGTCTACGTCCATACAGGGAACCTCACATGCAACGGCGGGGGGACCGTCTACGGTTCGGTCATCGTGTTCGGGACGGTCACAGCGTCTGGGTCGTGCTCCATCGCCGGGGCGCTCGAGGCGACGACATCGATCTCGCTCGGCGGCAAGGCCGCCATCGGCGGGACAATCATCTCCACGACAGGCGGCATCTCGGTCCAGGGCACAGGCGTCACGGTCTCGGGCAGCATGTACGCGCGCGGCTCGATCACCATCAGCTCGACAAAGTGGTACCAGAATTACAAGTCGCCGCACACAGTCACAGGGATGCCCGTGAGCTACACGATCAACTCCACAGAGACAGCCCTGGTCCGACCCACCAAACAGCAGTGGCCGTACGTCACCTGGGCAACCGTGAAGTGGGCCACAATGCACTACGAGGTCGTCACAGCCGGCTCCACATGCACAAAGGTGAAGGCCGCAGTCCTGTCCGCGGCGAGCCCGGCGAGCACGGGCTACGTGGGAGTGGCCGTCGACACGACGTGCCAGGTCAAGTTCACACAGATCACAAAGCACCTGGTGCTCGCCCAGAGCCTCGCGGTCTTCTCGACGAAGGGCATCACAGTCGCGAAAAATGCACAGATCTCTGATTCGTCATCAACCCGGAAGACACTGTTCCTCGTCGTGCCGACAGGCACGAGCTGCGAGTCGACAAACGGCGACATCTCCATCCACGGGAGCATCGGGACAGGGATCGCGACCCTCGTCTACTCGCCCTGCACGGTGACGATCCAGGGAACGAGCCCGATCAAAGAGGGCAAGATCTACGCGAGGACCCTCATCATGAACGGGAACATGACCCTTGGCACAGAGACCTTCACACTCATCGGCGTCAAGACGACGCAGGTCAGCGTCGGCATCGACTTCGAGCGCCAGGTGAGCTGAGCGCTTCGGCCGGAGCTCCGCGCCGCTAGCGTAAAAGCCGTGGTCCCTGACGAGATGACTTCCGGCGAGCCACCGTCAGATCCCGAGGACTGGACTGACGAGCAGTGGATCGAGTGGCTGAAGAGAACCGACGCGCCTGACGGCGAAGACGTCACTCGCCCAGTCACGGCATTCGGCCGGATCGCCCACTCATCCGGAGGATCGGTGCTCGGGCAAGCGATGCTCGGGATGGCGAACGCCATTTACGGTCGAAATGACAATGAGGTCGTGATCGTGGTCGACGGGGGCTCGCAGCCCGATACGGACAAGCCGTTCGCGGTCCATCTCGACCCCGACCATCCTGAGCGCTCCGTCGTCGTGTTCCGAAGCCAACGACCAGACCGCCCTGCTGGGAAGAGCACACGCGGATGACTCGTGCGGTGCGAGTTCGAGCGGCGACCGCTCAACCCTCCCCCGCCGGCCGGTAGTCGCACGTCGGGTCTTCCGCCAGCGGATCGCCCGACCGTGCGTATGCCTGAGCGCGCGATCCGCCGCAGATCTCATTGAGCTCGCAACGTCCGCACCTCCCGTGGTGCGCAGCCGGGTCTCGAAGGGCCTTCAGCAGCGGAGCGTTGGCGTAGAGCTCCGACAGGGGCGTGTCCCGCACATTTCCCACGACGAGCGGCAGGAACCTGCTTGGCTGGACCTCCCCGATGTGGGAGACGAACACGCCGCCGCGACCGTCACCGGCCGCGAGCGGCGCCCGCCCGTGGCCGCCTTCAGGTGCCGGCCAAGAGCCCGCCCTCCTCTCGGCAAGCGGCCATTCGTCGGCGAGCCGGGCGCGTAGTCTCCGGTACAGCGCGCCCGGGGTGCGTTCCGGCGCACCTTGGTCACCGTGCACGAGCAGGCGCCTGAACGAAGGGGCCTCGGTCGTCTCGAGCGGCAGTTGCGGAGCGAGGTCGAACAGGAAGGCAAGGACGTCCTCCGTCTCGGCAGCCGAGAGCGCCTCGCTGGTCGGGGCGCACTCGGTCGGCACCTCGAAGAAGAGGTTCCACATCGCCGCGCGGACCGCGTCGACCAGGCGCGCGATGCCCGGCAGCTCGAACACCGTCGACGCGCGAACGGTCGTGTTCACCTGCAGCCTCAGACCCACCCTGACGGCAGCTCGGCACGCGTCGATGGTCGAGCCGAACGATCCGTCCACGCCCCGGATCCCGTCGTGCGTCGCCGCGCTGGCGCCGTCGATGGAGAACGAGACCGCAGTCGCTCCGCACAGCCGAAGCGTTGCGAGGCTCGACGCGGTCGCACGCGGCGTGCTTGTGACCGAGACCCCGACGGGCAGTCCGGCCCCCGCGGCGTGGACGACGAGCGTCTGGAGGTCGGGTCGCCGAAGCGGATCACCCCCGGAGAAGACCACACGCGGCCTCGGGGCGCCGATCGCCGAGAGATCGTCGAGAACGGCCTCGACCTCTCCCGTCGAGAGCGCGTGCGGACCTTGGCCCGGAACGGTATCGGTCCGGCCGCGCCGACCCGCGAAGCCGCAGTTCATCAGCGCGACGTCGACCAGGAACGGCCGGGCGGCAGAGCCGACGCAGGACTGTCGGACTGTCGACGATGCGATCCGCGCGACGGTCGCCACGTTCTCACGATGAGCCGCGGCGACGGAAGCGGCCAGGGCCGAAGGTCTCAACCGCAGCTCGGAGGGCCGGTGCGGACGCACGAGGAGATTCCACGGTCGAACGGACACTGAGCGACGGCCGGCGCCCCGAGGGTATCGGCGAGGACGAGCCGGCCCAGGGCTGGTAGACCTTCACCATGGAGACTTGGGACGCCATCAGGGCACGGCGCAACGTCCGCCAGTACACCGACCAGCCCGTGACAAGAGCAGAGCTCGAGCGGATCCTCGAAGCCGGACGGCGCGCGCCGTCGTCGACGAACTGGCAGCCGTGGCACTTCGTCGTGGTCACCGACCGTCAGCAGCTCGGCGAGCTCGCGACCGTCTGGCGCGGTGCGGGGCACGTCGCCGCATCCGCCGCGACCATCGCACTCGTGGCAGCCGATCCTGAGGACGACGCGCATGCCCGATTGCTGCAGTACGACCTCGGGCAGGCGACTGCGTACATGATGCTCGCGGGCGCCGACCTGGGAATCTCTTCCGGGCACGCGGCAGTCAGTGACCAGGGTGAGGCCAAGCGGGTTCTCGGCTTCCCTGAGGGCTATTCCTGCCTCTACCTCATCGCGCTCGGCCACCCGGCGGACCGGCCGCTCCGACCGATCGAGCACCCGGACCGACGCCGTTTCGAGGACGTGGTGCACTGGGACCGCTGGTAGGCACCAGGGTGCCCGTCGGACTCGGTGGGCCCCGGGCGCGGCGGCCCGAGGGCGCCCCGGGCACTTCCTGAGGCCCGCGATGGCTCCCTGCGCGCACCGACGTCGACGTCTCGGCCTGCCTGCTGACACCTCCGCCTCGACTGGGCCCATCATGGTCGTGTGAGCGATCGGCGTCCCCGGGGAAAGCTACCCGGCATGGGCCGCGGCTCAGGGACACAGCGTGGGCCACGTGCTCCCTCGCCTGGGGAGCCGAGCCTGCGGGCGCTCGCCGCAATGGAGAGCGCGGCCAGACGGGCCCGCACCTACGACGGCGAGGCCGGCCGGGACGAAGGGGACGAGGAGACCGGGCCACGGCGTCTCGTCTCGCGAGCGACGGCGAGCGGCCGGCCGTTGCGGGCGAACTACGCCGGGCCGGTCCCGCCCCGGACGTCAGCCTCCACGCCAGGTGCCACACACGTGCCTGCCACCTTGGATCGGGCGTCAGGCAGCCGGCGCCAGGGATGGGGGCTCGAGCGACGGGTCCTCACCGGGCGCCCGCCGCCGCCGGCGCTGCTCATGGGCGCTGCCGGCGTCGTCGTGCTCGCCGCCGCCGGGCTTGGGCTGGTGCTGGCGCTCCGGTCCCCCGCGCACGTCACGCCGCCCGCTTCGAGGCCCACGGAAAGCAGCCCCGTGACGGTCGAGCGGCCGCGGACGCCCAGCCGCTCCACCCACGGCCCCCCGAGCTCGCACCCCGCGCCGGGCCTGACCACGCCGGCGGCGGCACCCCAGCCCTCGCAAACGACGACGTCGACGACGACGGCCGCAACCGGCGCGGCACCTACCGGCGCGGCGGCACCGATCGGCGCGGCGGCCGGGCCGTTGCTGACGGCCGTCTCACCTGTCTCGGGAAGCGCAGGTCAGCGCGTCGTGGTCCGCGGCTCGGGATTTTTCAGCAGGAACGGCTCCATCGAGGCGTATTTCGGGGGAACCGTCGCACCGACGAGTTGCCCGTCGATGACGGTCTGCACGGTGACGGTGCCCGATCTCGGCAGCCGCCCGGCGACGATGTACCTCACCGTGGTCACCGAGAGCGGGAGATCGAACGCGTTCGCCTTCTCGTACGCGTAGGGCGAACGGAGCTCCGTCACGCCGTCGCGCTCAGGTCCTGGGCACATCCAGCCAGTCCAGGCCCAACTGGTCTACGGAGGGACAGCCCATGAGGACCATCGTCCGGCGCATCTCCGCGCGGAGGATGTCGAGGACTCGCTCCACCCCCAGCTCGCCCGCGGAGGCCAGCCCGAAGAGGTACGGGCGCCCGATCAGCACGGCGCGGGCACCCAGCGCGAGCGCCGCGACCACGTGCGACCCCCTGCGGATCCCGCCGTCGATCAGCACCTCCGCGTCGCCGCCGACGGCGGCGACGACGCCGGGGAGCGCCTGGAGGGTCGCCGGCGCACCGTCCAGCTGACGCCCGCCGTGGTTCGACACGACGACGGCGTCCGCCCCCGCGCCGACCGCCTGGCGAGCGTCCGCCCCCGAGAGGACGCCCTTCACGACGAGCCGGCCCTCCCAGCGGCTGCGCAGGTGCGCCACGTCGTCCCAGGAGAACGGCGACGCGACGGAGCTGAGCAGCCCGCTGCCGTGCCCCGCCGGCCCGGCTCCCCTGCTCGAGAGCCGGATGCCGGTCGACGCGAGCTGCGCCGCCCAGCGCGGGCGCGCCAGGACCTGCACCCCGAGCGGCACCGCGTTGTGCGCATCGACGCGGAGCGGCGGTGCCACCCCGTGGCGGACGTCGCGCTCGCGGTTGCCGAGCGTCGGCGTGTCGACGGTGACCATGAGGACGTCGACGCCCGCGGCGGCCGCCCGGTCGCACAGCGAGTCCGCCTCCCGAAGGCCGGCCGCCGAGTACAGCTGGAACCACAGCGGCGCCTTCGACTCGCTTGCGACCGCCTCCACCGGGCTGCCGGCCACGGTGCTCAGGACCGACACGGTGCCTCTGGACGCCGCCGCTCGGGCCACCCCTGCCGGGCCGTCGGCGTGGAGGAGCCTGACCAGGCCGCACGGTGCGAGCAACACGGGGAAGTCGATCTCCTTCCCCAGCACCGTGACGCCGAGACGCGGCTCGACGAGCCCTGACGCCATCCTCGGCCGGAACGCCACCGATCCGAACGCGTCCTCGTTCCGGCGCATCGTCACCTCGTCGTCGGCCGCGCCGTCCACGTAGTCGAACACGACGGCCGGCAGCTTCCTGCGCGCCGTGCGCCGGGCGTCACGCACGCTGTGCAGGCGCTGGGCCGAACGAGCGTCTGCGCGCGCGAGAAGGTCGTCGAGCACGCTCACGTGCCTGCCTCGCGACGGTGGACGGTCGTCGCCCCGGACTGGTCGCGCGCCAGCACGACGAGCGTGTCGATGTTCACGTGCGGCGGTCTGGTCACGACGAACGCGATGCAGTCGGCGACGTCTTCTGCGCTGAGGGGTGTCATCCCGCGGTAGACCGACTCGGCGCGTGCCTCGTCGCCGCGGAAGCGGACCGTGCTGAACTCCGTCCTGACCATGCCCGGATCGATCTCCGACACCCTGACCGGGCGGCCGAGGAGCTCCTTGCGCAACACGCCGGAGAACGCGCGCTCAGCGAACTTCGCCGCGTTGTAGCCCGCACCGCCGGCGTAGGGCTCGTAGCCGGCGACGGACCCGACCATGACCACGTGCCCGTTCCCGCTCGCTTCGAGCAACGGGAGGAGCCGCTGCGTCATACGGAGGGTGCCGAGGACGTTCGTGTCGTACATGGCCTGCCATTCGCCCTCGTCGGCGACCTCGATCCGGTCGAGCCCGAGCGCACCCCCGGCGTTGTTGACGAGGACCCGGCACGCGTCGATGCCCGCGCAGAACCGGTCGACCGACGACGCGTCGGTGACGTCCAGCACGGCGTAGCGGGCTCCGATGTCGCCCGCGACCGCACGGAGCCGGTCCTCGCGGCGCGCGCCGATCACCACGTCGAACCCGAGTGCTGCGAGCCGGCGCGCCGTGGCCTCGCCGATGCCGCTCGACGCCCCCGTCACGACGGCCACACCCGCCGCGTCGCGCGTCACTCCGGCCGTCGCCACGTGCGGCACCTTACGCGATGGGAAGGATGCCGACGCACTCCGTCCCGTCGAAGGCGCGCCGGGCCGCGGGCGCGCACGAGACAGCCGCGCTCAGTACCTGCAGGGGTCGTACCAGGGCTGCTCGCCGTCGGCGTTGTAGAGCGCGATCGCAAGCAGGTCCTGGTCCCTCACGGACGCCTGGGAGGGCGGGACGCCGACGAGTGCCGGCATCCCCGCCAGCCCCGCGGCGATGTTCCACGTCTGCTGAGCGAACTGGAACGCACCCATGTACAGGCCTGTCGGTGAGACCGCCTGGTAGTTCCCGCCCGACTCGACCCGAACCACGCAGCTGAGGAACGTGTTCAGCGTGGGCAGCGCACCCGTCACCGATGTCGGGGAGGCCGGGGGGGCCGACGGGGCTGCGGTCGTCGCCGGGGCTGCGGTCGTCGCCGGGGCTGCGGTCGTCGCCGCGGCTGCGGTCGTCGCCGCGGTCGACACCGAGCCGGTCGACGCCTTGGAGGCCTTGGAGGCCTTGGAGGCCGCGGAGGCCCGAACGTCCTGCCCGGTAGTCGCCGACGCCGGCGCCGACGCCGCCGCCGCTTCGCGCGCAGCGATCAGCGCCTGCTGCTGCGCGATCGCAAGCTTGCCGGCCACGCTGGCGCGCTGCTGCGCGAGCTGCCAGTCGGTCGTGCGGGCCGCCGCCAGCGCCGCGTCCGCGCCGCTCAGGTGCCGCCGGGCCGCTGCCGAGACCTGTTGCTCCACGACGGCTTCTGCGTGCAGCGCTCGCACGTCGGACTGGAGCCGGACGAGCGACGAGCCGAGGTCCGCGCTCATCACCTGGTCGTAGACGGCGCTTGCATTGTCAGAGGGAGTGTCGGCGAAGAGCGCGTTCATGCCGTCGACCTGCGTCCCGCCCTCCACGTACGCTTTGACGGCGGCACTGCGCAGCTGCGCGCGGTCTGTGCCGATCCGGTGCTGCAGTGCGAGGAGCCGCGCCTTCAGTCCCTGCAGGCGTACCTCGTCCGCCGCGACGCCCTTCATGTCCGCGGCACGCTGCTGCTGGAACCCGCCGATCTGGAGCTGCTCGAGCAGCATCTGGCGCGAGAGCGCCGCCGCCTGCTCTTTCAGGTTCGCCGGGACGTCGGCACCTGCGGGCGCGCCGACAGAGCACAGCGTCGCGACGAGCAACGCTGCCGCTCCCAGGCTGCACAGAGCGGGCGTCGCGGCTCTCGCCGGCGACACCGAGCCCCGTCGCGCCGACTCCGAACCGGCCGCGAAGCCACGCCTGAAGACGGTCACGGGAACCCTTGTCTAGCGAGAGTTCGCGCCTTCGTCAAACGGGAGAACGCAATTCGAAGTGCCCGCATCTTCACGCGATCGCAATGCCAACGCGTTCGCCGCCACGGCGAAGGTTCCCGGAACGCCTGTCGACGCTCGCCGCCGCTCCCCGGCGAGCGGCGAGCAGGCAGACTGGTCGCGTGCCGCGTCCCTTGCAACGCCCCCTTGCGATCGACGCGTCGCACTGGCGCCGGGACGGCCAGCCCAAGGTGCGGTACTCGAATCGATCCGACGCTCTTCTCGCCGCGGACGAGCGATCGAAGGAGTCGGGCACGGAGCTCGGCGTCTACGAGTGCGCGTTCTGCAAGGGATGGCACATGGGCCGGATCGGAGGACGCGCCGGGGACTCCGACGCCTGATCCGCCGCATACTCGCCGTCTTCGGCCCCGAACCTCAGCGGTGCCGCGCCGAGGTCCCGAGGGCCCTTCTTCCGTCGAGCTCGCCGCCGTCCGTGCCAGTGCCGCCGTCCGTGCCAGTGCCGCCGTCCCCCGCCGAGCCGGCCGCACGGGCGGCACCGCTCGCTTTTCTCTCGACGTACACGTACTTCCCTCCGCGTAGCCACGACGCGCCGGCCGCGACCAGGCAGGCGGCGATGGCGAAGTCGAGCGCCGCGTGCAGCCCGCTCGTGAACGAGCCGGTGATCAGATGGGGGAAGAAGGACCTGTTCGTGAGCGCTTGCGCGCTGGCGGCAGGAAGGCGCGCCAGGACCGAGCTTCCGAGCAGGTGCTGGATGGGGCTGTACCCGAGGAAGGCGGCGAAGAGGACAGAGACGGGAGGGAGCTTGGAGACCTTCACCGCCGCCGCGGCCGGCACGCCGTGCGCGACCAGCCCGTGCTCCAGCGCGCTCGGCAGCGACGAGGAGAGGCCCACGATCATGAGGGTGAAGAAGATCCCGATCGAGAGCACCTGCGCGGAGTTCTGGAACGTGGAGTTCATCCCGGATCCCACGCCCCTGTGCTGGGGCGGCAGGCTGTTCATCACGCCTGCGCGATTGGGCGCTGCGAAGGCTCCCATGGCCATGCCGTTCAGGAGCAGGAGCAGCGCGAACGTCGGGTAGGAGAAGTCGACGGGCAGCGCCTCGAGCAGCACGAAGGTCACCGCGGCGGCGAGCATCCCCCCCGACGCGAACGGCCTCGACCCGAACCGGTCCGAGAGGATCCCCGAGACCGGGCCGGCGAGGAGGAAGCCGCCGGTGAGCGGCAGCATGTAGATCCCCGCCCAGAGCGGGGTCCGGGTGAAGCTGTAGCCGTGCAGCGGGAGCCAGATCCCCTGCAGCCAGATGATCAGCATGAACATGAGGCCACCCCGGCCCACCGACGAGAGGAAGGACGACAGGCTGCCGGCGGTGAAGGCGCGGATGCGGAAGAGCCGCAAGCGGAACATGGGGTCGGCGACCCGCTTCTCGACGAGCGCGAACACGGCGATCAGAAGGACGCCCCCGCCGAGGCAGGCGTCGACGAACGGGCTCTCCCAACCCATGGGCTGCCCGCCGTAGGGCTGGATCCCGTAGCTGATGCCGACCATGAGCGAGACAAGGCCCAACGAGAAGGTGACGTTCCCGATCCAGTCCACCCGGGCGTGCTCGCGCCGGGGCACCTCGCGCAGCCTCGTGTACGCCCAGACCGTGCAGAAGAGGCCCACGGGCACCGACACGTAGAAGATGAGGTGCCAGTCGATCGGTCCGAGCACGCCGCCGAGGACGAGACCGATGAAGGTCCCTGCGATGCCGGTGATCTGGTTGATGCCGAGCGCCATCCCGCGCTGTCCCGCCGGGAACGCGTCCGTGAGGATCGCCGAGGAGTTCGCGATGAGGAACGCCGCGCCGACTCCCTGGAAGAGCCGCATGACGACCAGCCAGATCGCCCCAGACGTGCCGTGCATCCAGGTCACGCCGAGGACGAGCGAGAAGAACGTGTACACCGCGAAGCCCAGGTTGTACATCCGCACGCGGCCGTACATGTCGCCCAGGCGGCCGAGGCTGACGACGAGGACGCTCGTCACGACCATGAAGCCGAGGATCATCCACAAGAGGTAGAAGCTGTTCCCCGCTTTCAGCGGATCGATCCCGATCCCCCGGAAGACGTCGGGGAGCGCGATCAGCATGATCGACGTGTCGATCGTGGCCATCATCATGCCGAGCGTCGTGTTCGTGAGGACGACCCACTTGTAGCGGTCCTCCCTGTGGGCGCCGGGCGGCGGGACGGGAGCCCGTCCGACGAGCTCGCTGCCCTCTCCGGGACGCGACGGGGCCGTTCGCCGAAGGGACATGCAGCCAACCTTAACGGGTGTGCTCGGATTCCGGCACCGCCCGGGACGTCGCGGCGGGGCAGCGTCCGAGGAGGACCGGCGATAGCCTGCTCGGTGTGACGACAGACGCAGGGGGCTCTGGGGACCTCGACCTCGACCTCCTCGCATCCTCCCTGCACGCTGACGACAGCGACGTGCGCGTCCTGCTCCGAGCGCTGGTCACGAGGCTCTCCGACGCGCTGGGCGCACGGCTGGCGGTCGAGCGCGCCGGACGGTTCCGCAAGGGCGAGGAGATCCGCCAGCTCTCCATCCGCCTCGGGGACGACCAGTTCGACGCGCTGGTCGATCGAGGCAGCCTGGAATGCACCGTCAGCAGGAGCAGCGGGGGGATCCGCATCCGATCGAGCCGCGTGAGCGTCGACGAGTGGCTTCGTCGGCTCCTGGGTGCCCTCAGCGCGGAAGCCCAGACGACCGAGGCCACGAGGCTCGCCCTCGAGTCGCTTGTGATAGGAAACGGCCCATGACCGAGCGACCGGGCGAGGCCGGAGCGGCCCTCTCGCAGCCCGACGGGGTGGACGGCGCGCCACTCTCGCAGCCCGACGGGGTGGACGGCGCGCCCCTCCCCGACGGCCTCCCCCGGGACGCCAGCCGACGACTCGCCGCGCTGGAGGACCGCCCCGGGCACAAGGGGATGTTCACCTCGGACCTCTCCGTCAACGAGTTCCTCCTCATCAAGGAGGTGGGCTTCCATCCCCTCGGCTTCGTCATGGGAAGCTCGATCTACCACCTCGGCATCCAGACGAGGAAGTGGTCCCAGAGCCAGGAGCTGTCCAAGCTCACCGAGGCGATGTACCAGGCGCGTGAGCTCGCGATGGACCGGATGGACGCCGAGGCCACCGAGCTCGGGGCAGACGGCGTCGTGGGCGTCCGTCTCGACGTCAACTACTACGAGTGGGGCTCGGACACCGCGGAGTTCATCGCGGTGGGCACCGCGGTCAAGTCGGAGGACGGCCGCTCCTACCGGAACCGGCACGGCAAGCCCTTCACGTCCGATCTGTCGGGGCAGGACTTCTGGATCCTGATGCAGACGGGCCACGTCCCGCTCGGGCTCGTGATGGGGACGTGCGTGTACCACATCGCCCACCGCGGGATCGGCCAGACGCTGCGCAGCACCGGACGGAACGTCGAGCTGCCGAACTTCACCCAGGCGCTCTACGAGGCCCGCGAGCTCGCGATGACCCGCATGCAGGACGAGGCGAACGAGCTCGGCGCCACCGGGATCGTCGGGGTGCGCCTCGAGGAGAAGAGCCACATGTGGGGCGACCACACGATCGAGTTCCTCTCCCTCGGGACCGCGGTGGCGCGCCAGGAGGGAGACCACACGATCCCCCAGCCGAAGACGATCATCTCGCTCGACGGCTGATGGCCGCGGCAGCCGGCGACGGGCTTCCCGAAGCGGCGACGCGTCGCCTCGCCGGGGGCGCGTGGTCGTCGGGGCTCTCCGTCTCGGATTTCGCGTCGTGCCTCGACATGGGGATGGAGCCCGTGGGCTACGTCCAGGGCTACGCGGTCCTGCAGTGGAGCTGGTTCATGGCCACAGGCGGGTTCGGCATGGGCATGGGCGGGCGGTTGGGCGTGGCCGGCGGATGGGGGGTCACGCCGCAGCGCGGCGGGCAGTACGTCGAGCAGTGGCAGTGCCCGCACGGCTTCGTGAGCGCCGAGCACCGCATGTACGGCGCCAACTACGAGCTCACATGGCTGGAGGACAGCTGGGCGTCAGGGTGGGGGCTCGCGACCGGCCGGATGGTCGACGAGGCCAAGGAGCTCGGGGCGACGGGAGTCGTCGGCGTCGTCGACGCCATGCGCCCGCTCGTGGGCGGGACCACCGTCGAGTTCCGCGCGAGCGGCACCGCGGTGGTGGTCCCCGGTGCGCCCCGCCCCGCGACCCCCTTCAGCACGTACCTCTCGGGGCAACGCCTCGCCAAGCTCATCGAGGCCGGGTTCGCACCGATCGCCGTCGTCGCCACGCTGAGCGCCGTCCGCATGCTGGGCTACTGCGTCACCCACTACCAGCTCGCGGGCAGCACCGCCGGCACCTGGTACGGCTCGGGCGCCGGCGGGGTGTCGGGGGTCGGCCCGGTGGACCAGGTCAACCGGGCCCAAGCCGCGGCCCGGCGCCTCGCCCGTGAGCGCGTCCGGGCCCAGCTGGGCGCAGACGTCCTGCACGGAGCGGCGTTGGAGACCTCGGAACGTGAGATCGGAGAAGGCGACCTGTCGATCCAGTGCACGCTGAAGGGGACCCGGGTCCGCCGGTTCAAGGATTTCGACCCCCTGCCCGACGCGACCCCGGTCGTCCGGCTGGCATGACGGGTCCGGCTGGCGTGAACGGCGAGACCGGCCCGACCGGCGTGTCCGGCGAAGCCCGGAAGTCGCGGTCATGACGCTTCGCGACGAGGTCCGCCAGGCGGTCGCTGCAGTCGGGTCCCCCGCACCTCATGCGGGCGGCGCGGGCGGGGCCAAAGGGACCACCTCGGATCTCACGATCGACGAGACGCTCCTCCTGCACTCGGCTGGGTGGGAACCGGTCGACCTCGTCTACGGCATCTCGTGGTGGTCGATCCCCTGGGGGGTGTGGCAGTGGACCACCGGAGAGGTGCAGGAGGCCTCGACGGCGTTCACCGGGGCGGTGGACCACGCCGCGAAGCAGCTCCGCCAGTCTTGCGAGCAGTCGGGCGGCTCAGGGGTGCTGGGCGTCGAGGTGGGCGTGCGGGTGTCGTCGCACCACGTCTCCATCGAGCTGACGGGCACCGCGGTGCGCCGAACGGGGGCGGACTCCCACCGCTTCGAGTTCGTCTCGGACCTCTCTGCTCGTGACTTCGTCCTCCTCACCCGCGCCGGGTGGTGGCCCCTCGGCCTGGCCGCCGGCGCAAGCTTCGTGATCGCCCCCCGCCGGACCGCCAGAGAATGGGCCGCCCAGCAGGGACAGAACGTCGAGCTGCCGAACCTCACCCAGGCGCTCTACCTGGCGCGTGAGCGTGCGATGGAGCGCATGCAGCAGTCGGGCACCGCGTTGAAGGCGGAGGGCATCGTCGCGGTCAAGCTGCGCGAGGGCCGGGCGAGCTCGAGCGCACGGGTGATCCAGTTCGTCGCGATCGGCACGGGCGTCCACCTGCGGACATCCGCGCACAGGACCGTGTCCCCGGAGCTGGTGGTCCCGCTGGACGAGCAGGTCCGGGCGTTCGACGTGAAGGGCCTCCGCCGCGCGCCCGCCGGGAGACGGTCCGGCGGCGGTCCTGAACGGACCTGAGCCGGTTCGACTCCGGGGCCGAGGGCCCACCGGGTTCGCGGGTCTCGAGCCGTGGATCGAACGTGGCTCAACGAGGGCGCCGGCCCGCCTGGTTGATGAGCTGGGTCGCCGCGCCCCGGAAGTACTCGGCCATCTCGGCCTCGTCCCCTGGGTCGATCCCCCGCTCGGCCAGCGCAGCGAGCATGAGGCGGAGCCACGCATCGCGCTCGGCGAGCCCGATGGCGAACGGCGCGTGCCGCATCCGCAATCGAGGATGCCCACGACGCTCGTCGTAGGAACGCGGCCCGCCCCAGTACTGGATGAGGAACAGCCGCAGGTGCTCGTTGGGCAGCTCCAGGTCGCCGGGGTAGAGCGGCCGGAGCACGGGGTCGGACGCGACCCCCTCGTAGAAGCGGTCCACGAGCGCCTCGAAGAACGGCTCCCCGCCGACTCGCTCGTACATCGTCGAAGCCATGGACGGGACGGTAGACGCCCTGGCACCGGTCCGGCACGTGCGGGGGGACGAGCACCTCGGAGCGCTTACACTCTTGCGGGCGCTGCCGTGCCGGCACGTCGTTCTGCGGCCGTAGTTCAATGGCAGAACCTCAGCCTTCCAAGCTGATGATGCGAGTTCGATCCTCGTCGGCCGCTCTCCCGTCTTCCTGGCAGAAGAGTCACGCGGCCTGTCGAGACCTCCCTCGATCCTCTTTCCTACGCGATGCGTGCAGCAGGCCCCCCGCTTCGCCGTCACCCCTGGCCGGCCATCGCTTTCGCGATGGCGCTCGGCCATCGGGTCTCGAAGTCGATGATCCGCACATCCGTGGGGGTGACGACGACCCTGGCCCAATCCTTGATCAAGCCACTCGCCTGGTCTACCCACGCCGATCCCTGCTCGGGGCCGAGGTAGCGCTCGGCTGCCAGCACGTACTCCGGCACCACGTTCGACACGTGCTCCACCTTGGCTACCCCGCGGACGATGAGCGCGTGGTAGGGCCAGGTGTTGGTGTCGATGGTGAGCGCGACCTCGGGCCGGGCTTCGAACGCCTTCACCTTCGGCGCCGCGCCCGGGGTGCCGAGCACGATCTCTCGGCCGTTCCAGTGGAACCAGATGGGTACGGCCCGCGGCGTCCCGTCCGTCCAGTTGTACGCCAACTTGGCGAGCTCCCGGGAACTGAGCAGCTCCTGGGCGACTTCGTCGTTCAGTACGTCCGTTCCTGACATCGAGTCCCCCTTCCTGCATTGCGGTCGCCTGACTGGCCCCGCCGCCGCGATCGTCGCGCACGAGACCCCCGGTCACAACTGGTTCGAATCTGGAATGATCCAGTTCTGTGCGCCCGAGATACGGCTCGGTTGCTCACGCCTGATGTGCTGCACGGCGGGGCTCGACCGAAGTCGAGCCCCGCCGCGAGCCTCATCGAGCCGACATCACGACCCTACGGTGAAACCGATGCCCTCACTTACGCCCACGTAGCTGCCTGTACCGGCGAACGCGACCGACAAGACGTATTTCCCGCTCTTCTCGGTCACCTTGGCGATCGAGCAGCTCGCGACCCCCAATGTGCTCGTCGTGCCGGTGCAGCCCTGTGCGCCGAGCTTGAAGGTCACTGTTTTGCCGGCGAGCGCCCGTCCCGCGTCGTCCGTCAGCGTGGCGCTGAAGGCAGCGGTGTGCGCGTTCTTCACACTCGTGACACCGGTGTAGGTGAGGCTGGTCGGGTCCTTCGCAACGATGAATGTCGTTGCGGCTGACTGGCTCGCCGTGTACTTGCCTGTGCCGGCGAACTTCGCCACCACCGACCTCGTCCCGACCGTACCGAGCGGGAACGGGTAGGCGACGCTCGCGGTGCCGGATGCGTCCGTCGTAGCTCCCGCGACCGGAGAACCGTTCAGGAAGAACTGGACGGTTGCTCCATTGACCGCGTGCCCCGTGTCGTCGATCAGACTCGCCTGGAAGGTCGACGCGTCCGTCACGTTGCCGGCCGTGGCGCCCGTGTACGAGAGCACGGTGCCGCGCTTGGTGACTGTGACTTTCGTGGCGCCAAACCCGCACACGCCCTGAGGGTCGCACACCGCGAGTGTGGGGCGGTAGGTGCCCGGCGTGGCGTACGTGTGCGTGACGCTGGCGCCGCCGGACCCGCCGGTCCCGTCGTTGAATGTCCATGCGTAGGTGAGCAGCGGCTGCTGGCTGGTCCCGGGATCGACCGCACTGCCGTTGAGGGTGACGGGCACCCCCCACTCGGTCGTGATCGCCGGGCCCGCGTCGACGACCGCTGGAAGGTCGGCGACTGTCACTGTGAACGTCGCCGTGTTGGTCAGCCCCGACGAGTCGGTGGCCGTCAGCAAGCCGCTGTACTTCCCCGGCCCTTCGAAGGTGTGCTGCGGGGACACTCCGTAGGCGACGCCCCCGTCGGAGAACTGCCATTCCAACGTCGGGATGCCGCAGAAGCTGCTGCTTCCCGAGCCTGTGAACTGGATCGGGCTCCCCTCATTCCCGGAGTACGGCCCGCCTGCATTCGCCACTGGCGGGATGTTGTTCGCGAGCACGTTCCCGAAGGAGAACGTCGCGCCAGCTCCCGTCATCGTGATTGTGCTTGTCTGCGTGCCGAGTGTGACTGTGGGAGTGCTGTGGACTACGAAGACTTGAATTGTGAAGAACAGCTTGTTTGCGACATGGATCGCGTCGGTCGTCGACAGATTTGTCAGCGTGTATGTGAGGGCCGTCCCCGCTGGAGTCGTGCACGGGACGGTCAGCAGGTCGCTCGTCGGTGTCTCGGTCACCACGAGCGGCGCCGTGCCAACTGTCACCCCACCGAGCACGGCCCTGCGGGTCGTGGCCAGGCCGCTCGGCGTGATTGTCACTGTTGCCCCCAGGTAGACGGCCAGGTGTCCCACAGCAACCACTGTGATCAGGGTCACCTTTGTCGTCACGAGTGAGCACCTGTACGTCGGACCGCTTGCCTTCAGGCTGCACGGTCCGGACGCCGTAATTGTCTTCGTCCCTGAGAATGAGGCCAGTGTCGCGACCTTGATTGTCCAAAAGACTTTCCACGTGACTGTCATGGTGCCGGCAGAAGCCGTCGAGTAGCTGACCGTCGGCGAGGGCGACTGCCCCTGTCGGACGGTGTTCGGATCGTACGTGGTGTTCAGGTTCGCGGGCTGCCTCCACTTCACCGTCTCTGTGAAGGTGGCATAACCCGAAGCGAAACCTGAAAATGTGATCCGCGTCGAGCTCACTACCCTTGTGCCGGACAACGTGGTGGTCTTCGTCACCGTTGTGGTTGCCGCCGCGGCTGGCAGCGCGGTTGCGCCGAGCACCAAGCCGCTAAGCCCCACAGCCGCGAGCCACGTGCAGGCAACGAGGCGCACCGCACGCGACGTTCTCCGACCAACACTTCTCGTTTTGCGGGCACGTAACATGTGCCCTCCTCTCTGCGTCGTTCCTACCGAAATGCTGCAGTCCCACAAGGTGCAGAGCGCATCTTCGAAGCGTAGGTACGTCTGCGTGCCTGCAAGATGCAGCCCACTAGCTCCCCGCCGCGGACGATAGGAGCGGCACCGACGTTATTCAAGAGACTTATTCGCGAGAATGATTGGCGCACAACGACTTTCAGAGAGTCAACCTTTCATGCCGCTTCGGGAATAGTCCCCGCATTCACGTCAATCTCGGCGGTCGACTTCTCGTCGGCCTTCTGTGGTCGAGCACGCGGGCGGGCTCACCCGCTCGGTAAGAAGCTTGGCGGTGCTTGCACCGCGGCAGAGGTACGTCGTCGCGATGAGCGCGCGACATCCGAGCGTTGGCCGCAGCCCCGGCGGTTGACGGCCAGCCTTTTGTGTGAACGCAGTAATCACGCGCGCGTGATCCCCTCCTCGCTGGGCTATTGGTCGAGACCAACCGCAGGAGGGCATCGCGTGCGCGTCGCACGTCGATCAGGCTTCGGGGGAGCCGGGGCTCATCTCACGATGGCTGGCGAACTGCAGTGAACGGGGTCACGAGAGCTCTTCCAATGCGTGCGAAGGGGTCGTGCATCCGAGCGTCGTGCATCCGAGCGTCGTGCATCCGAGCGTCGTGCATGGCCTCGTGCCGGGGGCGGGGCCCGCTCGTCCTGGTGCTGTAGGGTCCCCCGCGATGGAGGTGCGCCCGGTCCGCCCCGAAGAGCACGAGGCGGCGGCCCAGCTCGTCCTCGACGCGTACCGCGCGCTCCCGGGCGACCATCTCACGGGCGACTACGCGGCCGAGCTCGCCGACGTGGCGAGGCGGTCGAGAGAGGCCGAGGTGCTCGTCGCAGTGCGTCGCTCCGGGTCGAGTGCCGGCGAGCAGGGACCCGACGAGGTCCTCGGGTGCGTCACGTTCGTCCCGGACGCCTCCTCGCCGTGGGCGGAGCTGCTCTGCGCGGGTGAGGCGGGCATGAGGATGCTGGCCGTGCGACCGGACGCCCAGGGCCGCGGCGTCGGCCTGGCACTGGTGGACGCGTGCGTCGCGCGGGCACGCGCGCTGGGCCGGACCGCACTCGTGCTCCACACGACTCCGTGGATGCTCGCTGCGCATCACCTGTACGAGGAGGTGGGGTTCGTCCGGTTCCCGTCGCGCGACTGGAGCCCGCTTCCGGAGGTCCCCCTCCGTGCCTACCGGCTCGAGCTCGACCCCACCAGCGGGCCCGGCGGCCGGGAGCGGCCGGGAACCCAGCCGGGCAATCGGTGACCGCCGGGCCCGGGGACCGAACCGGGCCGTTGACCGGCCCGGGGACCGGAGCGGGACGCGCGCCCTCTTCGTGAGGGTGGGGACGGTCGGTGAAGCCCCGAGCTCAGCGGCTCAGGTCCGACTGCATCGCGGTGATCTCCGCGGTGCTCAGGGCGAGCGGGCCGCCGAGGACGGTCAGGGCCCCGATGGACTTGGACGCTGTGCCGTCGAGCCCCGAATGGCCTGTCGCCACGAGGAATGTCGTGAGGTAGCTGCCGACCAGTGTCGGGCCCTCGGTGAGGAGCAGCGGGCGCGCGGAGCCGGCCGGACCTGTCGCGGTGTTCTGGGGGCTGTCGAGCACCGCGCCGCAAAGCCCGTCGGTGTAGCCGTTCCCCCGCGCGACCGCGATCCGGTGCCCCGGTGTCCAGCCGAGGCCCGCTGTCGAGTCCGCCGCCTCGAACCGGGCCAGCTCCCTGGCCGTGTCGGTGTAGTCCGCTCCGGCCACGCGCAGGACCGAGACCCCGGTCTTCGCGACCAGCGCCTGCTCGACCGTGCCGCTGATCGCGAGTGTGCCGCCCACGAGGATCACCTGCTTCACCCCGAGCTCCTCGATGGCGGCGACCGCTGTTGTGGACAGCGTCGTCGGGGACGTGAGGAGCAGCGGGAGGTTTGTGCGGTAGGAGACGACGCTCGCAGCCTGCGCGTCCTGGAACTCGACGCCGGAGGCGAGGATGGCCGTGGGCTCCAGGGGGACGAACGGCGCGGCGGTCCCCGTCCCGGCGGTGTCGTTGTACCGCCCGGTGCCGCCTGCGGCGTTGGTCGTCGCGTAGGCGCCGGGGAAGGCCCTCTCTCCGGCGACGCCGACGAGCTCGGCCACCTGCATCGCCGTCGCGTACGGGGTCTGGCCGTAGATGCGGCGCACGACGATCTTCCCCCTGGACGGTGACGTCCCACCGCATCCGTACGCTGTGAGGCTCGAGATCGCGTCCGCGACCGCTGTCGAGACCGCGAGCGGGCCCCCCACGAGGTAGACGGTCGTGACGCCCTCGTCCTTCAGCGTCGCGGCCGTCACCGGAGCGAGGCTCGCCGCCGGCGTGAGCAGCGTCCCGGTTGTCAGGTCCGCGGCCAGGAACTGGCTCGAGAGCGCGTCCTGGTACTCGCCTGTGCTCGCGACGACCGCCGCCCGCATCGGTGGGCAGGAGCCCTTCGCGTAGGGGAAGGCGCGGGTGAGCTCCGCCGCCGCGGTCGCGTCGGCTGTCTGGCCGGAGATCGTCGTGACCGGGGGCAGCCCGGCGCCACCGGGACGGCCGCAGGACACGTCGCCGTCGAAGCTCCCGGCGGGGAACTGCGTGAGCACGACCGGGCCAGCCGTGAACGAGCCCCCGGCGCAGTTGGCCCGCGCCCCGGCCTCGTTGCTCGCTCCGGGGACCCACGTGGCGATGCTGCCGAGCGTGGCGGTCGACGAGCTGGTCCCCCCGGTGATCTCGATCCACTG
Source organism: Actinomycetes bacterium (assembly GCA_021803085.1). Classification (GTDB taxonomy): domain Bacteria; phylum Actinomycetota; class Acidimicrobiia; order Acidimicrobiales; family RAAP-2; genus JAJYVT01. Next base: position 40,558 of record JAJZMD010000244.1, read on the forward strand.
GTCGCGCGGGGCGTAGATCCCGACGCTCGGCGCGCCCCCGGCGCGCAGGCCGACGACGAACCCCTGGAGCACGGCGACGTTCATCGCCTGCCCTGCCCGCTGCTGCTGCCATGTGTTGGTCGTCTCGACGTCCAGCCACCACGGGTAGGCCTGCGGTGTCGTGGGCACGCTCACCGGCGGTGACTGGGCGTCGATCGACTGCGCGGCGGCCCGCAGCCACGCGGTGTCCCGGAGCGCCTCGTCGTGGCCGTACTCCCAGGCGCAGGCCTGCGAGTCCGCGCCGACGGTCGCCCGGCCCGAGCCCGTGCCGAGCGTCGTCGTCGTGCAGGTCCCGTAGGGGGTCGCGCCGGACACCGGCCAGCCGGGCTGGGGGGCCCCGTTGAACGAGTTCCCCGGGTCGCTCGTGTTCACGTACACCGACGCCTTCGGCTGGGCCGTCGACCCCGACGACGTGGTCACCGCCCAGTACAGCTCGCTGTCCTCGTAGCTCGGGAACGCAGGCGATGGGCCGAGGCACGGGTTGCGAGACCCCGGCACGCCGTCGTTGACCCCCACGATCGCGAAGGCCTGGCCGCTCGGGAAGGTCCGCCCGCACTGTGGGAACGAGATGTCGTTGCCCGCCTGGCCGCCGGCGGCGGCGCCCGCACGGGCGGCGCCTGCACCGGCTCCGGCGGCGGCCGCGGAGGGGGCCGGCGACCCCCCGAAGATCACGAGCGCCACGACGCCCGAGGCCATCGCGGCCCGGAGCCCGGCCGCACGACGACACCTCATGCGCTCTCCTCCCCGTCTCCTTCCCGCCTCGCAGCGAGGGTAGCTTCCCGCCTCCTGCGGCCGGCGCATCCCCCACCTCCTCGCGGCGCCATCCACCGGTCCGGGCGCACCCCGGGCCACACTGTGCGCCGTGGCGACCCGCGTCCAGCGAAGCCGCGCGGGCCAGCGCGCCGCTTCCCGGCGCCGGCTGGCCTCGGTCCTCTCCGGCGGTCGGGCTGCCCAGGTCGCCGCGCCGCCGACAGCCGCCACGTTGTCGCCAGCCGTGCCGTCAGCCGCGCCGTCAGCCGCCACATCGTCGGTCGCCGCGCCGCCGTCAGCCGCCGAGCCGGCGGGGACCCCGCCGTCCCGGCACCCCTCACCGTCGCCAACCGGACGGTCCGGGCCCCCGCTCACCGCCCTCAGCGTCCGGGACCTCCGTGAGACCGCGAAGGCGCTGCGCATGCTCGCCGACGACCCGCTCGACGGCGGGAGCGTCGGAGGGGACGCCCGGCTGCAGGACCGGCTCGAGTTCGCGGCCGGGTTGCTCGACTCGTTATGGCGGGCCCGCGGGCCCGCGACCGCTGCCGTCGTCGACGCCGCTGCCTGGTCGGCGGACCGCTCCCGCCGCTAGGTCCCGATGCGGTCCTCGTGGGCGATCTCGACGGGCTGGAGCTCGTCGGCCGGCGTGAAACCGAGGACGCGGCCGTAGAAGAAGAGCTCGGCCTCCGCGGTGCGGCGGATGCTCTCGGCTCTGCGGAAGCCGTGCTGCTCCCCCGCGTACTCGACGTATGCGTGGGGCACGCCGTTCTCACGGAGCGCTGCGACCATGATCTCCGCCTGGGCCGGCGGCACGACCTTGTCCTCCAGCCCCTGGAAGATGATGAGGGGGGTGCGCAGGCCTTCGGCATGGAAGGCGGGTGAGCGTGCCCGGTAGACGTCCGCCGCCTCGGGCCACGGTCCGAACAGGCCGTCGAGGTAGTGGAGCTCGAACTTGTGCGTGTCCTGCGCGAGCACGGCAGCGTCGGCGATGCCGTAGTAGCTCGCCCCGGCGGCGAACACGTCGGTGAACGTCGCCCCGCACAGCGCCGTGTAGCCGCCCGCGCTCCCCCCGTGGATGACGAGCCGGTCGCCGTCGGCGCGCCCGGTCGCGGCGAGGTGCGCCGCGGCGCGCACGCAGTCGGCGAGGTCGACCACTCCCCACCGGCCCCGCAGCCGTTCCCGGTACGCGCGCCCGTAGCCCGAGCTGCCGCCATAGTTCACGTCGACGACCGCGAAGCCGCGGCTCGTCCAGAACTGGATCGCGTAGTTGAGCACCGGAACGGCCGCCGACGTCGGCCCGCCGTGGACGGTCACGATCAGCGGCGGCAGCTCGCCGTCCGGGGCGGCGAAGTCCCGGTTGGCCGGCGCGTAGAAGAGCGCGTGGGCCACCTCCCCGCCCTCGGTCGGGAAGTCGACCGGCTCGGGGGTCGACAGGTACCCCGCGTCGACGACGCCAGAACGCGACCGTCGCAGGACCTGCACGTCCACCGCCGCCGGTCCCGACAGCTCCATGCGCACGACGCTCGGCGGGCAGGTCGCAGAACCGGCGACGGCGACGGCGCACGAGCCCTCACCGTCGCTGCGGAGCTGGGTGACGTAGGTGAAGCCGCAGTCCACCTCGCTGAACGCGGCCGCGCCGGGAGCCAGGACGCCGACGTGGTCCAGGCCGTCCCGGCGCCACGTGGCGAGCACGGCGCCGTCTCCCAAGAGCGCGTAGGAGGAGAGGCCGAAGACGAAGTCGGGGAGCCCCAGCTCTGCCTCCATGGGCCCGAGCAACCGGGCCGGGCGGCCAGCGGGCGCCGCGTAGAGGTTCCACCACCCCGTCCGGTCCGAGACGTAGTGGAGCGTGCCGTCCGAGGCGTACTTCGGCTGGGTCACCGACTCGAAGGGACCACCTGCGACGAGGCGCGCGGCGCGCACGCAGGAGCCGTCGACGTCGAGGTCGGCTTCCCACAGCTCCGTGCCGTCCCACGGCATGTTCGGGTGGTCCCAGCTGACCCACGAGACGCGCCGGCCGTCGGGCGAGACCGCGACGTGGGAGTAGAAGTCGTGGCCCGAGAGCAGCACGGACGGCTCTGCGGAGCCGCCCGTCGCCAGCACGACCACCTCGTTCTCGACGTCTGCGGGCACGTCGGGATCGCCGTGGCGCTCTCTCACCGCGAGCAGGTGGCGGCCGTCGCCGCTCAGGACCGGCGCGGCGTAGCGCAGCGCGCCGGGAGACGGAGGCTCGGGGGTGATCGGCGACGGCGTCTCGCCGGCCACGACGCGGTAGAGGCGCTGGTCGGCGAAGTTGGAGAAGTACACCGTGTCGCCCGTGACGGGGTCGTGGTGCACGGCGGTGCACAGGCCGCCGTACTCGTGGACCGTGGTCCGGGCGTTGAAGCCGGGCGGGATGACCTCCTCGGGCTCACCCCCGGGTCCGGCGCCGCCGATGCCGCCGATGCCGCCGATGCCGCCGGCGCCGCCGGCGATGGGCACCCGGACGAGCACCTGGCGACCGCCCTCCGAGGGGCGCGCCTCGGTCCAGTACACGTGTGCCGGCGTGGCGATCGGGAACGAGAGCCCGACGACGTCTTCGACCAGCCGGTCGAGCGTGACGGGCGAGGCCCACGTGCCGTAGGGGGAAGTGCGGGAGGGGGACGTTCCGTGGGAAGAGGTGCGGATGGGGGAGGTTGGGGTCATCCGCCGCCTCTCAGGCAAGCGAAAAATCAGCGAGCAGCTCGTTGACCCACCACAGACATGGGGCCGAGGTTAGGGGCGCAGGAGTAGCGGCTTCATGTCGGCCATGTTCAACGTCGTGATCACGTCGGCGGCTGGTGCCAGCTCGTCCGAGCGGCCCTTGGTGAAGGTGGCCAACTCGACGTGCTTGCCGAGATCCTTGACGGCCTTGACAGCCTCCACAAGGTCGCCGTCCCCGTTCACCAGGATGCCAACGTCGTAGAGGTTCTTGGAAGCGCCCGCCAACATGTCCACACCGACCCGCATATCGACGCCCTTCTCCTGGTATCGGTCTCGGTGATCCCCGCATGCAGGGCAATCGACCGACCGTTTCACGAGTTTGCCGAGACGAAGCTCGAGGTAGGGCGTTCGTTGGAGAGCTGCGAAGAACCGCTGCTGGCCCCTGCGGGCCTCCTCGTCGTGGTCGGGCGGCAGCGCACAACCGTAGTAGTACGTCCGTCCGAGATGGCGGGCTGGCCCCACCAGGTAGGCGGAGAAGGACGCGAAGTTCACGTCCGTGCGTCCACCGAGGTTTTCGCGGCAGGCATTGTAGAAGTTGCTGCCGTCGATGAACACGCACACTCGCATCGTCCTCACCCTCCCGTGGCGACGGCCCCGAACACTTGCGAGAGAAGTCCGAGCTCTTTCGAGAGAAGAAAGAGATCAGGGGGCCTTTCGGCCCCCTGGAGGTTAGTTCTCGGACCAGGTTGGAGCCTATGCCCGAGGAGTTCAGACAAATCGAGTGTATCCCTGCCACACCCGCTGTCAAGTCACGGACGGCGACGCGAACGTGCCTTTGGTGCTGGTCGTGGTCCGAAGGCTCCGTTTCCTTCTCGGCCTCGCGCGGCCGGCGGTACTTCCCCGAAGGGCCCTCCGGATCCGCATTCAGCGCCGCGGCGACGAGCAGCTCGAACTCATCAAGTGAGGGGTTCTGAGCCTTTGTGAACCGCTGCGAGGCTTCCTTCGCCATCCCGTCTCCTCAGGAGCTCTCCCTTGGGCTCGCCGTAGGTACTCCCCAAAAGGTCGGCGCGCAACCCGGCGACGGCGCAGGACGCGGGCGCGGGACGGCTCAAGCCCCCTCGGGGATCGCCTCCCACCACTGGCACCACCAGTTGGCGCCGACGAGGATCCTGAGCTTCGGGTGCCAGCAGTACGAGAGGTCGTTGTAGGGCTCGAGGTAGTAGCGGCAGTTGTCGCAGCGCTCCTCGCCCGAGGGATGGCCCCGCAGGACCGCGTTGTCGGACAGGTGCCGCAGCTCGATCGACAGCTTCTCGTCGATCTCCTTCGGCTCGGGCTCGGGGATCACGTAGTCGGACACGCCACGCAAGCTAGTGCCCTGGCGTTCGGGCTCAGTCCCTCGGGCGGGGCGGCCACTCCACGACCCACGAGGGCCGGCGTTTCTCGAGGAAGGCCGACATGCCCTCGGCGCCCGCGTCCGCGCCGAACAGGCTCTCCGAGAGCCTGGCGGCGACGTCCAGGGCCTCGCTCCAAGGTCGAGCAAGGAGCTCGGGCAAGCTCTTCGTCGCCGTGAGCGCGCTCGGCGCGGACCGCAGCAGCGAGCCCACGACTTCTGCGACCCAGCGGTCCAGCGCCTCCGCGTCCTCGACCGCGTCGGTCAGGACTCCGGCCGCGGCGGCTTCCGCGGCGCCGAACACGTCGCCGGTGAGCGCGTAGCGGTCGAAGGCGCGCCGCCCCATCCGCCGGAGCGCCGGCACCGCGATCACCGCGGGCGCGACGCCCACTCGCACCTCGCTGAACCCGAAGGTCGCGTCCCGAGCCGCGACCGCCAGGTCAGCTGCGCAGACGAGGCCCATCCCTCCTGCGCGCACGTGGCCGTTCACCCGGGCGACGACCGGCTGGGGCAACGCCACGATGGAGGACAGCACCTCTGCCAGGGTCGTCGGCGGCTCTCCGGGGGGCGGGTGGAGCCGCTCTCTGAGGTCCAAGCCGGAGCAGAACGCGGCTCCGGTACCGGACAGCACGACGACCCGCACGTCGGGATCGGCCCCGGCGTCGCGGAGCCCTGACCCGAGCTCGGCCAGGAGACGGCGAGACAACGCGTTGCGGTTCGACGGGGAGTCCAGCGTGAGCGTGAGGACGGGGCCTTCGCGCGCCTGGCGCACGAGCGGGACCTCACCGGGCACCGTCGAAGTGTAGGGGCGGCAGGCACGCGGCGGCCGGGTGCGCCGGAGGTGCGCCGGGGGTGCGCCGGGGGTGCGGCGGGGGTGCGGCGGCCGGGCGCGCCGGGCGCGTCTCAGAGCGGGAGGCGGGGCGCGTCCGAGAGGGGGAGGCGCGGCGCACGCCGGGCCGCCCCGGTCGACGGGGCGAAGATGTGCTCGGGCCGGAACGAGCGCACCGCGCGGCTCCCCGCCCGGCCCCCGGCGACCTCGACCCACTCCTCGCCGGTCCGGACGTTCTTCACGTGCGCGAGGAAGGACCACGTCGCCGTGCGGGGGCGTACCCCTTCCACCTCGACAGGGTCGCCGGTCCGCACCCCCGCCCACTCGGTCGAGCGCTCGAGGTGCGCGGGCAGCGACGCAGCGGGATGCTTGCCGCGGCGGCGGGCGCGTGCAGGAGGGGGGCCGTCGCGCTGGGTGGGCATCGACGTCGATGATGGCACCCCCGCGTAGCATTGGCGGCGATGTCGCTCACGCTGCCGAGATCGCTCTCGCCCACCCGCGTGACGTCGTTCACGGACTGCCCGCTCGCCTTCCGACTTCGTGCGATCGACCGGCTGCCCGAGCCGCCGTCGCCGCACACCGCCAAGGGGACGCTCGTGCACCGGGTGCTCGAACGGCTCGTCTGGGAGCATCCCGGTGCCGAGCGCACGGCCGAGGTGGCCGCCGCGGAGCTCGAGCGAGCCTGGGCAGAGCTGCAGGACGACCCGGAGTACGCCGCCCTCGAGCTCGACGATCGTTCGTCCGCAGCCTTCCTCGCGGACGCCGCCCAGCTCGTCACGAACTACTTCGCGCTCGAGGACCCGACCCGGGTCGAGGCCGCCGGCGTCGAGATCTGCCTCGAGGCGGACCTCGGCGGGCTCCGGCTGCGCGGGATCATCGACCGGCTCGACCTGAGCGCCACGGGCGATCTCGTCGTGGTCGACTACAAGACCGGCCGGGCGCCCGCCGAGCGCCACGAGAGGGCGAAGCTGACCGGGGTGCATCTCTACGCGCTGCTCTGCGAGCAGACGCTCGGCAGGGTGCCTGTCGAGGTGCGGCTGCTCCACCTACGCGAGCCGCTTTCGATCACCTCCACGCCCACGGCCCAGACGTTGCGGGGCCAACGGGTCCGGACGCTCGCGGTGTGGAAGGCGATCGAGCGCGCGTGCGAGCAGGGCGACTTCAGACCGCGACCCTCGCCGCTCTGTGGGTACTGCGGTTTCCACGCGTGGTGCCCGGCCTTCGGGGGCGTCCCGCCCGAGCTTCCCGCCGTGTGAGGGCTGAGACGGCGCCAGCCGCTCGTAGCGGCCGGTTGGACGAGGCCGCGCTCGTCGGGAGTTGCCGGGCGATCGACGAGGCGGGCGAGCGGTGGGCCGGCGCGCTGCGCGGCCGGCGCTGGGTGGACGTGTGCGCGGCCGTCGTCTCCAACCTGTCGGACCACGGGGCCATCTGGGTGCTGGCCGCGGCCTTGAAGGCGCGGCGACCAGGGCCGGCACGCCGGCGCGCCGTCTTCGCCCTCGCGCTCGCGGGGACGACCTCCTACGGCGTCAATCGGGCGGTGAAGAAGGTCGTCGGACGGTCCCGCCCGGAGCATGCGGGGGTGCCGACCGACGGGTTGCCCATCAGGACGCCCTCGTCCAGCAGCTTCCCGAGCGGTCATACCCTGGCCGCGTTCTGCACTGCCGTGGTGCTGCCGGACAACCCGTCCACCAGGCTGGCGGCCCTATCCTTCGCGGCAGCGGTGGCCGCGAGCCGCGTCCATCTGCGTGCGCACCACCTGAGCGACGTGCTCGGCGGCGCGGCCATCGGCGCGGCGCTCGGGACCGTCTTGCGGCCCCCTCTCAGCGTCCTGGCCCCCCGGCCGGGGTGCAGTGGGGGTCGCGCGGAATAGCCGTCGGGGGCTCCGCGTTGACGACGGCATGAGGTCGCGCGCGTTCTCGGTCACCTGGGACTATCTCTGCCCCTTTGCTCGCAACGCCCACGAGCACCTCGTCGCCGCATTGGACGGCGGCGCACCGTGGGACGTGACGTTCACTCCGTTCTCGCTCATGCAGGCCCACGTCGAGGACGGGGGCACGCCGGTGTGGGAGCTCGAGACGAAGGCCCGGGGCCTCCTCGCGCTCGAAGCAGGGGTCGTCGTGCGGGACAGGTTCCCTGACCGGTTCCGGGCAGCGCACGTGGCGCTGTTCGCCGTCCGCCACGACCAGGGGAAGGACATCTCCGACGCGGACGTCGTCCGCGAGACGCTCACGTCGGCGGGCGTGCCCGCCGGCGAGGTGTTCGCCGAGATCGCCGAGGGATGGCCGCTCGACACCATCCGGACGGAGCACGAGAAGGCGGTGTCGGACTACGAGGTCTTCGGCGTGCCCACGTTCATCGCGGATGGCGACGCGGCGTTCGTCCGCTTCATGACACGACCTGCCGGCGACGCGGCGAGAGCGCGGACCGTCATCGAGCGGGCAGTCGACCTGCTCCGGGACCACCCGGAGCTGAACGAGTTCAAGCACACGAAGATCCCTCACTGAGCTCGTCCCGATCGCGCGCTGGGCCCGGTTCCCCCCCGCCGGGCTCAGCTCGCGTACGCCGACAGCACCGCCGCCGTTCGCTGCCGCTCTTCGTAGTCGCCGATGACCGAGGCGACGAATTCCGTCGCGCCGGCGTCCGCGAGCCGCTCGAGCCCGTGCAGCACCCCCGCGTCGTCGCCGACGAGGGAGACGTCCGACGGGCTCGACGCGCCTTCACGGTCGAGCATCGCGCGGTAGGAGGGCAGGGTCGGGTAGATGGCCAGCGCGTCGTCGATCCGCTTGCGCGCCCTTTCTGCGTCGGAGGTGACCACGACCGGGAGCGAGACGACCACACGCGGAGGCCGGCGCCCCGCGGCCGCCTGGGTGATGGTCGGCACGATGTGGCTCGCCACCGTCTTGGTACCCGTCATCCAAGTCACGGTCCCGTCCGCGAGGCTGCCCGCGAGACGCAGCATCTCGGGTCCGAGGGCGGCGACCACCACCGAGGGCGGGGGTGCGTCCGGGATCTCGAGCGGCCCGAGCGTGCGAGCGGTGACCACCTCCCCCTCGTGGTCGACCACCTGGCCCCGCAGCATCGGGAGGAGCGCCTCGAGGTACTCGCGGAGGTAGCGGACGGGCCGCTCGAAGCTGAGCCCCCACAGGCCTTCGACGACGGGTCTGTGCGACAAGCCGATCCCCAGGGTGAAGCGTCCCCCCGAGACCGCCTGGACGGTCAGCGCCTGCTGGGCCATCACCTGCGGCAGGCGGCTCTGGACGGGGACGACGGCCGTGCCGAGCTCGACTGCTGGGACCTTCTCCCCGACGACCGCGAGGAGCGTGAACGCGTCGTAGCCGAACACCTGCGACGCCCACGCCGAGGTGAACCCCCGGTCGCGCAGGCCCGCCACGTGGGCGCAGATGTCCCCCACAGGAGGGCGCTGGTCGATGAGGACGCCGATCCGCACGTCGAGCACATTAGGCACCGGTAACGTGCCGGCGTGGGCAACGACCGAGGACCCGGCCCGGCCGGGGGGACGCCTGCACTCGGGATCGTCGGCGCCGGGCAGCTCGCCCGCATGATGGTCGAGGCGGCCAGCGAGCTCGGGGTCCGGACCGTCGTGCTCGCGGCACGGGCCGACGACGCGGCGGTCCCGGTCGCGAGCGAGGTGGTCCTGGGCGAGGCCACGGGCGGTCGCGCCCTGGCCGACCTCGTCGCACGCTGCGACATCGTCACCTTCGATCACGAGCAGGTCGACCTCGAGCTGCTGCACCAGCTCGAACGCGAGGGAGCGCGGCTCCGCCCCGGTCTGCGGACGCTGCGGGTCGCCGTCGACAAGGCGGAGATGCGCGCGCGGCTGGCGGCAGAGGGGCTGCCGGTCCCTCGGTACGAGGTGCTCGACGGTGACGCCCGCGGCCCCGAGCAGCTCGCCGCAGCGGTCTGCACGTTCGCCGGGCTCGAGGGCTGGCCGGTCGTGGTGAAGGCGGCGCGCGGCGGCTACGACGGGAAGGGGGTCTGGTCGGTCGACGGCGAGGCCGCCGCCCGTGCGCTGTGCGAGGAAGCGGCGAGCGCTCGGATCCCCCTCCTCGTCGAGGCGCACGTCGACATCGACGTCGAGCTCGCGGTCGTGGTCGCGCGGGGTGAGGACGGCGCGTCGGTCGCCTGGCCGCCGGTCGAGACCGCACAGGTCGGCGGCGTATGCCGCGAGGTGCGCTTCCCCGGACGCCTCGACCCGGACCTGGCGGGCCGTGCGGCGGCGCTCGCACAGGAGGTCGCGTCGGTCGTCGACGCGACCGGCGTGCTCGCGGTCGAGCTGTTCTCCTCGGACGGGCGCCTCTTCGTGAACGAGATCGCCGCACGCCCCCACAACTCGGCGCACTGGACCATCGAGGGGGCGACGACCTCGCAGTTCGAGAACCACGTCCGCGCGGTGCTCGGCTTTCCGCTCGGGGACACCTCGCCCCTCGCGGCACACGTGGCGAGCGTCAACGTCTTCGGCGCGCCGTCCGCCGAGGCGGAGCTCGGCGAGGCGGAGCTCGGCGACCGCATGTCAGCGGCACTCTCGGTCCGTGGAGCGCACGTCCATCTGTATGGCAAGACGCCGCGTCCGGGGCGCAAACTGGGCCATGTGACGGTGTGCGGCGACGAACCCGCGGACGTGCGGACGCGAGCGTGGGCCGCCGCGCAGGCCCTCGGCACGCCGATCCCGGACTCCCTCGACGTGGCCGCTTCGTGATGGCCGGCGAGCCCGCACCGGCGCTCGGACCCGGCGCTCCGGGCAGGCCGCTCGTGGCGGTCGTCATGGGCAGCTCGTCGGACCTTGCCGTGCTCGCCGGCGCGGTCGAGCTGCTCGATCGCTTCGGGGTCCCTCGGGAAGTGCGCGTCCTCTCGGCGCACCGCACGCCCGACGACATGCTCGCATTCGGGCGCTCCGCCGCGGGTCGGGGGCTCAGGGTCGTCGTCGCAGGGGCTGGCGGCGCGGCGCACCTCCCCGGGATGCTCGCCGCGGCGACGACGCTCCCGGTCGTGGGCGTTCCCGTGGCGCTCGCGCAGCTCTCGGGGCTCGACTCGCTGCTCTCGATCGTCCAGATGCCCCGCGGCGTTCCCGTCGCGACGGTCGCGGTGAACGGAGCGGAGAACGCCGCGCTCCTCGCGCTGCGGATCCTCGCGACCTCGGACACCGCCCTTACGACTTCGCTCGACTCGTACCGGCTCGAGCTCGCAGAGGGTGCTCGCGCCCAGGATGCCGCGCTCTTGGGAGACGGGGCGCGAGGGACGTGAGTTGATGAGCGCCTCCATCGCGGAGCGGCTCGGGCATCGACCCGACGCCCGTCTCGTGATCGTGAACGCCGACGACCTCGGGCTGTGCCATGCGGCCAACGTCGGCATCTACGACTGCCTGCGCACCGGCACCGTGACGAGCGCCACGCTCATGGTGCCCTGCCCCTGGGCGCGCGACGCCGCGGCGCGCTACCGGGGCGAGGACGTCGGCGTCCACCTCACCGTGAACGCCGAGTGGGAGCGGTACCGCTGGGGACCGATCACCCACTCCCCCTCGCTCCTCGACGGTGACGGCGGGTTCCCGCGCACGATCGAGGACTTCTGGGACCACGCAGACGTCGACGAGGTCCGCAGGGAGTGCCGCGCCCAGGTGGAGCGAGCCATCCTGTGGGGGTTCGACGTGAGCCACCTCGACGCGCACATGGACACGTTGCTCCTTCGCCCGGAGTTCTTCGACGTCTACCTCGAGCTCGCCCTCGACTTCGGCCTCCCCGTCCGCATCGCCGGCGGCCGGCACCCCGCCCGACTCGGCTTCCCGGCGAGCGAGGTGGCCGAGGACGCAGGGGTGGTCTTCGTCGACCGAGTCCTTTCCGCTCGTCGCCACGGCGCGCCCGAGTCGTTCGCGTCCCGCCTGGCAGCCCTCGAGCCCGGCATCACCGAGCTGCGCCTCCATCCCGCCGTCGACACCCCCGAGCTCCGCGCGCTCGCCGGCGACTGGGAGGCACGGGTGGACGACCACAGGTTCGTCTGCGGGGACGGGGCGCTGGCCAAGGCACTGGAGGGCTCAGGGGTGGTGCTCATCGGCTACCGCGCGTTGCGGGACCTGGTGCGGGCAGGCTGACGGGCCGGGGGCCACGCCACCTCCGAGCGCCGCGATCCCAGCCTCGGCGCAATCCGGAGTGTCAGCGCAATCCGGAGAAGAGGTCGTCCTCCTTCGCCAGTTCGGCGTCCGCGCGGCCAGCGCCCGCGGAGTCGGAGTCCGCGCGGCCAGCGCTCATGGCGCCTGTGCCCGCGCGGCCAGCACCCGCGCCGTCCGCGTCCGAGCCGTCGGCACCGGGACCCCTTCCGGCGGGCACGGGACCGACGCGGCTGCGCACGAGGTAGTAGTCGTCGAACGGGTAGATCGTGCGGAGGACCTCGGGCGGCAACCCGAACCAGAACGGAGAGTTGGGATCCACCTGCGTCGCGTGCGCGCGCAGCGCGTCGCTGCGCACCTCGACGAAGCCGGTGAGGTCGATCGACGTGGTCGAGGGCTCCTCGCGCCGCATCCGCTCGAGCCGGTCCTCGTCCAAGGGCGACTCGAGCCCGAGCTCGAGGAATTTCTCGTGCATCTCGCGCATGCGCCGGCGCGGCCACGAGGTGTAGTAGAGCTTCGACGGCGCCCAGGCTGGGCCGGCCTCGGGGTAGCGCTCGGGATCCCCGGCGGCGTCGAAGGCGGCCACCGAGATCTCGTGCACACGAAGGTGGTCGGGATGCGGGTACTCGCGTTGGTCTTCTGGGTACGTCACCATCACCTGCGGCCTCTCCCGCCGGATGATCCCGACGAGACGCCCTACCGCCTCTTCGAGAGGGGCGCTGACGAAGGCGTCCGCCCGGGAGTTGGCCTCCGAGCCCGGCATGCCCGAATCCCGGTACCCGAGCAGGATCACGTCGTCGTAGCCGATGATCTTCGCCGACGTCTCCAGCTCCCGGCGGCGGATCTCAGGCAGACGGTCGCGCACCTCGGGCCGATCCATCGCGGGGTTCAAGATGTCGCCTTCCTCACCCCCGGTGCAGCACACGAGGACCGTGCGCACACCTTCGGCGTGGTAGCGCGCCACGGTCCCCGCACCCTTCGACGCCTCGTCGTCGGGGTGCGCGTGCACCGTCAGCAGGCAGAGGCGGTCGGCCACGGCCCGTGAGGCTACCGGCACCCGAGGTCCGACATGGCAAGGACCGTTCCTGGACACGGGGCGTGAGCCAATGGCACGGTCTGGCGGCGCGCCAGCGTACCCCGCATCGGGCTGTGGGCCTTATGCTCAAAGCGTGCGCCGGCGGCCCGCCGGCGAGC
>JAJZMD010000009.1 GCA_021803085.1 Actinomycetes bacterium
TTCCTCAAGACGGCGATCCTCGCAAGCGGCCAGGAGTTCCAGGACGCCGAGGCGGCGAGCGCGCTCGCGTACCACACAGAGGTGCCGGTCCTCCTCACCGCGCCGACAAAGCTGGTGACACAGGCGCACACAGCCCTCGTGGCTCTTCACGTCCGCCAGGTCATCGTGATGGGCGGCACACTCGCCATCACCAACACAGTGGTGAAGGCGGTCGAGGCCATGACAGTGACAGGCCATCCGGTCTCGGTGCTGCGTGTCGCAGGGAAGGACTACACCGACACGGCCGTGCAGCTCGCCAAGATGGAGCTGAACGGTACAGTGACAGCCGGTCTCGACTGGGATTCGACAACCGTGCTCATCGCACGCGGGAACGGGTTCACCGACGGCATTGCCGGTGCGGTCCTCGAGCACATGGCTCCGATGCCGCAGTTGCTCACGGAGAGCCAGACGACAGTCGGGACCTACCTGACGACATTCCTGAAGGCCTACGGCAAGGGATTCGACACAACAGAGGGTCACATCACGCACCTGCTCATCGAGGGCGGTCCGTTGGCCGTGACGCCGACGATCATCGCCCAGATGCAGGCGGACCTGTAGCAGCACCCAGCGTCCGGCAGGCGCCGATGTCGGCGGCGCCCACGCCGGCTGAGCAGAGTTGCACCGCAGAAGGGGCCCTTGGGGCCCCTTCTGCGCGTTTGGTGGTCAGCGCGCGGCAAGGAGGGGTCAGGTAGCGTGGGCGACGAGTGCGGTCGTGGCTGTCACGCAGGACGGCCCGGCTGCGTTGTAGTAGTGCAACAGAAGATCCAAGGAAGGACGCGACGATCGTCGCGCTGCCTGGCCGGTGGCCCGGCAGGGTGGGTCGTCGGCCGAGATGAGCAACCACAGCAGGGCGAGAGCCAAGGAGGAGCAACCTTGAGGTATCGAACACATCGGCTACGCCGTCTCGCGGCAGCGGTCGCGCTCGGCGTGGGGATGGTGGGAGGCATGATCGGGGTGACGGCGGGGACCGCCGGCGCGGCGACGTCGGTCGTCGGCTCCTTCAAGTCGCCCAACGGCGCCACGACGTCCATCCCCGCAGGCACCACGAAGAACCAGGTCATCGGGACAGTCGTCCTCACGGTCAGCAGGACAGTGAAGAAGACAAACTTCCTCAACCAGGTGATCACCCTGACGGTGAAGGACACAACGTCGCACGGGGGGAGCTACACCGCGTTCACAAAGGTGTACTCGACGCCCCACCTGGCGCCGTCGGTGGTCGGCCCGGGCACGGTCAATACCGCGTGCGCGTTCCCGACAACAGCACCGGCCCCATTCACGGCAGGAACGGGTGCACTGAAGATCACCTGCACGATCTCCAAGACCGCTGGCACCATCAAGACAACAGGCACGACAGCCACAGCCGTCTTCACCTGGCGGACACTGCGGGTCGAGTCGATCACAGGCCAGGGCAAGGTGAACGTCGCCGCGTCCGATGCCACGGGTGCCACGATCGCCACAGTTCACTACACATACACCTTCACACCGGCGACAGCGACTGCGGCGGTCTACGGCGCAGCCGCGCCCACATCGCCAGCCAAGGTGCTGCTCAACAACGACACAAACCGTCCGATCCCGCCAGCCGGCCTCGGCCAGGTGGGTGCGCCCGCTGGCAACTGGACGCTCACCCTCAAGGCGACATCGACAACCAACAAGGCCACCTTCGAGGGTGTGCTGGCGACCGGGCACGTGATGATCACAGTCGAGCCGCACACAGGCCACAGCGCCTGCATCACAACAAAGACGGTCGCCTTCGACGGCCTGCCGAAGGTGGCGGTGACATCGGTCACAGGCACCACAGTGGTGGCGACAAAGATCAAGGTCACCGACGCGCTCTCGGGCAACAACGGTTGCACCGGCTTCTTCGCGCCCAACGTGCTGACAGTGATCTTCACAACGTCCGTGCACTTCATGAAGGCGACAGCGAAGATCGTGATCAGCATCACGACAGTGAAGTACTCCGTCGCCCCCAAGACGGCGACCGGCACAGTCACAGTGAGTGACGTCTTCTACAGGTCGTCCAGCGTCCCGAAGGTGACAGGGTCTAACGCGACACAGACACAGGGCATCACGATCACATCGACAAACGCCATCGTCTCTGCGGCCGACGTCGTCGTGAAGACAGCCAAGACGATCGCCCCGACAGGCTACGACCAGCCGATCGGGACAGTCTCGGTGGTCGAGTGGGCGCCCGGCAGCGTCGCCAAGGGCTACGTCTGCCTGACCGTCCAAGGGTCCACACGGGACACAACAGGCACAGGCATCCGCGGTAACTCGGTCGTAGGGACACTTCACAAGGCGACAGGCTGGAGCACAGCCACATTCCCGCCGGCGGCGAGCAACACAGTCCACTTCAACACGTCGAGCGTCCCGACCGTGAAGGTCACCTCGGGCAACGGCGCGGTGGGCACTGCCGCCTTCGTGACAAGCGGCGTCTCGGCGACGACCCTGGAGTTCCAGGTCACCGCGGCTTCGAGCGTGGCGAGCACCTACACCGTGTCTGGGCTGTCGGTGAACGCCAACACACGGACAACACAGCGGCCCCTCGTCACCGCCTACTACTCGGCGTCGACAACATGCAAGGCCGCCTCGGGGAAGCCGACAGACCACGTCGCGGTCCTCTTCACGACCGGCAAGAAGATCTCCCAGGAGATCTACGGCGTGACAGCGGCCGCGACCGCCGTCCAGGAGTTCGAGCACGCGTTCCCGGCGACAGGCAAGACAACAACCTGCAAGGTCTTTGGGAAGGCAATGCTGCTGGGGCCGCTCTCTGTTAGTACATTGCCGGGCAACTGTCACAGCAGCTGCCCGAGGCTGACGGAGACAACAATCCCGCGTGGTCCGACAGCGACACTCTTCCTCGCCCGCACAGAGCGCCCGGTGATCCTGGCGACGAGCAAGACCTACACGGACTCGCTCGCGAGCCAGTACCTGGCCGGAACGCTCACAACGGGCACGCTGCTCACCTCGCCTACCGCGCTCACACCGGTCACCCGGACAGCGCTGCGGGTCGAGGGGATCAGCCACGTGTACGTGATGGGCGGGCCGCTCGCGATCGACACAACAGTCGTCAACGCGATCGAGACAATGCCGGTCTACCGCTGCGGCGGCAACGGCCTCGCCAGGAACACGCGCAACCAGACCGGCACCATCCAGGTGACCCGGATCGGTGGGGCGACACTGTACGCGACGGCTGCGATGATCGCAGAGACGCCTCCTGTCAGTGAGGTCGCAGGCTTGAAGCTCCCGGCGGCCTACGCCGGCGGCCCGACCAAGCACGGCCTGTACAACGACACCACAGGCATCGGCTCCACAAACGTGGCGAGCGGCGGGTTCCTCAAGACGGCGATCCTCGCCAACGGCCAGGAGTTCCAGGACGCCGAGGCGGCGAGCGCCCTCGCCTACTCGAACGAGGTCCCGGTCCTGCTGACCGCGCCGACAAAGCTGGTGACACAGGCGCACACAGCCCTCGTGGCTCTTCACGTCCGCCAGGTCATCGTGATGGGCGGCACACTCGCCATCTCCAACACAGTGGTGAAGGCGGTCGAGGCCATGACAGTGACAGGCCATCCGGTCTCGGTGCTGCGTGTCGCAGGGAAGGACTACACCGACACGGCCGTGCAGCTCGCCAAGATGGAGCTGAACGACACAATGACAGCCGGTCTGGACTGGGACCCGTCATCGCTGCTCATCGCACGCGGGAACGGGTTCACCGACGGCATCGCCGGTGCGGTGGTGGAGCGCTACATCACAGGAACACTGACAACACCCGCCCCGATGCTGCTCACGGAGAACCAGACCACGGTCGGCACATACCTGACGACATTCCTGAAGACCGCGGGCAAGGGCTACGACACCGCGACACCGCCGCACACGATCAGTCACCTGGTCGTCCTGGGCGGGCCGCTCGCGGTGACGCCGACGATCATCGCCCAGATGCAGGCGGACCTGTAGCAGCACCCATCGTCCGGCAGGCGCCGATGTCGGCGGCGCCCACGCCGGCTGAGCAGAGTTGCACCGCAGAAGGGGCCCTTGGGGCCCCTTCTGCGCGTGTGCTTCCGATGCGTGTGCGCCCTCGTGGCACGTGGTGGAGCCCGCCGCGCCGACTTGTCGCGCTCGGTCTCGGACGCCCGGGAGCGGCGGGTCACCGGCCGTCAGGCGTCGCCGGTGACGAGGACCACCTTCCCGAGCTTCTTCCCCCCTGCGAACCGGTCGTAGGCGGCGGCGGCCTCTGCGAGTAGGTAGGTCGCGCAGACCGGGACGCGGACCCGGCCCTCAGCGACGAGGGGGACGACGTGCGTGCGCACTGCATGGGGGGCGGCCGCCCGCTCCGTGCGGCTGCGGGCCCGGAACGGGGAGCCCGCGATCGTCGCCCGCCGCTGCATCAGGCCGAGTTCGACCTCGAGGCGCGCGCCGGACCCGACCCCGAACACCGCGACCCGGGCCCCGGTCGCCAGCGCGCCGAGCGCCTGGGAGAGGCTGGCGGCACCGACCAGCTCCAAAACGACGTCGTAGGGGCCGTGGCCGGCGAGGTCGTCGGCGCCGACCACCTCGTGGGCGCCGAGGGCGGCCACCTGCTCTCGGCGTTCCGGGTCGCGCACCGAGGCGACGACGGTCGCGCCCGCCACCGCGCCGAGCTGGACCCCGGCGACGCGACCACCCGCAGCTCCCGTCACGAGGAGCGGGTCGCCCGGCGCGAGCCCGCAACGCGTGAACAGCGCGTCGTAGGCGGTCGAGTACGCCTCCGGGAACCCGCCCGCCTCCGGCCAACCGACCCGGTTGGGGACGCAGAGCAGGTGGCTCTCGTCCACTGCCGCCATGGTCGCCTGCCCGCCGCCGGTCACGGCCGCCATCACCCGTTCGCCGGGCGCGGCGAGCGTCACCTTGGACCCGACCGCCACGACCTCGCCGGCGAGCTCGAGGCCGGGGACGTCGGCCGGAGCCCCGGGCGGCGCGGGGTAGAGCCGGCGGGTGGCGGTCCGGCAGCGGTCTGTCGATCGCGGATCGCCTCTGCCTCCCGCTCGGGGAGCGGCTGGATGCCGCAGTCTTCACGGCTGACGGCGAATGGGGATCAGGCGGACGCATCCGGCAGATTCGCTGACGTTTCGGGTGACGCCAGTGACGAACGCCGGCGCGAGACCTGCACGAGGAGGGCGCGGGCGGGGCGCTGGCGGGGCGCTGGAGGCGGCGCTGGAGGCGGCGCTTGTGCGACGCTGGTTCGGCCGTGCACGCTTTGTGCACGTGCGCCGGGGTACTGGGGTGCTGACCCGTCACGCCTCGTCCGGCGCGCTGGACCGACCGATGGACCGACTGTTGGACGTTGGAGAGGAGAGAGCATGACCACGCAGCACGAGACCATCCTTCGAGGCGCTGAGGACCCGGGTCTCGGCCACCTGCGGATCGCCACCGAGGAGGCCTTCTGCCCGCCCGAGCTCGTCGGCATGTGGCAGGAGCTGCTGAGCGCGGGGGGCGACCTCGATCCCGGCTTCCAGAGCCAGATGGGCTTCTACCTCCGGAGTGCAGCCGAGCGGCCGAAGTTCATCTTCGAGCGGCTCCAGGACCTGGGCGCCCTGCGACTGGCCGACATGGACGCGACCGGCATCGACCGCCAGATCATCTCCCTCACGGCGCCCGGCACCCAGATCTTCGCGGATGCGGCGACCGCCACCTCGGTTGCCACCCTCGCCAACGACCAGCTCGCCGACGCGTGCCGCGCCCACCCCGACCGGTTCAGCGGCCTCACCGCCGTCGCCCCCCAGGACCCCCGCGCGGCGGCCGAGGAGATCCGCCGGGGCCACGACGAGCTCGGCTTCTGCGGGGCGATCGTGAACTCGCACACCAACGGGGAGTACCTCTCCGACCCCAAGTTCTGGCCGATCCTCGAGGCGGCCGAGGCGCTCGACACCCCGATCTACCTCCACCCGACCACCCCTCCGCCCTCCATGATCGGCCCGCTCCTCGAGGCCGGCCTCGAGGGCGCCATCTACGGCTTCGCCGTCGAGACGGGGATGCACCTGTTGCGCATCATCAGGTCGGGCGCCTTCGACCGCTTCCCCCGCCTGAAGTTCGTGGTGGGCCACCTCGGCGAGGCCTTGCCGTTCTGGCTGTACCGGCTCGACTACATGCACGTCGCCGCGGTGCGCGCGGGGCGCTACGCGTCGATCAAGCCGCTCCAGCGCAAGGTCAGCGACTACATGAGAGAGAACGTCTGGTGCACGACGAGCGGCATGGCGTGGGAGCCGGCCATCCAGTTCTGCCGCCAGGTGCTCGGAGCCGAGCACGTCCTCTACGCCATGGACTACCCCTACGAGTGCGTGGCGGCGGAGGTCCGGGACCAAGACGCCATGGCGCTCAGCCCGGCGGAGATGAAGGCGTTCTACCAGACCAACGCAGAGGAGCTCTTCGGGCTCCCCGGCCCCGGGCGATGACCACGGCCGACGTCCGCGTGCCGGCGGCCGACGCCCGCGCTCTTGCCGACGTCCGCACCTGCGCGGAGGACGTCTTGTACCTCCTCGGCGCCCACGGCGTCGAGGTGCTGTTCCTCAACCCCGGCACGGACTCCGCGCCCATCCAGGAGGCGGCGGCCACGCTGGCCGGGCGCGGCGTGCCGCTGCCCCGCGTCGTCGGGTGCTCGTTCGAGGCGGTGGCGCTCGCCGCCGCCCACGGCTACTGGCAGGCGACCGGTCGTCCCCAGGCGGTCTGGGTCCACGTCGACGCCGGCACCCAGAACCTCGGCGCGATGGTCCACAACGTCCTTCGCGACCGGGCGGGAGTCGTCGTGCTGGCGGGCAGGACCCCCTACGGCGAGGCCGCCGACGACCCCGGCGGCCGGGACACCGCGATCCACTGGGCCCAGGACGTCCCCGACCAGGCGGGGATCGTGCGCGGCTACGCCAAGTGGACGGCTGAGCTCGTGCGGCCAGAGGACGCCCCCCGGGTGGTCGGGCGGGCGGTGCAGGTCGCCGGCGGCGGCATCCCGGGCCTTGCGTACCTGACGATCTCCCGGGACGTGCTGATGGAGCCGGCCGCGCCACCTGGTCGCCGGCGCCTCGACGGCTGGGCGAGGCCCCACCCGCCGGCGCTGGCGCCTGCCGCGGTGCGCGAGATCGCCGACCTCGTTGCCGGAGCCTCACGCCCGGTCCTCGTCACCACCAGGATCGGCCGTCGCCCCGGAGGGGCGGCGGCAGTGGCCCGCTTCGTGGAGGTCGCGGCCGTCCCGGTCGTCGGCCGCCCCGAGGCGCTCAACGTCCCGAGCGACCACCCGCTCGCCCGGACGCGCCCCGAGGACGCAGCCCTGCTGCTCGAGCAGGCCGACGTCGTCGTGGTCGTGGAGGCCGACGTGCCGTGGATCCCTCGCGGGACCCGTCTGGCGCCGGGCGCCCGCGTGGTCCACATCGACCCCGACCCCCTCCACGCGTCGATGCCGTTGTGGACGTACCCGGTGGACGTGTCGGCGACCGCCGACGGCGACGTCGCGCTCGCGCAGCTCGCCGACGCCCTGGAGGAGCGCCGGCCGGAGTCGGGGGCCGCGTGGGAGGAGCGCCGTGCGCGCCTGGCCCTGGCGGGGGCGGCCAGGCGTGGCGCCACGCCTGGAGCGACAGCGGGGACGGCGGGCGGCGAGGGGACGCGCCGCCTCCGGCCCGCGGAGGTCCTGGCGGTGCTCGCCGAGGTGCTGGGCCCCGAGGACATCGTCGTCGAAGAGGCGGTCACGAACGTCGGGAACGTCGCCGTGCACCTGCCGCGCTCGCTCCCCGGCACCCTCGCGTCGGCGGGCGGCCCGGGCCTCGGGTGGGCGCTCGGCGCCTCGGTCGGGATCCGGATGGCCAGGCCGGACCGCCGGGTCGTCGCCGTGGTGGGGGACGGCTCCTTCATGTTCGCCGTGCCCACGGCCGCCCTCTGCCTGGCCGCCGAGGCGGAGGCGCCCTTCGTGACCGTGATCCTCGACAACGACGGCTACCGGGCGAGCCGGATGCCGGTCTTCTCGCTGTTCCCCGAAGGCCGGAGCGCCGCCGCGGGGGAGGCGATCGGCACGCGCTTTCGCCGCCCGCCGGACTTCGCGGCCGTGGCCGAGGCGTGCGGCGCCCTCGGGCGGACCGTGGAGGACGAGACCGGGCTGCGCAAGGCGCTGGAGGACGCATTCGATGCCGTCGCCGGCGGCCGCTCGGCGGTCGTCGACGCACGGATCGAGCGGGGGTGAGCGGCGGGGTCGGAGGCGGAGCGGGGGCGGGCGGCGGGCTCGGAGGCGGAGCGGGGGCGGGCGGCGGGGCGGAGACAGGCCGCGGCGGGGCGGAGACAGGCCGCGGCGGGGCGGAGGCAAGCTCGGAGGCAGGTCGCGAGGGCGGCCCGCCGTTCGAGCCGTTCGCGGCGGCGATCTTCGACATGGACGGGCTCCTCGTCGACACCGAGCCGCTGTGGCACGAGGCGGAGGTGGAGATCCTCGGGCCGCTCGGGGTCCCGATCGCCGAGGGTGACCCGCGCCGGACGAAGGGGGTCTTCGTGCGCGAGGTCGCCCGGTACTGGCACGACCGGTTCCCCTGGCGCGGCCCTTCCACCGACGAGGTGGCCGCCCTCATCGTCGACCGGGTGATCGAGCTGGTCGACGAGAAGGGACAGCTCCTGCCGGGAGTGGAGGAGGCCCTCGCGCTCTGCCGCCGCCACGGCCTTACGCTCGCGCTCGCCTCCTCCTCGGAGCACCGGCTGATCGCCTTCGTGCTCGAGCGCTTCGGGCTCGCCTCCACGTTCGCCGTCGCGCACTCGGCGGAGGACGAGCCCTACGGCAAGCCCCACCCCGCCGTGTTCCTCACTGCGGCGCAGCGGCTCGGCGTCGCGCCCGGCCGCTGCATCGTGTGGGAGGACTCCCCGGCGGGTGTGCTCGCGGCGAAGGCCGCGCGCATGACGTGCGTCGCGGTGCCCGCACCCGACGAGCGCGCCGCCCCGGCGTTCGGGATCGCCGACGCGGTCCTCTCCTCGCTCGAAGAGGCCGACGAGACGCTGTGGCGGCGGCTCGTCGCCGCCCAGGCCTGAGCGGCGCCGGGAGGGCCGGTCGGGCTGCACGCGTGTGCGAGCGCACGCCTTGTGAACCCGAATCTATGTTGAGCGCACGCAAGCAGGGTTAGTGTGCGGGCCAGCCCGTCGCGTTTGCACGGGGTGTGCACCGAGGAGGACGGGCCGATGCAAGTGGTCGGGGCAGCGCTCGAGCGAGAGAGCGCCTGGGGCCGCACGCGGCGAAGCTGGATCCGGGACCTCGCCGGGGTGGCAGGCGCCGTCGCGGGGGCGACCACCCTCGCCATGGTCTCGCTGATCGGCGTGCAGCTCACGGGAGATGGGTCCGCGGGCGCCGTCACCGCACCGGCGCCGGTGTGCACCGCCTCGACGTGCACCGTCACCTACGGACCTGGCGTCGGGCAGGCGTTCACGGTGCCGACCGGGGTGTCCTCCCTCTCGCTCACCGTCTGGGGCGCGGCCGGCGGCAGCGCAGACCACACAGCGGTGACAACATCGGGTGCACCGACCCCTGGAGGCAAGGGCGCAGACGTCACCGCGACACTGGCCGTGGCAGCAGGGGCCGCCCTCGCGGTCGACGTCGGCGGCATGGGAGGGTACGGCTTTTTCGGCGGCGGCGGCCAGGGCGGCGCCAACGGTGGTGGAACGGGCACCCCTACTGGGGCTGCTGCCTCCGGCGGTGGGGGCGGCGGGGCGAGCGACGTCGAGTCCGGCGGCACCAGGCTCCTCGTAGCCGGGGGTGGTGGCGGTGCAGGCGGCGCGTCCCAAGCAGATTGCACGGGTGCCCGAGTCGCCGGAGGCGCGGGTGGCAACGCCGGGGAGGCGGGCACGACGCCTGTCACAGCGGGTTCTGGCGGCGGCGGCGGCAAAGGGACGGCGAGCGCCGCCGGCGCAGGGGGGACGGGCGGCAGCACGACCGGCACGACGTGCACGACAGCGGGAGACGCGGGCGGCCCGGGAACAGGTTCGAGCGGCGGCTCCACTCTCGCACCCTTGCAGTACGACGGCGGGGCCGGCGGCGGCGGCGGCGGCTACTTCGGCGGCGGCGCGGGCGGCGAAGGCGCCACCAAGCTCAACGCGACAGGACACACCGAGGGCCAGCCCCCCGGCGGCGGCGGCGGCGGCTCCTCCTACGGCGCCGGCAGCGGCATCACCAACTACGTCCTCCGCACAGTCACCACCACAGGCAACACCGGAACAGGGAAGGTCGAGATCGCCTACGTGGACCCGGTGAGCGGGGGGACCGGCGTGTCCGCGACGACGCTCCTCGACACCCCCGTCGCGATCCCGACGGCCACGCTGGCATCCGGGGTCACCGCTCCTGCCAGTGAGACGGTGAAGGCCATCGAGGCGGGCTCGCCGAACCACGGCACGGCGACCGTCACGTCCTCGGGGATCACCTACACCCCTGCGAGCGGCTTCGCCGGCCCCGACAGCTTCACCTACGAGATCGGCAACACGACATCGACCGGGTACGTGACGCTCACGGCCGACGTGACCGTCCAAGAGCCGCCGTCGCTCACCTCTGCTGATGCCGCCACCTTCGAGGTGGGCGTCCCGGGCAGCTTCACCGTCACCGCCAGCGGCTTCCCGATCCCGACCATCGCCGAGTCCGGCGTCCTGCCCCAGGGGGTCACCTGGGACGCAGGAACCCACACGCTCTCGGGCGTCCCGGCACCGGGCACCGCCGGCACCTACGCACTCAGCTTCACGGCGACAAACGGCCTCGTGCCCGCCGCCACCCAGCACTTCACCCTGACCGTCCCGACAGTCCCCCCGGCGAACCACACATCCGCCTCCCCGGGGGCTCCGGTCCTCACGACAGCTGTCCCGGGCACAGGGTCGGTCCACCTCGCCTGGACGGTCCCCACGACAGCTGCGGCCGAGGCGATCACCGGCTACGAGGTCTGCGACACGACGACGGCCGCCGCCATCACACGGTGCCCGACAGCTCTGACAGCGGGCAGCGCCACCTCGTTCACCCTGAGCGGGCTCACCGACGGGACGAAGTACTACGTCGCGGTGCGGGCGAAGGATGCGGCGGGCTTCGGACCGCTCTCCAACGTCATGACAGCGACCCCGGCCTCTGCCTCCCCTGTCACACGGATCGCAGGCCCGACACCAGACGCGACCGCTGCGGCCGAGCTCGAGCGGGCCTTCCCGCCGACCAAGGGGTCGTGCCCTTCGTCTCGGACCGTCGTCCTCGCCACGACAGCCACCTACGCCGACGCGCTCAGCTCCCAGTTCCTGGCCCAGTCGCTCACAACCGGCACCCTCCTCACCCCGACCGAGAGCCTCTCTTCTGCGACCGAGGCGGCCCTGAAGGCCGAGGGGATCCAGAAGGTCGTCGTCGTGGGCGGGCCCCTTGCGATCACGACAGCAGTGGTGACGCAGATCGAGGCCCTCACAGCGTACGGCTGCGGGGGGACTGCACCCTCCGGCAAGGTCACGATCACCCGCGCGTACGGCCAGACCCAGTACGCGACCGCATCAGCCGTCGCAGAGAGGGTGGGCACGGCCCCCACCTTGTCGTTCCCGGGGGCCTACCAGACGACGAACGCTGCGGAGGGGACCGGCCGCTTCAACGACACCCCGGGCCAGGGCACCGCCGCGCCCTCCACCCCGGAGCCCACGGCGATCCTGGCCTCGGGCACAGAGTTCCAAGACGCAGAGGCCGCCTCGGTCCTCAGCTACCGCACAAAGCTCCCGCTGCTCTTGACCCCGGCGACGAGCCTCTCTCCGACAGCCGTGGGCGCCATGAAGACCCTCGGGGTGCGCCAGGTCATCCTCATGGGGGGCACACTCGCGGTCGCAGACACCGTGGAGGCGGCCCTCGCGAAGGTCGGCGTCTCGGTGCTGCGGGTCGCGGGCCAAGACGGCACCGACACCGCCGTCCAGCTCGCCCGGTTCGAGGCCGCACCCACGACATCGGGGCGCAACTGGACACCGGGCCACCGGGTCCTCCTCGCGCGGGGGACAGGGTTTACCGACGGGATCGCAGGGGCGGTCCTCGACAGCCCGCTCAACGTCGCCACAGGGCCGAAGGGCAGCGCCCGGCCGCTGCTTCTCTTCGAGAGCCCGACCACAGTGGGCACGTTCCTCACCGGCTTCCTGAAGACGACAGGGGCAAAGGGGATCGACGGGACAACGACGAAGACCCTCACCTCCATGAGCGTCCTGGGCGGCCCGCTCGCCCTCTCGACAGCGGCGGTCGGAGCGATGCAGACGGACCTGGGGGGCTGAGCGGACGGGAGCCTAAGCACAGGCCCGAGTTGCGGAGCTCGGCACTGGATGGCGAAGCGCGCCGAAGCGCACGCGCGCCGCAGATCCGACGCATCCAGCCGGCCGACGCGCTCGGCGAGCACGTCTTTGCGCAGCGGCAGGACGTTGTCGAAGTTCGCCACGCACTGACGCGGGAGCCCCTGCGCAGGCCCGAGCGGGACCTCCGTCGGGATGTCTCTCACCCGGCTGGTCAGGTGTCGGGCACGTTCGGGAGCCGCCAGGAGGAGGCGCAGCGGTTGGGGAGGCTGCTGCGGCCCAAGCACGACGGTCGCCAGGCGCACTTCTTCACCGTGGTCGCCCGCGACACGAACGACCAGGAGTTCGCCGTCCGGTACCAGCGGTTCCTCGCCGAGCAGGGAGACGCCTACCGCATCGTCGACGCCGAAGGGGTGCTCGGGGAGCCAGACGTCTGAATGACGCGCCTGGCTCGCGTCGCCTGGCTCGCGTCGCCTGGCTCGCGTCGCCGCGCCCCGCTTCGCTGTTCCGGCACGCCCGTGCACATCGTCATGTGTATCATGTGGTGTATGCGAACGAACATCGAGATCGACGACGAGATCCTCTCCGAGGCGCAGCGGCTGGTGGGGACGAAGACGAAGCGAGAGACC
>JAJZMD010000113.1 GCA_021803085.1 Actinomycetes bacterium
GCGGTGCCGCACCGCCAGCAGTGCGGGTAGGTGTGGGTGTAGAGGTGGCGCCGCAGCAGGAGCCCCCCGGCCTCGAGGCCGTCGTTCACGAGGTCGTTGGTCTCGCGCACCGGGCGGCCTGCGAACGGCTCCCCTGCCGCCGCGGTGAACCGGCCGTCCGGCCCGACGGGGTTCAGGGTCGGGAGTCCCTCGGCCTTGCCCACCTCGCGGTCGATCTCGCCGAAGGCGGGCGCGAGGTGGACGAGCCCGGTCCCCTCGTCGGTCGTCACGAAGCCGGCCAGCACCACCCGCCAGCCGTGCCGCTGGTCGCGGGGGTCCACCGCCACCGCCTCGAAGGGCCGCCGGTAGCGGAGCCCCGCGAGCGCGCGGCCCCGGAGCTTCTTCGTCGCCCGCGCCGCCGCACCCTCGCCCAGGACCGCGTCGGCGAGGGCTTCGGCGACGACCATCCCGTCGACGACCACGTAGTCGAGGTCGGGGTGCGCGGCGACGCCGGTGTTGGACAGGAGGGTCCACGGCGTCGTGGTCCAGACCACGAGCCACCGGGCGTCGCCCACCACCGAAGGGTCGGGGTCGACGAGCGCGAGCCGCACGTAGGCCGACTCGTCCTCCTCGTCGGTGTACACCTCGGGCTGGCCGAGCTCGTGGCTGGACAGGGCCGTCCCGCACCGGGGGCAGTACGGGACGACCTTCAGGTCCTCGTAGAGGAGTGTCTTGTCGAAGAGCCGCTTCAGGTGCCACCACACGGACTCGACGTAGGACCGGTCGAAGGTCCAGTACGCGTCCTCCAGGTCCGTCCAGTAGCCGATGCGCTCGGTGAGCGCCTTCCAGTCCTCGACGTAGCCGAGGACCGACTCACGGCACAGCCGGACGAACTCTGCGATCCCCACCTGCTCTTCGATCTGGCGCTTGCTGTTCACGCCGAGGCGCTTCTCGACCTCGACCTCCACGGGGAGCCCGTGGGTGTCCCAGCCCGCCCGTCGCTCGACGAGGAAGCCGCGCATCGTGCGGAAGCGGCAGAAGAGGTCCTTGTAGACGCGGGCCCACACGTGGTGCAGGCCCGGCCGGTTGTTGGCGGTCGGCGGGCCCTCGTAGAAGACCCACGGCTCCGCCCCAAGGCGGCCCTCCACCGAGCGCTCGAAGGTCCGGTGCGTGCGCCACCGCTCGAGCTCGGCGGTCTCGAGAGCGACGAAGTCGGCGTCGGGGGGCAGGGGGCGGAACATCGGTCGCACGAGCCTACCGGCGGGCTGCACAGCCCCCCGGGGCCCGCCCGCGGTCGCTCCCGGCGCGCTCCGTGCGCGACGCTCGTCGGGTGCGATCACCCGGCGGCACCGGCGGCACCGGCAGCACCGGCGGCACCGGCGGCACCGGCGCGGGAGCGGCGGCCCGCCGGAGGGTGGCGCGGGTCGTGCTCGTCGACGAGGCCGGGGCGGTGCTGCTGCTCTCGGGGCGAGACCCCGACGTGCCCTCGGCGCCGGAGTTCTGGTTCACGCCGGGCGGCGGGGCGGAGCCGGGCGAGGAGCTGGAGGACGCCGCCCGGCGCGAGGTACGCGAGGAGACCGGCCACGTCGTCGGCGACCTCGGGCCCGTCCGCTGGCGCCGGGAGACGTCCTTCACATTCGGAGGGCTCCACTTCGACCAGGACGAGTCGTACTTCGTGGTGCCGACCGAGCGCTTCTCCGTGCGCCCGACGGCGTGGACGGAGCTCGAGCGCCGCTCGGTGACGGGGTGGCGGTGGTGGCCCCAACGGGAGCTCCGTGAGACCGGCGCGGTCGTGTACCCCCACGAGCTCGCCGGCCTCCTGGCAGCGGTGGACAGGGGCGAGCCGTTCCCCGGACCGCCGCCGATCGCGTAGGGCTCCGCCGACCACCGCCGGCTGACCTCCTCCCCGTCCGCCTCCCCGCTCACGGCTCTGGCCAACCATCTGATGTGATGGGCGAACGCGTCCTCGACGCTCGTCGTCCACGCCCATCCTCAAGGCTCGGACGACGCGTCGTCCACCCGTCGTCCACGCCCATCGCCCGTCGTCCACCCGCCGTCCACCAGTGCCGGTCGGAGTTGCCTATACTTCTGGCTATGGAAGAGCTCCCTCTGGCTGACGCCCGCAACAGGCTCTCCGAGCTGGTCTCCGACGTGGAGAAGACCCACGCACGGGTCACGATCACGAAGCACGGCCATCCAGCGGCCGTGCTGATCTCACCCGAGGATCTCGCCGCGATGGAGGAGACCCTCGACGTCCTCTGCGATCCGCGGGCTCTTTCCGCGATCAGGGAAGCGGAGGCAGAGCTCGATCGCGGCGAGTTCACGACCGGCGAGGAGATGGCCCAACTGCTGGAGGAGCGCCTACGCCGCGAGACCGGCGCGGCGTGAGTGGCGGGAACGAGCTACGCCTCTCTGGAGCCGCCCGGCGTGCCCTCGAGCAGGAGCTGCCGCTCCCGGTTGCTCTTGCCGTCTGGGAGTTCTGTTGCGGCCCCCTTTGCGAGGACCCGGGTCGTGTGGGCAAGCCGCTCGGGCGCGAGCTGGCCGGGTACTTCTCGGCTCGACGCGGCGCCTACCGGGTCATCTATCGGTTCTTCCAGGAGGACTCCGTCGTTCACGTCGTGAGGATCGAGCACCGGGCCAACGCGTACCGGCGCCGCTGATCTCAGCTGGCAGGTGGACTCCCTCTGTCGCGGCGACGCGCCGCCGCCGGACCGAGGCCACGGCCATCCCATCGTTCATCGATGTAGCCCCCCCGCCACGGGCCCACCTGGGTACGGCACCGCCGTGGCGGCCTCAGCGGTGAGAGCCCACCATCGTTCGGCAGTAGCGTGGCGGAAGTACTACAAAAAAGTAGAACATGAGCACGGTGGGCATCAGGGCCCTGAAGCAGAACGCCTCGCAGGTGGTGGCCAGGGCCGCGGCCGGCGAGGTCGTGACCATCACCGAACGCGGGAGACCGGTCGCCCAGCTCGTTCCGGTCCCAGAAGGCCGGCTCGCCGCGCTCATCGCGGCCGGTCGGGCCCGGCCCGCGAAGAGCTCACTCGCCGCGCTCGGCGCGCCTTCTGGCACGGGCGCACCGCACGCAGCGCTGTCGGACGTCGTCGCGGCCATGCGCGGCGAAGAACGGTACTGAAGGCCTTCTACCTCGACACGTCGGCGGCAACGAAGCTCGTGGTCGCCGAACCGGCATCGAATGCCATGGCTTCGTGGGCGGCCGCCCATGAAGCAGGCGTCGTCACGAGCGATTTGTTGCGCACCGAGCTCCTTCGGGCCACCCGGCGTGCGGCACCCGGCCAGATGCAGCGAGCCCGGGCCGTGCTCGACGCCCTGCCACCTTCGAGCGGGCAGCCACGCTCGGCCCCGAAGAACTGCGCGGCCTGGACGCCCTCCATCTCGCCGCAGCGCTCGAGCTGGGCGACGAGCTGGACGGCGTCGTGACCTACGACGACCGTATGGCGGCGGCGGCCTCCGGATACGGCGTCGCGGTGATCACGCCGTCGTAAGGGGCCTGCGCTCCCCCCGGGGGGCCGCTTACCCGACCCGCTCTATCCCGTGCCGACTCGTGGTAACTCGCGACGACGCGTAGTGACCCGCGGCGACGGCTGGCGCAGCGCGCAGAGAGGAGATCGCAGCGCGCAGTCGACGTTTGCCCTCCCCGATGTTTCGGGTATGGAGGTTCCGTCGAGAGATCCAGCCCGTGCGCCCACGCCGAGGAGAGGCGTGCACGGCGAAGGACGCGCCGCCGGTGCCACGAGCAGGCGTCCGTCCGGCGCCCCGGCACGCGAGGCAGAACGCCTCCCCGGTGCACGGACGCCCGGAGAGGCCCGAACGGCCGCCCGAGGTGCGGCCGAGGAGGAACAGACCGTGACGCACGCGACACATCGGCTCCGCCGAGCGCTCGCAGCCGTGGCGCTCGGCGCCGGAGCCATCGGAGGGATGGTCGGGCTCGCAGCCGGCACGGCCGCTGCGGCCCAGTCGACCGACAATGCGATCGCCGCCGCGAGCCGTATCCGGATCACATCGACGGGCGCCAACCAGGCCGCGGGTGACGTCACCGTCACGCTCCACAACACAACGGGCGCGACGCTCACGACATCGCACCTCGCGTTGGCGCTCACCGCAGCCGGCGGCGGAACGGTGACCTGGAGCGCCCAGGCCGTCACCGCGTCGGGAGCGACAAAGGCGACCGCCGGAGCCGACGGGGCTGCGTCGCTCACCATCGCGGTGAGCATGCCTGCGGGGGCGACGGCCACCGTCTCGGTGACGGGCATCACCTACGATTCCGCCGCCGCGCACGGGACAATCCTGGTGACGCCGACGTGGAAGTCCGGCACCACAACGGTCGGCACGTTCACGTCCCCCGGCGACGCCGTGAACGCCTTCGCCACACAGCCCACACCCCCTGCGAAGCCCGCTGCGGCCGTGAAGGCGACAGCGACGCCCGCCTTGGGCTTCACAGCCACCGCCCAGCCGGCGGGCACATGGACGATCACCCTCACCGGGGCCAAGACAGGCGGGTGGGTGAAGACAGAGACCCTGCGGGTGGCCGTCTCCAAGCACGACGGCCGCAACTGCACAGCGACAGGGTCGGGCTACGTGCTCTTCACAGGGACCCCGTCTGCGACCGTGAGCTCGTCGACAGGGGTGAGCGCCGCTCCGACGCTCACGGCGTCCACCACCAGCAGCGCCACATGCACGGGCCTGAACCACGATGAGCTGGTCCTCACCCTCACGAGCACAGGCACCTTCACGAAGGCGACAGGCACGGTGACGATCCATGTCACCGGGGTGAAGTACGCCACCAGGGCCGGGGGCGCGTCGGCCGCGGGCACCGTCTCGGTCAGCTGGGGCTTCGACCTCCCTGGCGCGACGACTCTCACAGCGCAGAAGACAACGAAGGCTGCGACCGCCAGCGGTGCTGCGACCGGCGGCGCTGCGAACGCGACGTTCGTGCCGGCGATCGTGACCGCGAACACACCTCACAAGACAGTGAAGCCTGACACGCTCTCTGCTCCCATCAGCCCGATCGACGTGGTGGAGATGACCGGAGGTGCGTTGCCCGCCGGCTACGTCTGCGTGTCGCTGTCCAGCGGGACCTTCGACGTCAGCGCCAAGGCGAAGGCCGCGGTCACCCGCGGGAACGGCACGGTGACACCTGTCGCCGTGTACGAGACCTCCGCGACGAAGACAGCGACAGCGTCGGTCACGACGACAACGGCGGCGTTCGTCCGCTACAAGGTCACCGCCGCGTCCTCCGCAGGCAGCCCGAGCACCTACTCGGTCGAGACATTGGCGGTGCGGGCGGGCTCGACATTCGGCGCAGTGAAGGCGCACGTGACGTACGGGACGACACCCGCCTGCAAGAAGGACACGGCCGACGTCGGGGGGTCGACCACATCTGCCACGGCGGTCGCCTTCGACGTGACGGGGGTCGCCACCCAGATCTACGGGTTGACAGCGGACGCGACGGCCGCCAAGGAGCTCGAGCACCAGTTCCCCGCCACAAGCCCGACAGCGTGCCCCGGGACAGGCAAGACCAGCACAGGCACAGGGAACCGCTCGGTCCTCCTGGCGAACGACACGCACTACCCCGACGCCCTCTCGGGTGCGTACCTCGCGTCGGTGCTCCGAAGCGGGATCCTCCTCACCCCCTACGGGAACGTCTCGCCGGTCACGCTGACAGCGCTCCGCCTCGAGGGGATCACCCACGTCTACGTGCTGGGCGGAACACTGGCGATCACCGACGCCGTCGTGACACAGCTCACCTCGACGCCCGCGTACACATGTGGCGGCGTCACGATCCGTCACACCTCCTCAGGGGCGGTCCGCCACCTCGACGTGACCCGCATCGGCGGGCAGACCCAGTACGACACGTCCGAGCTCATCGCCACCTTCGTGTCGAAGAGCAACGTCGGCACAGGGAAGTTCCCCGGTGCCTACGCCGGGGTGAACGCCACAGGAGGCGACGGCAAGTACAACGACACGAAGGGCAACGGATCGGCCGCGCCGGCCTCCACCACGGCGATGAAGACCGCGATCGTGGCGACCGGCACCCACTTCCAGGACGCGATGTCGGCGAGCGCGATGTCCTACAGGCAGCGTTTCCCGGTGCTCCTCACCACACCGGTCAAGCTCTCCACACAGGTGCTGACAGCGATCAGCACGCTGTCGATCACCCAGGTGATCGTGATGGGCGGACCGCTCGCGGTCACCGACACAGTGGTGACCAGCCTCGAGAGCCACGGGGTCTCGGTGCTCCGCATCGCCGGGATCGACGCCACCGACACCGCCGCCCAGCTCGCCGGGTTCGAGCTCAACGCGACAGCGGCGCACACATCGCTCCACGGCGGCCTCGGGCTCGGATGGGACCCCCACGGCACGCTCGCGGTCGCACGCGGCGACGGCTTCACCGACGCGTTGGCGGGCTCCGTCGTGACCGGCAGCAACGGGTGGCCGCAGCTCCTGACCGAGAGCCCGACGACAGTCGGCCCCTACCTGACCGCGCTCCTCGAGTCGGCGGGGGCGACGGGCTCCGGAATCGACCACACAGGCGGGCTCGGCCCGAGCGTCCACGTCACAAAGCTCGTCGTCTTCGGCGGCCCGCTCGCGGTCTCGCCGCAGTCGATCACAGCGATGGTGAGCGACCTCGGCTGAGCGCCGGCCAGTGGGCAAGCGCACGCCGCGCGTCGCCCGCACCCGCTGCATGGAGCGACGGAGGGGCCCTTCGGGGCCCCTCCGTCGCGCACGGGGCCCCTCCGTCGCGCACGAGGACCGGCCGAGCGCCAGCCGTGCCCCGGCGATCAGCCGCCGGCGAGAGGATTCTCCCAGCGCACCTCGGTGAAGCGGGCGAAGTCCGTATCTGCCGAGCAGACCGTGAGGCCGTGCTCGATCGCGAGCGCCGCGAGGTCGGCGTCGCTCACGAGATTGGCGCGCAGCTGGTAACGGCGCAGGAGGGAGCCGAGGACGTCTTCGTGACGGGCCGTCGGCACCGGGATCCACGCCGGCCCGGCGGCGAGCCACTCGGCGACCTGGGCCCAGGCGGCCTCGGGGTCGAGAGGGTCCGCGGCCGCCCGCGGGTTCGTCGAGATGCGGACGAAGGCGACGAGCGACTGCCAGGGGAGGCCGACCTGCCGGCTCCCGTTCAGCTGCTCGGTCATCCACGAGGCCGCCCGGGCGTGGAACGGGCTCGTCTCGTCGACGGCGTAGAGCAGGAGGTTCGCGTCGACGAGCACGCTCAACGCGCGGAGGACCCCTCGAGGATCTCCAGCGCTTCGGCGACGTTCGCGACGTCGATGCGGAGCCCGAGGCGCGCCGAGGTCTGCCGGAACCTCGCCGGCGACCGCCCGGCGGCCAGCCCGGCGCGCACCAGCTCGTTCACCGCCTCGCTCACCCCGATGGACCGCTCTCGCCGAAGCCGGTCGACCGCCGCCGTGACGTCGTCGTCCAGGGTCACCGTGGTGCGCATGCAGCGAATCTAGCATCATGATGCAACGTCAGGAGCATCTCGATGCGGACTCGTGCTACGGACTCTCCATGCAGGCTCTTTCTCCGGGCTCAGGCGCCCCGAGGCTCGCGCCCGCCGAGGGACGGGCCGCTCAGACGGCCCGCTCCGCGAGCACCTCTTCGGCGTCGACGATGCGGTAGGCGTAGCCCTGCTCGGCGAGGAACCGCTGGCGGCGGACGGCGAACTCCTGGTCGTTCGTGTCGCGGGCGACCACGGTGTAGAAGTGCGCCTGGCGACCGTCGTGCTTCGGCCGAAGCAGCCTCCCCAACCGCTGCGCCTCCTCCTGGCGGCTCCCGAACGTGCCCGACACCTGGATGGCCACGCTCGCCTCGGGAAGGTCGATCGAGAAGTTGGCCACCTTCGACACCACGAGCACGGGGATCTCGCCCGCGCGAAAGGCGGCGAAGAGCCGCTCGCGCTCGGCCGTGGGCGTCGCTCCGGTGAGCACCGGCGCGTCGAGGTGCCGGCCCAGCACCTCCAGCTGGTCCAAGAACTGGCCGATCACGAGCGTCGGCTCCGAAGCACCGACCGCCGCGGCGCACAGGGCCTCGACGACGGCGAGCTTCGAGCGGGCGGTCGCCCCCGCGCGGTAGCGCTCGGCCGGTTCGGCGAGCGCGTAGGCCATGCGCTCCTCGTCGGCCAGCGTCACCCGGACCTCGGTGCACGCGGCCGGGGCGATGTAGCCCTGGGCCTCCACGTCGCGCCACGGCACGTCGAACCGCTTGGGGCCGATGAGGCTGAACACGTCGCCCTCCTTGCCGTCCTCGCGGACCAAGGTGGCGGTGAGCCCCAGGCGGCGACGGCTCTGGATGTCCGCGGTCATCCGGAAGACCGGAGCCGGCAGGAGGTGCACCTCGTCGTAGACGACGAGGCCCCAGTCCTCGTCGCTCAGCGCGTCCATGTGCGGGGTGAGGCGGCCGCGCCTGGTGATCACGATCTGGTAGGTGGCCAGGGTGACCGGGCGGATCTCCTTGCGCTCGCCCGAGTACTCGCCGATCTCGTCCTCTTCGAGCGAGGTGTGCGCCAGGAGCTCCCGCCGCCACTGGCGCGCCGCCACCGTGCTGGTCACGAGCACGAGCGTCCGGCTCGAGACCGACGCCATGGCCGCCATGGCAACCGCCGTCTTGCCGGCGCCGCAGGGCAGGACGACCACCCCGCTGCCCGAGGCGACGAACGCAGCGGCGGCGTTGCGCTGGTACTCGCGCAAGGTGAAGCGCTCGTCCTCGCAGAGCACGATGCGGTGCGGGCTGCCGTCCACGTAGCCCGCCCGGTCCTCGGCTGGCCATCCGAGCTTGATGAGGGCCTGCTTGAGGCGGCCGCGGTGCTCGCGGTACACCGCGAGGGTGTCGGGGTCGATGCGCGGCCCGAGCAGCGCGGCGACCGTCTTCGCCCGGGCCACCTCCTCGAGCACGGGGCGGTCGCTCGTCCTGAGCACCAGGCCGTGCCTGGGGTCGTCCTCGATCATGAGCCGGCCGTAGCGGCCGATCGTCTCGGTCACCTGGGCCAGGAGCGCGTCGGGGACCGCGAAGCGCGACCAGCGGCGCAACGACGCGCAGACGTGCTCGGCGTCCAATCCGGCGGCCCGCGCGTTCCACAGCCCGAGCGGGGTCATCCGGTACGTGTGGACGTGCTCGGGGGAGCGCTCGAGCTCGGCGAAGGCGGCGATCTCGGACCGGCACTCCTCCGCGTCGGCATGGTCGAGCTCGAGCAGCAGCGTCTGGTCGGACTGGACGATCAGCGGTCCTCCCGCCGGCCCTGCTCCTGCACCCGGATCGCTCACGTGATCAGCTCCTCTTCGGCCGCGGTCAGGACCCTGGCCCAGCCGATCCTCTCCAGCACGTACTTCTGCTCGGTCCAGCGCGGCGCGACGACCGCCAGCACCACCCGGTCCGAGACGTCCACGACGTCGACCGTCGTCTCGAACGTCTTCCCCGCGCCCGAGGTGTACGAGATGCGCACGAGCCATTCCTGCGCCGCGGCCAGCTGCAGGAGGTCGACGATGGCCTCGGGGGTGCGGACGATCTGCGACGGGCGCTCCAGCTGCTCGTCGTCCACGTCGTCGTCGCCGTCGTCGTCGAAGTCCACGTCGTCGTCGAGCTCCAGTGCGAGCTCGACCAATTCTTCGAACGCGTCGAAGAGCCCCTCGGGCTCGGGGCCTGGAGACGGCGGCCATGTGGAGGTCTCCCAGGTGCCCGCGCCTCTGGGCCGCCGCAGCACCGTCGGGAGCTCGACGCGTGATGGCCCCGGTGGTGCGGCCCCCGGCCCGCGGCGGGCGACCGATCGCAACGTGGCACCGACCGACCCGACCAGCTCGGCCGCCAGCGCTCGCCGGCGTCCGGCGCCCGCGCCCGCCGCCGCTCCGGCGGGCTCCGGTCCGAGCCCCCAGCGATCCGCCTCGAGCCCCGCGGCGTAGTCGTAGCCTGCCGCGCGCGCTCCGGACAGGGTCCGTCCCGGCTCGGCGCGCTCGCGAACCACGGGGGCGCGCACCACGGTCCCGTCGTCGGACTCCCAGACCGGGAGGTACCCGCTCGCGCGCAGCCCACTCAGCACGGCGTGCAGCGGGCTTCCGGAGACGAGGACGCCAGGGGCGATCTGCCGGAGCTCGAATTTGACCAGCTTCTTCGCCCTCAGGACCTCGGCCGCCAGCGCGGCGTCGTCGAATCGGACGTAGCACGCCGCCTTGCCCAGCCGCATGTGGCCGTGGCGCCGCTCGACGTCGCCGACCAGGTACGTGAGCGCCTGTGGCACCCCCTTGGCGGCGTGCGCCCCGAGGAGCTCCAGGATCTCCTCCCCGCTGCGGCCGGCGTCGAACGCCCGGCGCACCGAGCCCTCGCTGAAGCGGTAGACGGTCGCCGCACCGCGCCCCTCGACGTCGGCCAGCAATGTGAGCTCGGTGCGCACCTGGGGCGGGACCCTTCCCGTCACGACTGCGGTGAGATCGGCTTGGAGGACCAGCTCCCACGCGTCGGCGCCGGGGCTGGCGAGCAGCCGCCGGGCGGCCTCCAGGTCGTCCTCCACCAGGGCCCGTGCCAGGGCGCTCGGCGCTCCCTCGACGGCCAAGCCGAGCAGCTCCATCTCGGCGAGCGCCCAGCGCACCAGCAACTCGGGGGACGCGACGACGTCGCCCCACGCGAGCGGGGCGTCCCACGACGCGGCCGCCGCCAGCGACGTGCCGGCGTCGGCGCTCCCGTGGCGCAGCTCGAGCACCAGCCGCAGGAGCGTGTCGCGTTGTGCGGGCGCCTTCGAAGGTGTGTCGGCGACGTGCTCGAGCGCGGGGACGGCCTTGCCTCGGGAGTCGAGGGCGCCGGCGAGGCTGGCCGGCGCCGCCATCTCTCGCCAGCTGCGCGCAAGCGCCCACCACCGATCTGCCAGCCCCAGCTCGAGCCACCGGTCGGCCGCCTGCGTCGGGAGCACCGAGCCGCTGCGGCGTTCGGCGACGACCAGGCCGGCGGCTGCCGCGACCTCGACCAGGCGGAAGGCGTCGTGCTCGGGCAGCTCCATCGCCTCGGCCAGGCGCCGGACCTCGCGCACCCCGACGCCGCCCGACTTGAGCAACGGGGCCGGGCGCGAACCCCAGCACTCGACCATCTGCTCGACCGCTCCGGCCACCGCGGCCGCCCGCACCTCGACGGAAGTCGGGGAGGGCTCGGCGAGCGGCTCGAGCTCGGCTCGGGGACGGGTGTACGAGCCAGCGGGGAAGGGGTGGCCCCCGCGCAGCGCAAGCCCGACTTCGCGGGGCATGACCGCCGTCATCCAGCTGTCGCGGTAGACGAGGCCGTGCTGGAGGAGCCACGTGGAGGCGCCACCCTTCCCCGGTCCGGCCGGATGACGGTAGGCGTCGGCTCCCACGTCCCAGGGCAGCGACAAGGAGGCAGAGCTCGCGGCGTGGCGCTGCGCGAGGGAGCTCGCGTCGGCCGGGCCGCCTGCGACGAGTCCCCGGATCGCTTCGGGATCTGCCAGGAAGTCGAGGAGGCGCGCGACCAGGTCCGCCCTGCGGCTCGCACCACGATTCCTGCCGATCGCGCCCAGCACTCCCTGGAGCTCGGCAACCGTGAGCTTCTCGACGAGCTCGGCGGCCGGCGGGCCGAGGGCGGCAGGTCCGACGATGGACAAGAACGCGGGGTGGACGCAGAGCTCGTCGTCGGACACCCGCGCCACGAGGTGCCGCTCCTCCAGCCATGCCGTCGCCCGCTCCAGTGCGAGCTCCACGCCGTGGCCCGCCATGTCGCGCACGTCGGCGACGCGGACGTGCTTCTCACCGATGATCGCGAAGATCTGGACGACCTGGAGCACCGAGAGGTCTGCGTACAGGAGCGACCGCAGGACGCTCGGGACGGAGAACGCCCGCGCCTCGAGCTCGTCCATCGACGCCGGCGCGGGCTCGGCGAGGTCGGGGCGCAGCGCCAGCAGCACGCACAGGCGCTCCTCGTCGAGATCGCCCAGCTCCTCCGCGTGGGCCCCCGAGGTGCGAGCCGCCGAGGTGCCAGTGCCGCGATCCGCCGGCCGCGCCGCGCGCCGTTCCTTCCTCTTCGAGCGCGCGCTCACCACTGCCGGCTGCCGGTGTTCGCTCGAAGGTCGGGCATCGGGCAGATCCTTCGTGTCGCTCGTCGCTTGCAGCGAGACCGCCCGACCGTCGGTGACGCCGTGTCGGGCCACGGTACCAACGCCGGCCCGCGCAGAAGGTGATGCCCCGGATGCTGCGGGGACGACCCCGAGGCGGTCCCGCACCGGCCCTCCTGGAGCGATATCCGTTGATCCGATTTCTGTCCATCCAGATATCGGATACCATGCCGCCCATGGCGAAGGTGAAGATCTCGGCCACCGTGGATCCTGCCCGGCTGGAGCGGGCGAAGGAGCTGACCGGCGTGAGCAGCGTCTCGGAGGTGCTCGAGCGGGGACTCGTGGCCCTGATCGAAGACGAGCTGGAGCGGATCCACGCCGAGGGGTACGCACGTCTTCCTCAAGCGGGCGAGACGGTCGAAACCGTCGACGCCGGGATCTGGGCCGACCTGGACTGGGACGAGGGGGGCGAATGAGGGGGAACCCTCAGCCCGAACACGGGGACGTCTGGCTCGCCGAGGTGCCCGGCGACCAGCGCCGGCCGGTGGTCGTGCTCACCAGGAGCTCGGTCCTCCCCCGGCTGACCACGATCCTCGTCGCCCCGGTGACCAGCCGAATGAGGGACATCCCGACGGAGGTCCCGCTCGGGCCCGCGCACGGTCTCCCGCGCCGGTGCGTGGCCAACTTCGACAACATCCTGCCGCTGCGCAAAGACGTGCTCGTCCAGCGCGTCGGCCGGCTGGATGCGTCGGATCTGCGGCGCGCGTGCGCCGCGGCCCGCTTCGCCATCCAGTGTTGAACCCGGGGCAGGATCTCAGCCGTCCGTCGCCCTGAGCTCAGCCGCCCAGGCCCGCCTTCATCGCCGCGAGCGATGT
>JAJZMD010000272.1 GCA_021803085.1 Actinomycetes bacterium
CCCTGTCGCTGCCGGGGGCCCCGTCTCGCGTGACCCCTGTCGCTGCCGGGGGCCCCGTCTCGCGTCGCTCCTACATGCGATCACGGAGCGTGCCCTCCGGGGGGCTGGCGGCGGAGCGATAGGCTGACCCGTCTCCCGGCGGCGTGGCCGAGTGGTTCAGGCAGGGGCCTGCAAAGCCCCGTACACCGGTTCGATTCCGGTCGCCGCCTCGAGTTGTCCTCCCTGTTCAGAAGGCCTTTTTCCGGCCGGCCTTCTCTTCGCCTCGCCGACGTGAGCCGAGAGTCCTCCGAGGAGAACGACCGTCAACATGCCAGCTGATCGCGACGAGCATCGTCTCACGAAGGCGGCGGTGCCGATCGGTCAGGAGGCTGGTCGGGGTGCTCGCGAGGGTCTGGGACGCTCCCTTCGGTAGGGCGGTAGGCGGCCGTCCAGGCGTAGCCGTCCCACCAGCGCAGATGTCCCGACCCGTAGGGTGTCGGATACCACCCCGGGGGGACAGCCATCGGACCCTGCGGAGGGCTGGGCCCCTGCTGCCAGCCTGACGGCGGGTACGCGTACGGCGGGTTGGTGCGAAGCGCCATGGCCAGGGCGACCGCCCACCCGATCAGGGTCCAGCCGAGGAGGAGGTTGACAGCGAACACGCTGCCGATGTTCACGACCTTGCGCACTGCCCCGACGATGGTCGGGAGCATGTAGAGACCGATGATCACGAGGATGAAGACGAGCCCGAGGCCCCCGTAGGCACTGCTGCTCGCAGCGATCATCTCGCCCCCAGTTGTTCGAGATCACCCCCGTTTGCAATTCTAACGACGGCGGTATCGACGCGAAGATGAAGCGCCACCCCGGGCGTCGACGCCACGGGTCACACCCACTTCCCGGGGTTCAAGATGTGCTGCGGGTCCAGCGCGTGCTTGATCGTCCTCGTGAGCTCCGACGCGACCTCACCCAGCTGGGTCGCGAGGTGGCTCGCCTTCAGCACTCCGACGCCGTGCTCGCCGGTGATCGTCCCGCCCAGCCCCAACGCCACGTTCATCACGTCGTCGAAGGCGAGCCCGGCCCTCTCCGTCGCTGCGGGATCGCTCGGATCGAAGGTGACGAGGGGGTGGAAGTTGCCGTCGCCCGCGTGGCCGATGATCGGGATCAGCGTCGATCGGCGTTCCGCGACGCGGCCGACCTCGGAGATGAGCGCCGGGATCTCCGGGATCGGCACGCCGACGTCCTCGATGAGCACCGAGCCGAGGCGCTCGACGCACGGGATCGCCATCCGCCGCGCGGCCATCAGCTGTTCCCCCTCGTCGGGGTCGTCGGTGACCGCGACGTAGATGGCACCCGCCTCTTCGCATGCCTCGGCCATCAATCCCGCTTCGTCGGCGCCGGCGTCGCTCTGGCCGATCAGCAGTGCCCCGACATCCGGCCCGATGTCGATCGGCTTCACCCGCTCGACAGCGGCGATCGCCGCGCCGTCCATCAGCTCGAGCCCTGCCGGTCGCATCGCAGAGGCGATCCGCGTCACCGCCCGGCCGCTGTCGACCACGTCGGAGAACGTCGCCGCCACCGTGCAGAGCGCCGGCGGCCGGGGACGCAGGCGCAGCGTCGCCTCCGTGATCACCCCGAGGGTCCCCTCCGACCCGACGAACAGCCGCTTCAGGTCGTACCCCGCCACGTCCTTCACCGTGCGGCCGCCGAGCCGGACGACCCGCCCGTCGGCCAGGACGACCTCGATGCCGAGCACGTAGTCCGTCGTCACGCCGTACTTGACGCAGCACAGCCCGCCTGCGTTGGTCGCCAGGTTCCCTCCGATCGAGCAGATCTCGAACGAGGACGGGTCCGGCGGGTACCACAGGCCGTGGCGCGCCACCTCGGCCTTGACTTCGGCGTTCAGCAACCCGGGCTGGACCGTCGCGACCATCGCGGCGGCGTCCACCGTGATCGACCTCATCCGCTCGGTCGACAGCGTGATGCACCCGTCGATCGCCGCCGAACCGCCCGACAGACCCGTCCCCGCGCCCCGGGTCACCACCGGGACGCCGAAGCGTGAGGCGGCCCCGAGGGTGACCTGGACGTCCGCGGTGCACGTCGCCCGCACGACCGCCAGCGGGCGCCCGGGCCGGATGGTCAGGGCGCG
Organism: Actinomycetes bacterium; assembly: GCA_021803085.1. GTDB lineage: Bacteria > Actinomycetota > Acidimicrobiia > Acidimicrobiales > RAAP-2 > JAJYVT01. The sequence continues at coordinate 2,126 of JAJZMD010000272.1, forward strand.
GTCGTGGCGGTAGCGCTCGACGACGTCCGGGTCGGTCACGACCGCGCCGGGCGGCAGTCCCGCCTCCAGCGCCGCGACGACGCCGTCCGAAGAACCCGTCATGCTCTCGGCACCTCACAGCTCGTGGCCGGACCCGCGCGCCCTGCTGAGCACGCAGCGCGCCTCGTAATCCTTGCACGGGCCACGTGCTCGCCACCGTTCGACGAGCACGTCGTGCGTGACGACGCGCCAGCACACGTCGTACCGATCGTCACCGCAGAGATGGGTGGCGTCACAACTCCCGGAGCGCAGGTCGCACGCGACGAAGCGACGGCCGTCCTCGAACGTCACCGTGACGGCGCCGTCCTGCTCCCGGAGGTACCTGAGGCTCCGGAACGCGGCGCCTCGATGGGCTCCGAAGCGCAACTCGCCCACCTCGCGGTACTCCGCCGCCTCCTGAGGTCCGAGCCCGCACGGCGTGACGGTTGCCGTGCCGCTGAACTGTCCCGACCCGTGCAGCCGGTGATCGGTCAGCGTCCTTCCGATCCGCCACTCTCCGAGCAGGAACCGATAGGTGTCGACGATCGGGCCGACCTCGGCAGCTGGCACCTGTCAGCTTTCGTCGATCAACGCCGCCGCAGGCCGCGCCCGGCCCCGGTCACCTTCCACGCCCCTGGGAGCAAGAGCGCTGCCAGTGCCGCCTTGATCGCGTCCCCGGCCACGAACGGGACGAAGCCGAGCGAGATCGCCTCGGATGCACCCACGTGCAGGCTCAGCGCGAGCCAGGTGACGCCGATCAGGTAGATCACGATCTCGCCGGCGACCATTGCGGGGACGCTCTTCAGGATCGAGCGATCCGCGCCGCGCTCCGCCAGGTGCCCGCAGAGTCCCGCGCAGAGCACGAAGCCGACGATGTAGCCGAACGAGGCACCGACGTACCCGTGCGCGTGGTCCGCGAACCACGGAACCCCGGCAACCCCCGCGACGGCGTACAGCGCCATGGCGGCCACGCCGCGGCGGAACCCGAGCGCCGTTCCGCACAGGAGGACGCCGAAGGTCTGACCCGTGATCGGGACCGGCGTGAAGGAAAGGTGGACCGAGAGCTGGGCAGCCAGCCCGACGAGGCACGCCGCGCCGACGACGAGGAGCACGTCGCGGACGAGCGCGCCGGGGATGAGGTCCGCGAGCACGAGGGGCTTGCGGCGATGGAGCACCATGACATCCGACATTGCATTCCTCCCAGGCCGGCTGAGTCGCAGATCACAGCGTCCGTCTCGATTCGAAAGGCTGCTCGAAAGGCTGCTCTAGCACACTGCGGGCTTCAGGTTCCAGCGAGGCCAGGCGGGGCGCCGGCTGCCAGCCGCGCCGCCTCGAGGATCTCGAGGACCCGCACCGCGTCCCACGGGTCCACGGGGGCGGGTCCGCGCCCGTCCAACGCGGCGACGAGCCTCGCGTAGAAGGTCTCGTAGGCGCCGGGGAGGGTAGGGACCGGATCGAGTCGGTCACCCACGCCGAGCGTGCCGTCCTGGCTCGCAGGCTGCGCTCCCCACCCCGGGTCACCCGGCCCGAGCCCATCCTTCAGCTGCTGCTCCTGGGGGTCGAGGCCGTGACGCACGTAGCCCGCCTCGGACCCGAGCACGCGAAAGCGCGGGCCGAGACGGGTGGCGACCGCGCTCGCCCAGAGATGGCTGCGCACCCCGCTCGTGTGGGTGAGCGCGATGAAGACGTCGTCGTCGACCTTGCTCCCCGGCCGGCGCCGGTCGAGCTCAGCGGAGGTCACGGTCGCCGGCCCGAAGAGCACGACCGCCTGGTCCACGATGTGCGAGCCCAGGTCCAAGAGGAGGCCGCCTCCTGCTCCCGGCCGCGGATCTTCGCGCCAGCTGTGCTCGCGGAGCGCGGGCGTCCAGCGCTCGAAGCGCGACTCGAAGCGGTGGACCTCGCCGAGACCGCCGGAAGCGACGAGCGCCTGCACGGTCAGGAAGTCGTTGTCCCAGCGGCGGTTCTGGAAGACGGTGAGGAGAACGCCGGCATCCTCGGCTTCGCGCACGAGGGCTCGGGCGCTGCCCGCATCGGGAGCAAGGGGCTTGTCGACCACGACCGGGATGCCCGCCGAGAGCGCACGGTGAGCGAGGGGGACGTGCGCGGCGTTGGCGGACGCGACGACGAGCACGTCGATCTGGGCATCGCCTGCGAACAACGCGTCTGCGTCGTCGATCACGCGGACCCCGGGGTTGTCCTTCACAGCCTGTGCCGCCCGCGCCCCGTCCGACGTCACCACCGACGTCACCTGGAGCCCCTCGGTCCGCCGGATGAGGGGAGCATGGAAGACGCGCCCGGCGAGCCCGTAGCCGACCAGCCCGACCCGCCTCACCCGCCGAAGCCTCTCAAGTCGGCGCCACGACTGCGACGGCTCCCCGCCGGCGCCCTGCGCTACCTCCGCCGTCTCCCGGCGAGCAGCCAGACCAGGCCGCCGAGCACCGCGACGATGACGAGCACCTTCACGATGCCCCAGATCACGCCGGCGATCGAGTGCAGCACCAAGAAGGCGACGAGGACGCCGACGACGCCGACAGCGACCACGGCGAGCGTGTGCAGCGGGCGCAGCCCGCCGGTCCGGCGCTGGGGGGAGCTCCCCCGGGTCTGCGGTTCCACTTCGTGTGCCATGTGCGCCTCCTCGACGTCGGCCCTGGCGCCCACTCGCGCCGCGGCTCTTCGTCGATGCTACGTTCCCCGGCCGTGCAGGACGTGTCGGGTGGACGCCGGCAGAGGCGGGCACCGATGGAGGCCGCCAGCTCTCGGACGGTCGCGGCGCGCTGATGCGCGACGGGCCCGGTGCGGACGACCTCGCCGACCAGTTCCGGCGCTTCGCCGCCGGTGCCGGGCGCGACGGCGCCACGCGCTATGCCCGCATCTGCGAGGGCGTCGCGTCCGACGAGACGCTGCTCGAGCTCGTGGCCGGAGCGCCTCCGGACCAGCGTCGGCCGAACATCCTTCTCGCGGCCGTGCACTTCCTGCTCCTCTCGGGAGTGGACGACCCGCTCGCCGCCTGCTACCCGACGGTGCTCGCGTGGCGTGACGAGGACCCCGGGTCCGCACGCCCGCCTGGAGCTGCCGACCCGTTCGCGCTGTTCGCGGCGTTCTGCTCCCGCCACCGCCGGGCCGTCGCGCAGCTCGTGGCGACGCGGGCAACCCAGACGAACGAGGTCGGTCGCTGCACCGCCATCTTCCCGGCGCTCTCGGCCGTCGCTTCGCGCGTCGACACGCCGATCGCCGTCGTAGACCTCGGCGCGTCGGCAGGCTTGAACCTCCTCTTCGACCGGTACGCCTACGACTACGGCGACGGGCTCGTCGGAACCGCGAGCCCCGTGGTGCTCCGCTGCGAGTTGCGAGGCGGCGCGCACCGACCGCCGCCGGCCGAGCTGCCGGCCGTCGCGGCGCGGGTCGGGATCGACCGGCGTCCAGTCGACGTCCGCGACGACGACCAGGCGCTCTGGCTGCTCGCGTGCCAATGGCCCGACCACCTCGACCGCTTCGAAGGGGCCAGCCGCGCGCTTTCCCTGGCCCGGTCCATGTCCGATCCACCGGTCGTCCGACGGGGCGACGCCGTCGAGGACCTCGCGCCCGTCGTCGCGACGCTGCCCGCCGACGCCCACCTCTGCGTGCTGCATTCCTGGATGGCCGCGTACCTCACGACGCAGGAGCAGCGCGCGCTCGCAGACGCGGTATCCCACGTCGCCTCGACACGTCCGGTGTCGTGGATCTTCGCCGAAGCCCCCTACGAGGTTCCCGGCCTGCCGATGCCGCCAGCTCGAGGCGGGAAGGTCCGTGGGGCGACGGCGGTGGTCCTCGTGGACCAGGCGCCCGGCCTCGAACCTGGCGTGCGCCGCCTCGCCGACATGCACGCGCACGGCCGTTGGCTGCACTGGTACGGCACCGGCGACTGAGCCCTCGCGCACCGGCGACGGCGCCCTCGCGCACCGGCGACTGAGCCCTCGCGCACCGGCGACTGAGCCCTCGCGCACCGGCGACTGCGCTCAGGTGGCGGGGCCGGAGCTCACGCCTGCGCTGTCGTCACCGGGACCCCACGGCGCGTCTCGGCGGGCCGGGACGACGATGCCGCCCGGTCCCATCATCGACAGCGTGCCCACGGCCGCAGTGCCGAAACGGCGGCGGATGGCGTCGATCGCAGCCGTCACCTCCCGCCAGTGCTCCTGACGGCTCGCCGCGTCCTCAGCGCCGCCCCCGGGCGTCCCGGTCGAGGGCGCGTCGAGCTCGAAGCGCAGCTGGCGGTCCGCCGACGCCGCCTCGAGGCCCGAGGCGCTCACGCCGAGGAGCCGCGCCCCCATCGGCAGCTCCACCGCGCCGAGGAGCGCGACGGCGATCGCCGCGATCGCGGGACCGGAGTCGAGACCACCCGGCATGGTGTGCGCCCGGGTCACGGTCGAGAAGTCGGCGAGCTTCACCTTCACCGTGACCGTCCTCGCAGCCTGCCCGCTCGCGCGCAGGTGACCGGCCACCGACTCGGCCATCCGTCGCGCGTGGCGCTCGAGGACCGTGCGATCCGCGATGTCCTCGCGGAAGGTCTCCTCGTGGCCGACGGACTTCGTCGGGCGGCAGGGCACGACCGGATCGGGGTCGTCGCCGCGCGCCAGTGCGGCGAGGTGCCGGCCGTGCGTCCTGCCGAGCGCGCGCACGAGCACCGCATCGGGCAGTGCTGCAAGATCGCCCACGGTGCGGACCCCGAGGCCCGCAAGGCGCTTGCCCGTGGCAGGCCCGACGCCCCAAAGCTGCTCGACAGCCTTCGGGTGGAGGAACGCGAGCTCGTCCTCGGGCTCGACCACGACCACGCCCACTCCGGGGAGCTTGCCGTGAGGGCCAGCGCGGGGCTTCGCGGCGCGGGAAGCGAGCTTGGCGATCATCTTGGACCGGCCGGCGCCCACCGAGCAGTCGAGGCTCAGCTCCTCCCGCACGCGCTCGACGATCGCCGCCCCGATCTCGCCGGGCGTCCCGAGGAGGTGCAGCGCGCCGCGCACGTCGAGGAACGCCTCGTCGAGCCCGACCTGCTCCACGAGCGGCGTGAAGGAGCGCAGCACCTCACGCAGGTGCTCGCTCACCTCTGCGTAGCGCCGGTGGTGGCCGTCGACGAACACCGCCTGGGGACAGAGCGCGCGTGCCCGGAGCGAAGGCATCGCCGAGTGGATCCCGTAGACGCGCGCCTCGTAGGTGCACGACGCGACCACGCCCCGCGCGCCGCTGCCTCCGACGATCACCGGCTTTCCCTCGAGCGACGGATCGTCGAGCACCTCGACCGAGGCGAAGAAGGAGTCCATGTCGACGTGGAGGATGCTCGGCTCGCGGCGTTTCGCGGCCGGAGCCGGGGCCGCGTCCGTGGCCGCGGCCGGAGCCGGGGCCGCGTCCGTGGCCGCGTCCGGGCCGGCCGGCCGCGCGCCGCCTCGCTCAGCCACCGAGCCGCAGCCGCCGGAAGCCCTCGGCGTGGGCGACGCCCGCCCGGCGACCCTCCTCCTCGGCGCGCCGCAGGACCGCCTCGGCCGCCCATCCGGCTTCCGCGCCGGCGAACTGGCTCCGGTGGCACTCGACCGCGGCAGCCTTGACCTCGATCGTCTCGGAGACGTCGACCCACACGTCGGGCTCGAGGGTTCCCGACAGGTACGTCACCGACACCTGGTGGGGAGGGCCCGCCTCGGGGAAGTAGTGCGGCAGGGCGGCCGACGGCGACAGCGCGTCGAGCAGCGCCCACCCCGCGGCGCGGTGGTCCCGGTGGTTGAAGTAGTCCTGGCCGAAGAAGACGGCGGTCGGGTCGTGCCCGAGCACGACCTCGGGTCGCAGCGACCTCACCAGCGCGACGAGCTCGCCCACCAGTGTGGGTCGCCGGTCGAGCTCCCCGTCGGTCGCTCCGAGCACCCGGTGCGAGGCGAGCCCGACGATCCCCGCCGCCTCGGCCAGCTCCCCGGCGCGCCGGCGGGCGAGCTCCGCAGGTCGCATGTCTGGGTCGGGCGTGCCACGAGCGCCGTCGGTGCACACGACGAGGTGGACCGCCGACCCCCGCCTCGCCCACAGCGCGAGCGTGCCGCCGCACGCCACGTCCGCGTCGTCGGGATGGGCGTAGACGGCGAGCACCACCTCGGGCACCTTGGTCACGAGCTCGGACACGGCGTTCGGGCCGCCAGCGGTCAGGCCCGGCGCTTGGGCTCGGTCGTCTTGATGAGCAGTCCGACTTCCCGCTGGAAGTCCCCGGCGTCCTCGAAGTCCTTGTAGACGCTCGCGAACCGGAGGTACGAGACGTCATCGAGGCGCTTGAGCTGCTCGAGGACGGCCATCCCCACCTGCTGGGTGGTGGGCTCGCCAGGCGCGGCACGCAGCGACTCCTCGACGCCGCTGGCGAGCTCGCGAAGCATGCCGTCGGTCACGGGGCGGTTCTTGCAGGCGGCCTGCACGCCGGCGATGAGCTTCGCCCGGTCGAACGGCTCACGCTGCCCGGACCGCTTGATCACCCACAGCGGCTGCTCTTCGACCCGCTCGAAGGTGGTGAACCGGCGGCCGCATCCGAGGCACTCGCGCCGGCGCCGGATCGCGGCTCCCTCGTCGGACATGCGGGAATCGACGACCTTGTCATCGTCTGCGCCGCACCACGGGCATCGCACTCGTGGGACGTTACCGCTGCGACACGGTCTCTTCATCGCCGCCGGCGCACTGGATCACCAGGGGATCGGGATCCGTCCGGGAGCGCACTGCATCACCAGGGGATCGGGATCCGCTCGGGAGCGCACTGGATCACCAGGGGACCGGGATCCGCTCGCCGGGGACGACGACCGCTGAGCCGATCTCCCTGGCGAGCGCTTCCGCCACCGGGCGCGGGTCTCCCCCGTGATCGAACTGCACCGCGATCGACCAAAGGGTGTCGCCGGGACGGGCCACGTAGACCGTCTCGCCGGCGACCGCAACCCCCTGGGGGTGCGCCGCCACAGGCGATCCCCCGAGCGAGGCGAACGGCAGCGCGAGCCCGCACGCCGCGCCGGCCGCGAGCACGGCCAGGACGACGGCGCGCCGGCGGCGCCGGATGGCGGCGCGACGTGCCCGCCGCCTGGAGACGTCAACTGCGCGGAGCCCATCGGCCGGCGCCTCCTCGCTGGCCGCGCCCTCGGACCGGGACGGGTCCGGCACCAGCACGAGCGCGGGACGCGGCCAGCTCGCGGCGTACAGGTCCAGGTCCGCCGGCCAGCCGGGCTCTTCGGTCTCCAGCAATGGTGCGATCGACATCTCGCGCTCCTCGTCCACGCCTCCGTCGAAGGGCCGTGACCGCTGGACCGGGCCCCTCGCTGCGGCGAACGTCTGTTCGGCCTGCACCTCCATCCCACCACGAACGTGTGTTCGTGTCAAGTGGCTCCACGAACGGATGTTTGCTCTCAACGTGCCGGCCTCGCTATCCTCGTGGCAAACACACGTTCGCCGATGCAGGCGAGGGTACGAGGGGGTTGTGACCATGGCGGAAGCGCTCAGCGGCAAGCGGAGACAGATTCTCGAGTTCATCGGCGACTGCCTGCGCGAGCGGGGCTACCCGCCGTCGGTGCGCGAGATCGGGGAGGCAGTCGGGCTCAACTCGTCCGCCACCGTGCACAGCCACCTCGCCGTCCTCCAGCGCGAGGGCTACCTCCGCCGGGACCCGACCAAGCCGCGTGCCATCCAGGTCCGCTACGAGCCGACGTCGCAGGTGGCGATGGCGCCAGGACCCGTCCGCCACGTCCCTCTCGTCGGCGAGGTCGCAGCGGGGACGGGGGTGATCGCGCAGGAGGACGTGGAGGAGATCGTCGCCCTCCCCGAGCATTTCACCGGGACGGGATCGCTCTTCATGCTGCGCGTACGGGGCGACTCGATGCTCGAGGCGGGGATCTTCGACGGGGACTACGTCGTCGTCCGGCAGCAGCCCGACGCCGAGAACGGCGATACGGTCGTCGCCGGGATCCCGGGCGGCGAGGCGACGGTGAAGGTCTTCTCCCGGCGCGGCGGCAAGGTCGTGCTCGCCCCGCGGAACGCGGCGCTCTCGCCCATCGAGCTCGCGCCCGAGGAGGTGGCCATCTACGGCAAGGTCGTGACCGTCCTCCGCCGGCTGTGAGCTGATCGCTCACGCCGGCTGGCGGCCGCGCCGTTCACGACGCGCCGCGCTCCAGGATCCGTGCGAGCACCTCGCTCGCCCGTTCGAGCGACTCGCGCGTCACGTGCTCGTCGGGATGGTGCGCGAGCAGGGGGTCGCCAGGGCCGAAGTTGGTGGCGGGGATCCCGTGCGCCCACATCGTCGCGACGTCGGTCCACCCGAGCTTCGCCTTCGGCGGCTGCCCGCTGTGTCCCACCAGCGCGTCGAGGAGCGGGTGGCTCAGCGCAGGCGGGGCGCCGTCGGCCGCGTCGACGAGCACCACACGGTCGCCGACCTCCTCGTCGAGCAACCCTCCGGCGAGCTCCGTCACGACTTCTCGTGCGGCGGACGCGTCGCGATCCGGGGCGAACCGGTGGTTGACGGTGAGGACCGCGTGGTCCGGCACGACGTTCCCGGCGACGCCGCCCGAGACGCCGACGGCCTGGAGCTGCTCGGTGAAGGCACAGCCGTCGAGCTCGACGGTGCGGCCGCTCCACGACGCGATGCGTGCGAGGAGGGGTGCGAGTCGGTGGATCGCGTTGCGTCCTTGGGACGGGCGAGCCGTGTGCGCCCGCACCCCGCCGAGGTGGATCTCCGCTCGCAAGGTCCCCTGGCAGCCTGCCTCCACGCGAGCGTCGGTCGGCTCGCAGAGCACCGCCGCGTCGGCCTCGAGGAGGTCCGGTCGCTCCCGCCACAGCTCGAGGAGCCCGTTCTCTGCGTGGGTCACTTCCTCCCGTGCGTACAGGCACCACGTGACGTCGATCGACGCGTTCTGCGACCTCGCGGCGAGGTCCAGGATGACGGCGACTCCGCCTTTCATGTCGCAGGCGCCGACGCCCCAGACCGCGCCGTCCCTCACGGTCGCAGTCTCGTTGCCGGCGGGCGGCACCGTGTCGAGGTGGCCGGCGACGAGGAGGCGCTGCGCACGGCCCAGCGACGTCCTCGCCACGACGTTGTCCCCCACGCGTGTCACCGCGAGCCACGGGAGCCGCGCGAGCTCGCGTGCCACGTGGTCCGCGAGCGCCGACTCCTGACGGCTCACCGAGGGGATCCCGACGAGCTCGGCCGTCGACGCGAGGAGATCCGGCGGGGCCGACGCCGGCGACGACGGTGACGGCGACGGCGTCACGCGGAGACCCCGTGGGAGCGCAGCAGCGCGTTCAGCTTCGCCTTGTCGTGGCGCTCCCCTTCCTCGAGCCTCTTGATGACGAGGACGCACGCAAGGAAGAACTCGCCGCCCGGGTACACGCGCCGGCGCGCCGCGGACACCGCCACCGACCACGGCGGCACGACGCCCCGGGGGAGCTCCTCCCCGGTCTCGGCGTCGAAGACCGGGATCGTGGGGTTCAGGATGGTCCCAGCCCCGAGGACCGCGCCGCGCCCCACGCGCGCGCCATCGGTGACCATGCACCTGCTGCCGACGAACGCTGTGTCCTCGACGACGACCGGCACGGCGTTCGGGGGCTCGAGCACGCCCCCGATCCCCACGCCGCCCGACAGGTGCACGCGCGAGCCGACTTGCGCGCAGGACCCGACGGTCGCCCAGGTGTCCACCATCGTCTGCTCCCCCACGCGCGCGCCGACGTTCACGTACGAGGGCATGAGCACCACCCCCGGAGCGAGGTACGAGCCCCACCGGGCGGAGGCCCCCGGCACGACGCGCACCTGCGCGCGCGCGAAGTCGCGCTTGAGCGGGAGCTTGTCGACGAACTCGAACGGTCCGACCTCGGAGGTCTCGAGCTCCCGGAGCCTGAAGAGGAGCAGGATCGCCTTCTTCAGCCACTCGTGGACGACCGTGGTCCCGTCGGGGGCCGTCTCGGCGACTCGGGCCACGCCGCGGTCCAACAGGTCCACCGCCTCGGTCACCGCGTCGCCCGCCTCGGTGTCCGCAGGGGAGAGCTCGTCCGCGCGTTCCCAGAGCTCCTCGATCCGCTGACGCAGCCTTTCCATGCGGCCAGACTGTACCGATGAGCGACGTGACCCGGTGGACACGGGAGGACGTGCCGCGCGGCGATGCCTACGACCGGCGTTTCCAGCAGCTGGAGGCTGCAGGGGCCGACGTCCACGGCGAGGCGGCGTTCGTCGCGTCCTTCACTCCGTCGTCGGTGCTCGACGCGGGTTGCGGCACCGGCCGGGTCGCCATCGAGCTGGCACGCCGCGGCATCGACGTCGTCGGCGTCGACATCGACGGGGCGATGCTCGAGGCAGCCCGCAGGAAAGCGCCCGAGATCTCCTGGGTGCGCGCCGACCTCTCGACGCTCTCTCTCGATCGGCGCTTCGATCTCGTCGTCATGGCCGGCAACGTGCTGCTCTTCGTCGCCCCCGGCACCGAGGCTCAGGTCGTCGGGCGCGCCTGCGCCCATCTCGCGCCGGGAGGCCGTCTCGTCGCGGGCTTCTCTCTCGGACCTCTCGCGGGCGGGATCACGCTCGCCGAGGGCGTCACCCTCGCCGACTACGACGAGATGGCGGCCGCTGCGGGCTTGGCTCTCGAGTCCCGCTTCGCCACCTGGGGACGCGACCCGTTCGCGCCGGGCGGCGACTACGCGGTGAGCGTGCACCGATCACCGCAGTGAGATCGGCGGAGCGATCTC
>JAJZMD010000260.1 GCA_021803085.1 Actinomycetes bacterium
TAAATCGACAAAAAAGTGGTCTTACCTTGTCACCGTACGAGACGACATCCGACTGCACGACCTCGTGCGTTTACCCAGGTAGATGGCCCTGTGCTGCGCCTGCCAGCGCTCGGGACGGTGCTGCGCCAGAACCCCGGCGAGGCTCCTTCTCACCCGTCCGACCCGATCATCGCCTCTCTCCCGGTCCAGCGGCGCCTTGCTCCAGTCGAGGTGGGCGCACTGGTCGACGCCTACCGCCAGGGTGTCCCCGTCGAGGAGCTGGCGGCGTCGTTCCGGATCAATCGGACGACGGTCCTCGGCCACGTCCGGCGCCACGGCGTCCCGAAGCGGGAGCGCCGGGCGCTCCAGGAAGAACACGTGGGTCGTGCCGCGCAACTCTATGCCGAGGGTCGGTCGGCAGATTGGGTGGCTGCGCATCTGGGCGTGGCGGCCAGCACGGTTCGGCGCGCCTTGAAGGAGGCTGGCGTCACCATGCGGGCCCGAGGGCGTCAGCCTCGTTTCCCCCTCGAAGCCTGACCGTAGGCATCCCCCACACCCCACGCGAACAGGCCCATAGCCCGACCAATGCGGGGGCATCATTCCTCGGAGGTGTGGCTCGCCATCTTGTAGGCGTAGACGAACCGCGTAGACTGATCGCCGCCCCCGGCTCCTCCATCAAAGCCAGCTCGGAGCAATCTTTTCTCGGCCTTACGGGCCTTTGCCTCGTTGGCCGCCTTCCGTACGATCCATGTGTGGACGTCGTCCCGGCGAACGCGATGGCGGCGGAAGAGGCAGTCATCGGGGTCCGCTGCGATACCGGCATACCATTCTTTGCAACGTTCGCCGTTCTTCAGCACACGTCCCGTTATAGCTGCGACGATCTTCTTCGGCTTCTCTCGCTTCATCTGTCACCTCCGGCCGTCTTTCAGCGACACGGCAACTCTACCAAACATATGTTCGAGAACGGGCTGACGGCGGCGGTGCTGACCGATTCGCACCTGTACCTCCACCTGCTGGGGTGAAATGCCTCCATCACTGACTGCGCGAGGTGCGCGCGAGTCGGAAGCTACGGCCAGGTGGCGATAGCTGTTGGGGGATTGTGGGGGCTACGCCGCAGCTGCCGTGATGGTGACAGCGAAGCCGAGCGCCTCGATCCGCTTTTGAAGTCGCTTCGCCTCGACAGCGGGATCGTGGCGCTGAAGGAAGTAGTCGGCTCCAGGGTCGTCATAGAGAGAACCCGTCGTCAAGAGATACCACGTGGTGTTGAGGATCGAGTGCGCAACAGCGACGGTAGCCTTGTTCGGTCCGCGGCGTCGCGCGATCCGCACGTATTGAGCCGAAAAGTAGGTCCCTTTCGTGCGTGCTGCCGCCTTGGCAGCTTCGATGAGGGCCCGCTGGAGCCAGGTGGAGCCATGCCTGGTTCCGTGCGGCCGACGTTTGCCAGCGGACTCATGACTGGCCGGGGCAACACCGGCCCAGGCGCAGAGGTGGGCCGCCGTGGGGAAGCGGGTCATGTCCGCACCCATCTCCGCCACCATGACCTCAGCCGTCGTCCTGCCTACTCCGGTGATCGAGCAGATGGTGGTGATGGTGGCCTCAAAAGGGACGAGCAGAGTGGCGATCTCTTCAGTGAGGGTAGCGATGGAACGATCCAAGAAGTCGATGTGATCCATCACCTGACGGCAGACCACCGCGTGGTGCGGGCCGAAGTGGCCTGACAGAGCCTCTTCAAGCTGGGGGATCTTGGCTCGCATACGGCTCTTCGCCATCTCCGCGAGGATCTTGGAGTCCCGCTCTCCGCCGATCATCGCCTCGAGGATCTCCTTTGCCGACTTGCTCCAGACGCCAGAGGCGACTGACGACAACTTGATGCCGGCGTCTTGGAGCACCTTCTCAAGACGCTGGATCTCCTTGGTCCGGGCGTCGACCTGCGTCTTTCGATAGCGGGTCATCTCGCGGATCGCTCGGATCTCGGGTGGGGGGATGAAGCTGGGTCGCACCATGCCGTGTGCGGCCACATCGGCCAACCACTCGGCGTCGGTGAGGTCGGTCTTTCTGCCAGGCACGTTCTTGACGTGCTGCGCGTTGCACAGCCAGAGCTCGTCGAAGAGCCCTTCCAACGAGTAGTACACCGGCTTCCAGTAGACCCCGGTCGCTTCCATCACGACAGTGGTCACTCCGGCGTCGGTCAACCACCGCGCGAGGGCAGAGAGCTCTTTCGACGTGGTGCGGAACGACTGCTTGCTCGTGTGGATCCCACCTCGTGAACCGGGCACCCGGCAACACGCGACGACGGTGTCACGATGGACGTCAAGCCCCGCCACTTTGTCCCTGATCTCCTTCATTGCGCACCTCCTCATGGTTCGGAGGCCACCGGCGAGGGACCAGGTGAAGCGGATACTGGGGTTCGTGCTCGTAGCGACAGTCGTGGGTCCCCCGAGGTCCCCGCGCCAGACTGATTTCGCGCTCGTAGCTGCAATCGGGGTTCGGCGACCACTACCGGTGGCCGCTCACCAGCATTTCATCCGTCGTGGGTGGGCGGCACGGCCATGGGGGCTGATATCAGAACCTGCTCGTTGTGGCCGTAGCGCCCTGACGCCTCTCCTGGCCATCACCCGACCTGAGCCGGGCAGGGTCAGGGAGGAATCGATCCCACGTACTCGGAGAGCACTCCGACCACTAGCAAGGCCAAGCGAGCGTCGCGATAGTCGATCCACGTGGCTTGCCCCGCGCCTTCCGGGTGGTGGGGTGCGTTCACAAAGTCCGTCGCTGCCTTCCACAGCGCGTCGAGAAACTGGCGCCTGCCGTCGTCTGCGGTCCACCCGAGCCGCTCGGCCATCACATCGGCAACGCGATGTGCATCTGTCGCATCGAGGAGCCCCTTCCACATGGCGAGAAGCCCCCGGCACGCGGAGACGGAGTCTTCGTAGCGGCGGGCGTCCAGTGCGGCCTCGGCCTTGTCGAACTCGGCGGCCGCGTTCGGCCGGTCCGGAAGCGGGGGCGGAAGGGTGACCTCCACGAGCCGGAGACGGTCGTAGCCGAGACCGGGGAGCACGCTTCGTACCCAGGTCGAGGTTTCGACATCGACACGTAGCACCGGGGGCTGGTTCGCGGCCCAGAACCACGCGATCTCCGCGTACTCCCCATACTTCGTGTCCCAGATCCTCGGTTCTGACGTTGACCCGGGCTGTTGCCTGTTGAAGTTCTGCAGTCCGATGACCGTCGGCTCGAGCCGGAGGTAGAGGTTGAAGACGTCGCTGTGGCTCGCATGTCGGCGGCTCTCGAGCTCCTCCACCTGGGACGGCGTAAGGAAGAAGCGCAGCTCGACGGTGCTGGTCCCCTGACCGTGTGGGCGCGAGGTGACACGAAAGGCGGGGTTCGTGCCGATCAGGTCCTCGCACACAGGCGGGCAGATGGCGGTGGCCGGTTGCACGTTCTGGTCCGTGCCGAGCAGGCCTCGGACGCGCCCGATCGCGAGCATCGCCTCATCCGGCTGGTTATTGAGCTGGACCTCCAAGGGAAAGACGAGCTGGGGGTTGATCGGGCCACCTTCGGCCCGGACTACTGCGCCGTCGACGGAGATCTGCCCGATGGACTGGCCGAAGAGGTCGATGTAGGTGCTATTCGCCATCGTGCTTATCTCCTCGTGGCGGGTGGGCGGCACGCGGGTCAACCGGGGGCGGATCAAGCGGGCACTCGTAGGGCTCCTGCGTTGCAGTCGCCTTCCCTATCGCGTCGTAGCGTTCGAGCACGAGGCGCTTCGTGCGGAACTCGCCGAAGGCTGCGACGTCGTGGCGGGCCACGATCGGGAAGGTGTCAAGCACGTACTCGACGTCCTCCCGCTCGATGCCGTAGAGGTGGAAGAAGCAAGCGTCGAGCTCTGCGCGCAGCACGCTACGGCGTTCCTCGTCGAAGCGGAACGGTGGTCCGTCGAAGCCGAGATCGCCGGCGAAACCGGCGAGATCCCACGCGGTGTAGGTGAGCTCGAGGATGCGCGGGATGAGCCAGTCGGTGATGCTGCGATCCTGGTCCCACGGCGCGCGTCCGTCGTAGGCCGAGGGCGGCAACACGGGGAACTGCTTGACGATGAAGAAGTTGAGCGTTATGCCGCCGATCTTCTGGCGTGCAATGAAGTCGAGCGCAGACGAGGCCAGTGACGCGCCGAGCAACGTCAGGTGACGTGGGTCGACAGCCGCGAGGAGCAGTGGGAACTTGTTGCCGACGGCTGAGCGAGGGATGACCGCAGGTACCACCGTCCGCTCGTTGGTCGGGCTCGTGACGTCGCAGAAGCCGAGCAGCCACGAATGGGGCCAGTCCTCGAGGCGTGCATCGACCTCCGCGCGCTTTACCCACGACAACGGGTAGGCCGGCCGAGACGGATCGCGATGCTCCTCAGCGGTGAGGTAGCGGGGCTGGCGCTGCCGGGCGGCGGCGGTAGGGCTGATCACCACGTCGGCCGCTCGATGATCGTAGAAGCTCACCATCTTCGCCTCATACAGCGGCAGGTAGGTCTCGTCTCCACGACGAAAGACGTTCCCATCCAGCGTGAACCCTTGGGCTTCGAGCTGCTCACGGCTGTGGAAGAGGCCCGAGTCGCTGGTCATGTGGAACATCGTCGCCAGCCGAACACTCCAGGGGTTCCCCTTCTCGTCGCCCTCGCGGATGAGCACCGGCACCCGCCGGTAGATGCCGAGGGTGATCTCGGCGTCGCGCCGGGAGCGAAAGACCGGGCAGGTTCCGGTGTTGGGGTTCAAGAGCGCGATCTCCCCTGGCTCGAGGGCGAAACGTCGATCTGGGGCGTCGAGGTCGCTCGCCTCGTGGCAGAAGAAGGCGAGATCGGCCCGGGCGGCCGGTCGGGCGTTCCCGGAAAGGGTGAGCAGGCAGAACTTCTGGCTGCTATGAACGTCGGGGAAGAGGCCTCGCCGGTTCTCGAAGTCGTAGAGGCTCACGAGCTCGCCCTGGGCGACTGCCTGGAAGAATGCTTTCGTGGTGTCGTCGGTGGCGATGCCGGTCGGCAGGATCACCCCGAGACGCCCGGCCGGTGCGAGAAGGCTTCGCATCGCCTCGGCGAACGCCGCGTAGGTGTTCACGTCGCCGCGTCCGCAGAGGGGGTAGCGGCCCGAGTCGTGGAGGAAGTGGGCCACCGCCTCGGCATGTGCGAGCGCGTCCCGGTACTCCGTCCACAGCGAGGGATCAGTCGCCTCCAGCTCCGCGATCAGGCGGCGGCGTCGGGCGCCGGCTGCCTCGGCGATGTCGGGGCGCCGGGAGGAGAAGAACTCCTTCTCGGCGAGCTTCACCTTTTCCCAGGGCGGGTTGCCGAGGACGACGTCGAATCCTCTTCGCTGCTCCGGTCCCAGGGCCGAGTCAGCCGCCGTTGCCCCAAAGACCTCGGGGAAGGCGAGGTGCCAGTGGAGCAGGTGCCAGGTACCTGCCAGCTCTTCTATGCGCCTTACGACCGTCGGGTCGAGCGAGTCGGGATCCTCGGCGAGCTGGTCGAGGAGCGCCTGGGTGAACACTGCCTCGCCTGCGACCTTGGAGCCGAGGAAGGCGAGGCACCAGGCGTCGGCCGAAAGGCGTGCTCGCCGTGCTTGGGGGCTCTCGGCGAGCTCGGCCCAGCGTCGCCGTTTCGCCGTGACCGCTTCGATGGTCGCGTCATCGGCCTCCGCCAGTCGCGCCGCACGCACGGCAAGCGTCTCGATGTCCGAGCTGAGAGCGGTCGGCATCGAAGGCGTAGGTCCGTGCGCTGATGGCAGCCCGACGAAGCCGGGGAGCTGGCGCTTGCCGCCTCGGTATTGGTCCCTGTTGGCCTGCTTGTGGCGGCGGGCGAGGTCGGGGTCGTCTCCGGTTCGAGGCTTGAACGCTTCGTCGGGAATGCCGGCGGCGATCAGGGCGGGGGTCGCGCCGAGCAGCGCGTCGCCCTGGATGACCTGGTGGTCGAGGAACGAGAGCGGGAGGCCCGGCTCCAGGGCCTCGAGCCAGAGGGCGACCTTGGTCAGCTCGACGGCCATGTCGTTGCGGTCGACGCCGTAGAGGCACCGTCCGATCACCTCGCGGCTGGCATGGCTCAAGGCGAGCTGATCGGGCTCTTCCCCGCCGCCCCGCCACCTCGCAAGCCGCAGCGCAATACGCCGGGCTGCTGCGACGAGGAAGTGCCCGCTGCCGCACGCTGGGTCGCAGATTCGAAGAGCGAGCAGGGCGCCTTCGGGGTCGGCTGCTCGCTCCGCCTCGTCGAGCAGCGGGTCGAGCGCGCTGTCGAGGAGCTGGGCGACAAGGCTCGGATGCGTGTAGTAGCTGCCGGTGCTCTTGCGTTCGGTGCCTGCAGCGACGACGAGCATGAAGCTCGGCCCGTCGGGGTCGAGCACGGGATGGAGATCGAGCAGTGACTCGTAGATCGCGCCCAGCTCTTCGGAGCCGAGGTGGCGGTAGTCGACCTTGAGCCGGGCGTGGTCTTCGGTGATGTAGGCGAGCCGGCGGGTGGCATCGAGGAGCGCAGCGTTGGTGAGCTCCCCGGCGTCGAGGTCGGGACAGGCCTCTGGGGACCAGAGGAACCCGTCGAGGGCGGGCAGTCCGAGCGCCGCCTCGCCCTTCTCGGAGGACAGGGCCCGGACGACCACCTGGAACGCCCGCCAGAGGTCGCCGTGCGGGGTCCGCTGCGGGGTGCCGGCGAGGCGGCGCAGGCGGTCGGACGAGTAGTAGCGGCGGTAGCGGTCGCACGCGACCGGGTCGGCCGTAGGTGGGTGCAGCAAGGCGCGGTCTTCGGCGACGAAGCAGAAGATGAGCCGGTAGGCGAGGCGGAGAAGCTGCCGATAGTACTCCTGACCAGAGAGCGCTCCCGACGCGAGCCGGGACCGCAGCGAGGCGTTGGCAGGGTCCGCGAGGAAGCCGGCGCCGAGGATGCTGATGGCCTGGGTGACCTGACCCCGCAGGCGCTCGAGGGAGCGGATGCCGCTCGCCGTCGCCTCGTCGGCCCAGGCATCGAGCCAGCACCCTCCTTGCGGGCGGGCCTCGAGGCGGCTTTGGTGGCAGGTGAGCCAGGCGAGGAGAAAGTCGGCAAAGGACTGGGTAGTGAAGATCGACTCGAGGTCGAACTCGACGAAACTGGCCCGCGAGCCAGCCGAGCCGGAGCGAAGGAGGCGCAGCTTCCGGCCGTTGCTCACGATGCCCCACGTTCGGACCCCGGTGAGGTCCAGTGCCTCTTGGAGCAGGCGGCTCGGGCTCACTCGTCTCGTCTGGCCCGGGACCGGTGCGGTCTTGTCCAGGTCGGTGTCCCAGCTGACGAGATGCACGGGGACGGCGCCCCAGGCGTGGCTGATGGGATAGCTGCGTTCGCCGAAGACGAGCGCCGGTGCCGGCTGAAGCCAGCCGTAGCCGAAGGCGGCGAGGGCAGGAAGCGACCAGAGCCGTTCCGCGTTGGCCCCGAGCGAATCCGATGGCGTCTCCGAGAGGTCACAGACGCGCTGCCAGCGGGCGAGCAGGTTGTTGAAGGCGGCGCTGGTCGCCTCCTCCAGGCGCTCGCCGGGAGCGAGGTGGTACGCGCCAGGCGAGAGGCCGGGGAGGCTCGAGTCGAGGTGGCCGACGCGTGCGAGGAACGGCGCCGGCAGGAGGCCTCCTGCGCTGCTCAGGGCCGGGAACGGCGAGGTGGAGGTCGCCGGCATCTACGCAGCTCCGACCGGGAGCAGGATGTAGCTGCCGAGCACGTCTGGGCGGTGTGGGCGCACGGCCAAGCGGACGCCGGCGCCGGCGGCCTGGCGCACGCGGCGGTGCGCCTCCTGGATCTCAACGGCCCGCCGGGCGGCCTCGGCTTCGAGTCTGGAGGTCAAGCCGTCTGCGTGCTCGGTGAGGCGGGAGAGGAACAACGCCGCCTGTGCGGGGTCGACGTTGGCGTCGGGGGTGGCTTCCAAAAGCCTGAGTGCCTGGCCGGGATCGAGCCAGCTCGCATCCGTCGGGGCGCCCTCGAAGCCGAGGATCCCAGTGTCCTCGGCGAGGATGTCCGGGCGGTTCGGCCAGGACAGCTCGAAGCGGAACCGCAGCAGGAGCAGCGTCGTTCGACGCGCGACCGCCTTCGTGCGCACCACGGCGGCTCGCCGGGCCGGTCCGGGCTGGAGCGGGTCGAGCGCGGCGTCGAGGGTCTTCGCCGCGAGCCCGGCAACGAAAGGATGAGTCCGGCTGAGGTACACCTCGCCAGTACGGACGGGTAGCTCGAAACGCACGGTCGCAGCGTCGCCACCGAGGCTCGCTCGAAGCTCCGCTGGCATACCCTGGGCGTGAAGGCGCAGCCTGCCCTCGGAGGCCAGGTTGACCGTCGCGCCCCAGGCCTGCGCCGCCTCGGCGAGGAAGGAGGCGAGATCGGCCGGTGAGCCGATGGCGCGACGCGCGGCGCCGAGCTCGTCCATCACCTCGTCGGGGTGGATCGAGCGCTGGGCGAAACGGCTCTGGGAGCGCCGCTCGCGCTCAGCCGCGTCCTCCCATGCGAGCTCCAGCTGGCGGGCGGCCGGGGTCGTCTCGAAGAGCTCGAGCTGGTCGGGGCGATTCGCGGATAGTGCACCGCGGACCAGCTCTTCCACCAGCTCCTCGGTGTTGCCCGGCACCGGCACGTGGATGCCGAGTCGGCTCCTGATCGCCCGCTGCTTGCGCAGCAGCACGGCAAGCACCGCCTGGTCGAGCGGGTTGGCGGTGCCGACGACCGTGACCGATCGGACGAGGGGGGCTGGCTGGCCGAACCGGTCGACCCGGCCCACGCGCTGCTCGTGGCGGTTGGGGTTCCACGACAGGTCGTAGTGGACCACCGCGTCGAAGCGGCCTTGGAGGTTGACCCCCTCCGAGAGGCAGTCGGTGGCGACGAGCACGCGCCGCTCGGCGTCGAGCGCCTCGACGAGCTCGGCGCGCTCCTCCGGCGGGAGGAGGCCCGTCACGACCTCCACCGCGACCCCTGGACCGAGCCTCGCCCTCGCAGCCTCGGCCACGTAGCGCGCGGTCTCGACGAACCGGCAGAAGACGATCGGCCGGAAGCCGTCGGCGACGAGGTTCCCCACGGCGTCGAGCGCCGTGGTGAGCTTGGTGTCGGCCGCAGGCGACAGGCGCGCGACTGCCTCGGCCAGAGTCTCGAGGCCGTCGGGGACAGCGGGCTCGCCCGGCTCGACAAAGAGCGCTGGGGCGACGTCGTTGGGCTCCTCGGCGACATCGAGGAGCTGGTCAGCCCCTCGAGCGTCCTCGACGCCGGTTGCTTCTGCTCGCTCAGAGGTGCGGGCGCGAAGCGTGGCGGCGAGGGCGGCCGGGCTCGAGGACAGCGAGCGCAGCAGGGCCAGCGCCGACCACCACCTGGCGCGCGCCTGGGGCGCTGCGACAGCGCCTGCGTGTGCACGGGCCCAGTCAAAGGCGTGATCGAAGACCTCCCGGTAGTCGGGCGACCACTCGTAGCTCAAGTCGGCCTCCTCCCTCCGGGGGAAGGGGGTGTCCTCGACGAACTCGGCCAGGTCCGGTCGGCGCCGCTGCACCAGGTGCCGGGCGAGCCGGGTGCGCAGCTCCGCCGATGGTCGGTCGTCTTCGAGCAGGGCAACGAGCTCTTTGTCGAGCAGGCCGACGAGATTGGCGAAGCCGGCCTCGTCGCCCGAGTGAGGCGTCGCCGTCAAGAGCAGGAGGTGACGGTCGCTCTCGGCGAGGCGGGAGATGAGCTGGTGGCGTTGGTGGCTCGTCGATCCGAGGCCGCCTACGCAGGTGTGGGCCTCGTCGACCACGACCAGGTCGGCGCCCGCCCGGATGCACTCCTCGCGGCGCTGCGCGCTCTTGGCGAAGTCGACGGAGGCGACGAGGCAGCGATAGCGCTCGAAGACGCTCTCGCCCGGCGCGCACTCGCGTTCGAGACGCGCAGAAGTGGCGGGCAGGTAGAGCGCCGCGTCAAGGTTGAACTTCTCTTCGAGCTCGCGCTGCCACTGGGCAGCGAGCGAGGCGGGGCACAGCACGAGCAGGCGAAGGGCGTCCCCGTTGTCGAGCAGCTCGCGGGCGATCAGCCCGGCCTCGATCGTCTTGCCGACCCCGACGTCGTCGGCCACAAGAAGCCGCACCCTCTCCTGTCGAAGCGCCATCAGCAGTGGCACCAGCTGATAGGGGCGGGGGTCGACGGCGACGGAGGCGAGCGAGCGGAACGGGCCGGCCGAGGCTCTGAAGCCGAGACGCAGCGCGTCGATCAAAAGACGCGCAGAGCGGTAGTCACCGAGGTCGCCCTGTCCGGGCCAGGAGAAGCTCGCCGGGCGCACCTCCTCCAGGGCGGTCACAATGCCCGTCTCCTCTTCCCTCTGGCCGCCGAGGGGCCTGAGCAGCAGCAGGTCATCGCTTGAGCCGGGCAGCACCACCCACTCACGGCCCCGCGCGGCTACGAGGCTGCCAGGAGCAAAGCTCATGGTCGGGTGTTCCCCGGCCCGAAGACAAAGCGGTGACGGCCCGCGACCTCGCCCCAGTCGTCGTGGTGGCCGAAGCGGACGACGGTGTAGCCCAAGTCCTCCAGGGCGCCTTGCTGGGTGGCGTCTCGTGCGGCCCGGTGAGCGCCGTCGTGGGCGGGGCCGTCGACGTACACAGCGACGTGAGCCTCCCTGTAGAGGAAGTCGGGCCGGGTGCCCGCAGCTTCGATGTAGACCTGGGCGGCGTCGGGCAGGCGGTAGCCGCGCTCGGAGAGAAAGTCCAGCCACTCTCGCTCGAGCGAGGAGCCACAGAGCCGCTCGAGGGAGGCCCTGTGCTCGTCGGGGTCGCTCGGACCCGGGGACGTGCTGACCTTGGCCCGGGCGAGGTCGACCATGAGGTCGCGGATGAGGTGGCGGTCGAGGGCGTGATGGTGAGCCTGGTTCCCATAGGCCATGAGACAGTCGTAGCAGGCCGCTTCGCAGGCCTCGCCGCCAAGGTCGCCTCGGTCGGCACCGCTGTCGGGGTCGAAGTGGCAGACCTCGAGCGCGGCTCGGGCGACTTCGGGCAGTGCGGCAGGGTCATCGACGAGCCGGCGCAGCACCCCGGCTCCCCCCTCCGCGGTCTCGTACAACAGGATCGTGCGCCGGGCGAGCCCGGCCACGAAGGCCACGCCCGCCTCCCCTGCAGCGTCGTCGGGCCCGCCGCCCACCTTGTCGGAGCAGCGATCGTGGTGCGGCGGGCGGGGCCGATAGCGCGGCGGCAGGTTCGGCAGGTGGTCGAGGCCGAGCTCGGCGTCCTCCAGCTCGAAGCGGACCTGGAGCCCGCGTTTGAGCGCGGCGCCGAGGGAGATGGCCTCCTCCAGGCTCATCTCTCGGGCCGGCTCGACGAGCAGGCTGTTGAGGCGGTCCTCCACGAAGGGGACCACGCGCACCAGCCGCCGGCGCGCCTCTGCCCTCTCCTCCTCGTCCTCGTCCTCGGCGCGCGAGTCTGCCACCCAGCGACCGCGGGGGACCTCCAGCAAGAACCCCTCCGGAGTGTCAGGGCGGCGGCGGGCTCGACCGACGTTCAGCCGGTAGATCGTGGCCGCGGGTGCATAGGCGAGCTGCACGAGCTCACCAGAGGCCGCCGCTGCGCTCGCGCGCCGCTCCAGCCGATGGCCGCGTGCCTCGCCGAAGCGGATCGCGGTGCGGACCTCGTAGCCCTGGCGGCGGCGTTCCTCCTCGTCGGAGGTGATCCGGTAGCGACGCCGCAGCGACACGCTCGCGACGCGAAGCAGGTCACCGTAGCGCTGCGCCCCCTCGCCGCTCAGGCCCTGGCCGCAGCGCTCGCAGCAGTCCGGCCCGACCCCGCCGGGAGCTGGATGCGCGTACCCGCAGGCCGAACAGACGACTGCGGCCTGGGTGAGGGCGGGGCCCGAGGCGAGCGCCTCGGGGGAGTCGAGGGGGAGGTCGGCGCGGTCCACCTGGTAGACGGCGCCGTCGTGGTAGACGAGGTTTCCCGGCCCGAACTCCGCGATGGCCAAAAAGCGCGGCCGCGACAGGTACTCGTCGCCGGTCTTGTGTCGCGGGGCTGGTACGTAGGCCGACACCGGGAGCCGGGGGAAGTTGTAGCCAGGGAGGAAGCCTTCGGAGGCGAAGTAACGGTAGCTGTAGAAGTCGGAGAAGAGGCTGCTTGCGGCCAGGCCCCTGCGCTCGTCGTCGTTCAAGAGAAGGCCCAGCTTGGTCTCGGCCTGGGAGCGCAGGATCTTCGCCTGATCCTTGTCCTGGGGCGAGCGCGCCGCGTCGAGCACGACCTGGCCGTAAAAGCGGGCCTGGGCCGAGGCGGCGCGGTACATTTCGCGCCAGCGGTCGCAGGACGCGTCAAAGCGCGCGGCGGCTCCGGCGAGCACTTCATCGAGCCAGCTCGCCCGCCACCACTCGGCCGCTTTCAGCTCGCCGCCGATGTCGTCCAACACCGACAGGGCGCGGGCTTTCGCTCGAGGGATGACATCACTCTGCTCGAACGCGCTGTTCACTTCGTCTCGAAGCGCGAGCGGCGGCGGGTCGCCGTCAACGTCGAGGACGTCTCGGAGGCTCGCGCCGAGACGGACGCCGGTCTCTGCAAGCCAGATGGCCTGGACGTGGGCACGCAGCAGGTCCTCGTTGGCCAAGTCCAGCTCAGCGGGGCGCACCTGGCCGGAGATCATGAGCTCAGGGCGGCGAAAGAAGTATCGATCGTGGCTCGAGGTCGTCGAGCAGTAGGTCACCACGAAGGCTGGCTGGCCTGAGCGCCCGGCCCGCCCCGAGCGCTGCACGTAGTTGGCGGGCGTGGGCGGGACGTTGCGCATCCCCACTGCGTTCAAGCTCGCAACGTCGATGCCGAGCTCCATGGTGGGTGAGCAGCACAGAAGTGGCAGCTTTCCCACTCGAAACGCCTCCTCGCGTTCTTCTCGGACTTCGGCGGGCACCTGGGCGGTGTGCTCTGCTGCCATGAACACCGACATCTCGGACGCGACCTGCTTGTAGAGGCGGCGGAAGAACTCGTTCGTCGCCGCCTCGGCCTCGCCGACCTGGCCCACCCGGACCGGATCGGTAGGAGGGCTGTCACCGGCACCGGCGTGAAAGCGCATGGCGCCCGACGCGAGGCGGTAGCCGGCCACACCCCCGCCTCGCCGAGCGTCGACGACCTCGCTGAGGAGCCCGGCGGCTGCCATGAGCTCGAAGCAATCTGCGATCACCTGGCCCACCTCGTCGCTGGTGAGTCCCGCCTCCACCAGCGCCCTCCGGCGCACGTAGGTGCCGATCGCGCTGCGCGGCCCCAAGAAGAGCCAGCGCTGGCCCTTCGGGATGCGGTCGCCTTTGCGCGAGGAGCGCGGGAAGACCGTCGAGTGGGTCTCCAGGCGGTCCCGCTCGGTCTCGTCGAAGCCCCACGGCGGCACGAGCTCGGCGTAGGAGCGGGCCTCGATCGTCTTCTGCCGGGCAGGGTCGAGATGCTCGGCACCGATGGCGAGCTCGTGGCGCAGGTGGTCGAGGATGGCCCTGCAGATCTCCCCGCGCTGGGCCGCAGGTGCGCCAGCGAGCGCCGGGTGCCGACCGTCCCAGGCGCCACCATCCGCGGCGAGGCGGTCGAGGTGCTCGTAGCCGACCTCGAGGAGGCCGAGTTGTTCCAGGTTGGGCGCGGCGACGCGCCAGCCGCGGCGCAGGTCGATGGCCAGCCGGTAGCCGACCACGTCGACCAAGGCCCGACGAGCGCGCTCGGGGACCTCGTAGAGGCGAGCTTCAGGGTTGGCGGCGTACGCCGCCGCATCGAGGTGAAGTGCGTCCACGGCCGCTGGTGCCAGCTCCTCGTAGCCGAGCCCGACAGCGCCCGCCTTCTCCAGGGCTCGGTAGGTCGCTGCTCGGAGCACCGATATCTGCACGAAGTCGTTGAAGTGCCCGGCCTGGAGGGCCGCGTCTTGGCGACTGTCGGAGAAGCTGAGAAGCTTCGGCTCGACGCCATTCGCCTCGCCGAGGTGGCGCAGGACCGCGAGGCTCAAGACGGTCGTGGAGCTGGAGCGGCCCTCGGTACCAAGCGTCGTGAGCCGGGTCAGGTCCGAGGAGCGCCCCCGCAGCGCGTAGGAGATCCCACACGACAGGCAGAGCCGGAACGGCGCGGGTAGCCAGTGGGCGAGCAGGGAGCCACTTGTCGGCTGAAGGTCGAGCTGGCCGTCGGGATGCACCCAGACCGGCGTGGGAAGCCGCTCTCGATGGTCTCGGCGCAAGCGGAACCCGCCCTTTGGGTCCTCTTCCAGCCAGTCCGAAGGCAGCCGTTCGAGCATGCCGTCGAGTTCGGCTGGCCAGGGGCTGGCGGCGCTCAGGTGAAGGAAGCCGAGCTGGCGTGCTTCGTCTTCGACGAGGGCGGTGTCGCGGTCCGACAGCTCCCGACCCACCA
Organism: Actinomycetes bacterium; assembly: GCA_021803085.1. GTDB lineage: Bacteria > Actinomycetota > Acidimicrobiia > Acidimicrobiales > RAAP-2 > JAJYVT01. The sequence continues at coordinate 14,284 of JAJZMD010000260.1, forward strand.
GGTAGCTCGTGCCTCGAGCCTGATCGGGGATCCGCTCGGCGATGTAGTACTCCTGGCCGCAACGTCGGCAGAACGCGAGAGGCAACGCAACCCGGCTGCGATCCCCTGGCGCGAAGCGCTGCTCGCCCCAGAGCAGTTCACGCTCCCCCTCGGCCTCTGGGGTGGCGGCGACGGGGGCTCCACGTCCGACGAACTGGTGAAGGCGAAAAGCAAACAGCGGCGCGTCGGTCTCGGGGTGGCGGGCCTGGGAGCCGGCGAGTAGGCACGCTTTGATCGCTTGCGCCGCCTGCTCCTCGCTACAGCCCACCAGCTTGGCGAGCTCGCGCGCCACGCCACCTGCGCCGTGCAGCGGGCGGGGGGTGGCCCGCGTGGCCTCAGGACCCTCTCCTTGGATGCCGAGGGTCGACTCGATCCACCGTGCCAGCGGGTTCGCCCGGAGCTCTGCGAAACCACTCGGCGTCCTCTTGCTGGACACTGTTTTGGCAAGCGAGCTGAGCAGCTCCCGATCTTCGGGCCGCCACGGATCGGTGGCCCGCTCCAAGCGCTCGCTGATTACGCTTTCGGGGGTGACCTCCGTGCCGAACAGGCGAGCCGCGACCCTCGCGACCTCGACGCGACGCTGCTCGGCGGTCCCACCGGAGCTGAGCGTCGCCGAGGTGCCCACGCACTGCAGCCGGCGAGCGCTGCAGGCTTCGCGCAGGCGCCGGACTAGGAGCGCTACGTCCGCACCCTGACGGCCCCGGTAGGTGTGCAGCTCGTCGAGCACCAAGAACCGCAGGTCCTGCGCCGCGTCGATGATGGGTCGCTCCTCGGTGCGGGTGAGGAGCAGCTCCAGCATCACGTAGTTGGTGAGCAGCACGTCGGGAGGATGGGAGCGCAGCTCCTCGCGGGCTTCTTGGGACTCTTGGCCCGTATACCGCCTGACGCGGACCGGGCCCTCGGAGGGCAAGAACTTCGCGACCTCTTCGAGCTGGGAGTTGACCAGCGCGTTCATCGGGTAGACGACGATCGCCTCGATCCGGTCATCGCATCCGCGGCCCTCGCGCAAGATGGCATCGGTGATCGGGATCAGGTAGCCGAGGCTCTTGCCCGAGCCGGTGCCGGTCGTCAGCACGTAGCTGACCCCCGACGCGGCAGCCCGGACCGCCTCTGCCTGATGGTGGTACAGGTGAAGGCCTCGCCGAGCGCCGCCCGCCTGGTCGGGGACCCGGAACAGTTCACCGCATCGGTCACTGAGCAGCCGTTCGTTCACGAGCTCGTCGACCCAGCCGCCCGGCGCGAACGACGGGTTCAAGCTCACCGACGGATCAGGCCAGAGCACGCCTTCGTCGAGCTTCTTCTGGACGAACTCCGACACTCGTTCGTCCTGGATTCGCAGGGCGCCTTCGAGAAACCGCCGGTACTCGGCAATGACGCCGTCCCGCAGGGCAAAGACGTCCATTGCCGCACGGTCGGTCGGCGTTGTCAGTGCTGTCGTCGCCATCGCTTCCCCTACCGGCGCCCGGGTGCCCGACGAGCGGCGCGCTTGTAGGCGCCGGTCACGTTGAGCCGGAACCGCATCATCGGCTCGCTCACCCCGTAGTGCTCCGCGGCGAGGTCGACGGGCACCCGGCGGGCCGCGATCGAAAAGGCGGCCTCGTCGGAGACGAGGATGGCGCCGGCCAGCCAGTCCGCCTCCTCCTCCATCTCAGGGTTCCACAGGCGACTCCTGTCGTGATCCAGCGGTGGAGAGGGTTCGTGCAGCAAGAGACCGTGCGCCAGCTCATGGCCGACGTCGGAAGCCTGACGTCCCCTCGAATGCGCGTCGTTGTGGACGACGACCCGGCGGCTGCCCCGGAAGACCGTGACCGCCGAGAACTCGCTCGCGTCGACCTGCTGGAAGTGGTGCACCGCGCCCGGCGCGTGCTCGCCAAGATCCGACAGGGCCAGCACTGGAATGTCCAAGCGGTGAGCGAGCTGCCAGGGGTCGAGCCGGGCCGTGAGGCCAAGGCCGAGCTCCATGCGGACCTCCCGAGCGATCTCGTTCGCCTCGCTCTTGAAACCGCGTCGCAGTGCCACGATCCGCTCACTGCTTGCGCAGCCGCGCGTAGGTCGCCTTGATCAGCTCGTCGAGCGCAACGGCCCCCTCGGGCGACAGGTTGGGGTCGCTGCGCAGGTAGGTCGAGATCATGGTGAGCGGCTCGGGCTGCGAGGGTCGAGGGATGTCCTCACCACGCAGGAACGTGGTGGTGTCGAGCCCGGCCCAGGCTGCCAGCGCCGCCAGCCCCTGGGCGTCGGGCAGCTTCCCCTGTGACATCCGGGTGAGCGTGGACGCGCTCACACCGCACTGCTTGGCCACCTGGCGCCACGTGAGCCCCTGGCCGATGCGCTGCGCGTCGAGCGCGGCGAAGAACGCCTCCCCGTCGAAGCGGGTCTTGATCGCGGACACCTCCTGCTCGTTGCTTCTTTGCAACCACACTCCGAGTGCGGTACAGTTCGACTCTCACAACATGATATCTTACGAGCAACGACCGGTCCAATGGTCGGAGCGAAGGGACCAGGCATGTCGAACCCAGAAGCCAGCACCTCCGGGCCCTTCGGGCCGACCAGCTCGGCCCGGTGGCCGCTTCGTTGCGGGCTGGGAATGCCGGAGCGAAGTACGTGTCGGAGCAAGTACGCCGAGGAGGTGAACGGGTGAAGAATGACGACAAGGCGGTCCTGCACGTAGGTGCCCATCTGGTCTCCCAAGGGATCGCCGTCGCGATGACGAAAGACGGCGATGACAACGACAAGGCAGTTGGCGCCGCAGTTGCCCTCATCGTCGGGCTGGTGCTCAACCTCATCATCTCGGGCTTGTAGTCCCGTGAGGCACGATGAGCGGATGCGGGCAGGAACCTCGGCACGCCGATGCCAGGGTGACGGTGGTCCACTCGCGCGGAAGCGGTGCGCCCGGTGACGAGCGAGCTCGACGACACGTTGCTCGACGTGGTGTGCGAAAGGCTTGATGCCGATCCTCTTCCCGAGCGTGCGGAGGGCCTCCTCCTTGCCGCGATCGAGGGCGACGACGCCTTGGAGCGTGCCGTGGGTGGCGAGATCCGCAGGCGACCATCAGCGGACGAGCGTGGCCCGACAGCGACGCCGGCCGGCGCGTACCTCGCTGGACTGCAGGTGGCTGGTTTCCGAGGCATCGGACCCGCCGCGTCGCTCACGTTTTCGCCGGGGCCGGGCCTGACCTTGGTCGTCGGCCGTAATGGCAGCGGCAAGTCGAGCTTCGCCGAAGCGCTCGAGGTGCTCGTCACGGGTGACGTACGCCGTTGGGCCGATCGTTCCGCGATCTGGCGGGAAGGTTGGCGCAATCTGCACACGACCGGGGAATCGGTCATCGAAGCGACCTTGTTGGTCGAAGGAGCGAGCGGGGCCACGGTCCTTCGCCGCACCTGGGCCACCGAGACGGACTTCGCCGAGGCGCACGTGAGCGTGCAGGTGCGCGGCGAATCGCCCGGGGGACCTGACCGGCTCGGGTGGCAGGAGGCCGTGGCGACGCACCGTCCGTTCCTGTCGCACTCCGAGCTCGAGTCCATGCTCGGCAGGCCTTCTGAGCTCTACGACCTGCTCGTCGCCGTGCTCGGCCTCGACGACTTGACGAGAGCAGCCGAGTCGCTCGCCAGGTCGGAACGGGAGGCTCAAGATCCACTGGCACAGGCGAAGAGGTCCCTGCCCGAGTTGCTCCGCGACCTGAAGGCGCTCGACGACGACCGAGCGAGGAGCGCTGTTCACGCCCTCGAGGCCGACCCATGGGATCTCGAAGGCGCGCAACGGACGGCGACCGGCGTCACCGCTGCGTCGCCGGGGGGAGAGCTCGACTTGCTGCGACGTCTGTCCGAGCTGGCCGCGCCCAATCCGGACGAGGTGCATGGAGTGATCGGCGACCTGCGAGCAGCAGCCGAGGGTCTCGAGGCGGTGGCCGGCGGCGAGTCGGAGCGTTCACACAAGTTGGCCGAGCTACTCCAGGCGGCGTTGGACCACCATCACGAGGTGGGTGACGGTCCCTGCCCGGTCTGCGGCCGCCCGGACGCGCTCGGTGCCGCCTGGCGCTCGACCACCGAGGCCGAGGTCGACCGACTTCAGGCGGAGGCCAAGGTAGCCGAGAAGGCGAACGCCGCGGCCGCCTCGGCGCTCCGCGCCGCGGGGGCACTCGCCAGTGCTCCCCCAAGCGTTCTCGAACAGCCCGTTGCCGGTCTCGATCTGCTGGCCGCGCGCGACGCCTGGCGCGCATGGTCCGAACTGCCCGAGGCCGGGGGATCGCAGGGTCTTCGGGGAGTGGCTGATCACCTCGACGTCCGCCTGCCGCGGCTGCACGCTGCATGCGATCAGTTGCGGCGCGAGGCTTCAGCTGTCCTGGTCGGGCGCGAGGACCGGTGGGCTCCCCTTGCAGCCCGCTCAGCGGCCTGGTGCGAAGCTGCGACGTCCGCCCTCGCTGCCGCGGAGCTGGTTCCTGACCTGAGACGTGCCCGAACGTGGCTGACCCGCGCGATCGACGACCTGAGGAACCGCCGGCTCGCACCGCTCGCCGAGCAGTCCTCCCGGATCTGGGCTGAGCTTCGCCAGGAGAGCAACGTGGCGCTCGGGGCCATCCGCCTCGTCGGGTCGCGAACCCGGCGCCAGGTTGACTTCGACCTGAGCGTGGACGGCAGGACGGGTCCCGGTCTCGGCGTCATGAGCCAGGGCGAGGTGAACGCGCTCGCCCTCAGCGTCTTCCTTCCTCGGGCCACCCTTCCCACGAGCCCGTTTCGCTTCCTGGTGATCGACGATCCCGTCCAGGCGATGGACCCGGCGAAGGTCGAGGGCCTTGCCCGTGTGCTCCATGCCGCAGCGTCGGACCGCCAGGTCGTGGTCTTCACCCACGACGACCGCCTGCCCGAGGCCGTGCGACGTCTCGGGCTCGCTGCGACGATCCTCGAGGTCACGCGTCGGCCGGGATCGGTAGTCGAGATCCGCACGGCCCTGGAACCGCCCGCCCGGGCCATCGAGGATGCGAAGGCGGTTGCGGCAGACCCGGCCGTCCCCGAAGACGTGGCCCGCAGGGTGGTCCCGGGCCTCTGCCGTCTGGCCCTCGAGGCGACCTTCACGGAGATCGTGAGGCGGAAACGCCTCGGCCGGGGCGACGGTCACGCCGACGTCGAGGAGTCCCTTCGTGCTGCCACCACGCTGACCATGAAGGCGGCACTCGCTCTGTTCGACGACGCGAGCAGGGGCGGCGAGGTGCGACGCAGACTTCGCGAGCTGTACGGCAAGGGTGCCGAACGGACCTTCGTGGCCGCCAACAAGGGAGCCCACGGCCACTACGAGGGTCAGCCGGGCATGCTGGCCGACGAGACCAGACGCCTCGTCGAACAGCTTCGTGGACGGCAGGGGTGAGCGCCGAGCCGCGAAGTCTGCTTGTCCATGCTCGGGCCTTGCTCGATGGAGAGGGTGCGAGCTCCATCAGAGCATGGCCTCGCGCCTGCGCGCTCCTGACCCGTCAGGCACTCGAGGAGCTCCTCGCCTGCCACTGGGGGCAGCTCGGGTGGACCGGTCTCACGGATGCCAGCGCGAGGTCACAGTTCATCTGCCTGGCCACCCTCGAGGACACCCCGCTCACTGGCTCGGTCATCGTCACCTGGGTCGAGCTGAGCAACGCTTGCCATCTCCACGCGTACGAGCTCGCCCCGACCGCCGACGAGCTGCTTCGCTGGATCGAGGTGGTCGAGTTGTTCGCCGCCCAGGTGACGCGGCCACCCCCGGCACAGAGCTGACGGATCGGGTGTACTTCGGATCCCGTCTGCCTTCACCGCAGCCTCAGACAGAGATGGTCCCGAACGATCGCGCCGACTCTGACCGCCTCGCCGTTGGTCGTTGCCATGGTGCCACCTCCTGGTCGTCGGGTTCTGCAAGGAGCTACCTCGCCGGGTCGACAATCTCAGGGCCAGGTTCGGCTCTATCGCAGGCCGACCGCCACCAGCGCTCCGAGGCAGAGCCACGGTCCGAAGGCGATGGTCCGGTCCAGCCTGCGTGGCCGTATGACCTGGAATATGAGGAGGACGATGGCGGTGAGCCCCCATGCGGCGAGGACGCCGGTGACGACCGTCGGCCAGCCGAGCCAGCCGAGCCCGAGAGCGAGCAGCCCTCCGAGCTTCACGTCGCCGAGACCGAGGCCGCGGGGGGAGGCGAGCCCGAGAGCGAGGTAGAAGCCGGTCATGACGGCGGCGGCGATGAGGGCCCGGACGAGCGGCCACCAGTCCTGGCCGACACCTGAGGCTACGGCCAGGAGGACGATGGTGACGGGATAAGACGGCAGGATCAGCGTGTCGGGTAGCCGGCGGGTACGCCAGTCGATGACCGAGGCGACCGTCCCGACGGCTCCCAAGTAGGTGAAGGCCGCCAACGCGGGGGTAGGGCCGACCCGCCAGGCGAGGATTGCCTCGACCGCGATCAGGACCGCTCCGAAACAAGCGGCCCGGGCGGTTCGTCCCGGGACCATGCGCGCACCGCCAGTCACGAGGACAGCCGCGCCCGGCGGGCGCGGTCGGCGGGAGACGCGGGCGGGCGGGTGAGCGAGTGGTAGAGGCGCTCGGTGGCCGGTTCGGGGTCGACGTCGATCTCGGCCAGGCGGCCGTTGAGGAGCTTCCAGGTGTCGACGACGGCGTCGAGGCGTCCCCGCTCGGCGTGGAGGGTCATGAGACGGCGGTAGGGCTCCTCGGCGTAGCGGTCCAGTTCAATCGCCCGGCGCAGGGTGTCGGCCGCAGCATCGTGGTTCCCGAGATGGGCGTCGAGGTCTGCCAGGCGCAGATGGGCGTCGAGGGCCCGGCGGTGCAGGTCCTGGCGGACCGGCTCGACCCAGCCGTAGTCGGTGCCGACCAGAAGGTCCCCCCGGTAGGCGTCGACGGCCCGGCGCAGAGCGTCACGGGCCGGCCGGTCTTCCTCGGCCCGGGCTGCCGTGGCGAGCGCCTGCTGGAAGGCCCACAGATCGCAGGACACCGCGCCCGGGTCGAGGCGGTAGACGTCGCCGGAGGCGACGAGGACCTTGGACTCGGTCTCGCTCGGGCCGCCAAGCCGGGTGCGCAGGTTGGCGGCGGCCAGCCAGAACATCTTGTGGACCTGGGCGCGCTCGGTGTCAGGCCACAGGGCGTCGACCGCGGCCTCGACGCTTGCCCCTTCGGGTCGCAGGCACAGCCAGGCCAGCAGTTCCTTGGCCACGGTGCGCAGCCCCCGGGAGACGACCTCGCCGGCGACGGCGATCTCGTAGGGGCCGAAGACGGTTACCACGACCGGTGCGGCCTCGGGAGCTGCCGGCTCGTCGAGGCCGGCCTGGTCGGCTGCTTTCTGTATCGATCCCTGGTCCTCGTGGCCATAGCCGTCCGGCGGTGGGGCGACGATCGGCCATGGGGTCACCTCCGGCTCATCACTGTCTCCAAAGGTGACCAGGTTGGTGTCGCCGTCGGTGCTGTCGGGGCGCTCCTCGGACTCCGCCAGGGCGGCGATCACGTCGGCCGCCTCGTCTGCGGTGAGCCCGAACAGCTCGACCCCAACGAGACGCTCGGCCAACTCATCGGGTACCGCGGCGGTCACCACCCGGTCCTCTCCCACCACGACGCGGTCTGGCAGCGCGGCGTCGGGGGCGATGCTGATCGCGGCGAACCCCAGCTGTGGGCCCTTCGTGGTGGTGGCCGCCCAGCGGCCGGCGTCGTCCTGGGGTATCCGGTCGACGATGGCCAGGATCATGGGTACCGGCTCCCAGGGGTTGGCCTGGCGGTAGGCGACAACGTCGGCCACCTCGGCCTCGGCCAACTGGCGGGCTCGGGTCAACACCGTTCGCTCCAGGAGCCCGAGCACCCGTCCGGCGTCGTCGAGAACCCGCAGGCCGGGGACCGCCTCGGGGCATCCGCCGGGGCCGAACACCACGTCAAGGGCGAAGTGGGTGGCGACGATCTCGGCCGCCCTGGGCCCAGCTCGGGTCATCAACGCGGTGACCCACGCCGCTACCACCTGGGGGGCGGTCGGGCCGGTGACGGTGCTACCGGCGAGCTCGCTCAACGCCAGCGCCACCCGGTGGCCATCGCGGGTGCCGATCTCGACCAGGTCGGGGCGTTCACGGTGATCGGGGTCGTCGTCGGCCATCGCCGGGACCTCGTCGGGGCTGAGCGGCCCGTGGCCGTTGGTCGCCGCCGCAGCGGCGCTCAGGTGGCGAAGGGTCGGGCGGAGTGGGTCGGGGGCCAGGTTCCTGCCGGGTGCGGGCGGCCGGTAGCGGTAGGCGTGGCGGCGGCGCAGGCGGCCCAGCGCCACCGCCGAGAGGACCCCGGCCGCGAACGAGCCGGCCACCACCGATCCCGACGGCAGGCGAACCGGCTCGCTCGGCGTACCGTCCTCATGCGCGTGGGCTCCGCTGCGGTTCGCCACCGACGCGGGCGGTGTAGAGGTCGTCGGCGTCGTCGTGGTCGGGACGGCGGGTGCCGGGCTCGTCGTGGAAGGTGGCGTCGCCGGGGTGCTGAGTGGTGCCGGCGAGGAGACCGGGGGTGCCGTCCCGGACGGTGACGGCGGCGGCGGTGGGGTGGTTGTCGCCGGGGTCGGCAGGAGGAGGGTCCAGCCGGGGTCGATCCAGTGGGGCTCGGTGAGCGTCACCCCGCCGGGCTGGGGGCGGCCCTCGTTCATCTGGAAGATCGTCGACCAGTCGAGCGGGTCACCCAGCTCGCGCTCGGCGATGCCCCAGAGGGTGTCGCCCCGCTGGACCACGTACACCCGCGGCGCCACCACCGGCGCCGGAGACGGTGGGGTTGCGCCGGTAGTCGTTGCAGGGGCAGCGGTCCCCATCCCGGCGGTGCTCACGAGGGCCGGCGAGGTGCGCGCCGTCGTGAGGCGAGCAGTGAACGCATCGTCGCGCACGACGAGCGCCGGGACCGGCCGGGGTCCAAGCGTCCCGCCCGGCTGCACCGAGAGCCCTGGGGTCGGGTGCGCGGGCCGGGGGGCAAGGGTGAGGCAGGCGACGACGACCGCGGCGACGAGCCGCCCGGTGAGCGGCTGGAAGGCGCCTGCGAGGGGAAGCCGCCCGGCATGGCGGCCGGCCAGCGCGGCGGGGACCTCGACGGCGAGCGAGGCGAGGAGGGTCGCCCAGGCGACCCAGACCACGACCGCCAGCGCGTCGACGAGGGCCTGGGCGGGGATGCCCTGGTGGTCGAGGGCCCGGCCGACCTCAGCGACGGAAGGGACATGGTGCGGGAGGGGCCAGCCGACGAAGTGCACCAGCGCCCAGGGCACGCCGGCCACCAAGGCGACCAGGACGCAGAGCGCCCCGAGACCCTGGAGGAGGCGCGCGACGCGAGTCACGGGGTCCCCTGCTCGGCGGTTGCCGTGCCGCTGGCGGTCTCGGTGAAGCTGTCGACCCCGACCACCGACAGGATCTGGGTGGGCTGAGTGATCGTGACGGTCACCGTCACCTGGTCGCCTGCGACGCTGACGGTCCCGGTGCGCCCGGCGCGGGTCAAGAACGCCTCGGCGTCGGCGGTCGCCTGGGCGGGGTCGAGGGTGATCTCCCCGGTCGAACGGTAGAGGGGGACGTCGATCGCCTGGGCGCCGGCCCGGGCTGCCGCCTGGGCGTCGTCGATGGCCTGGATCTTGGCCGAGAGCGCCAGGCCGCCGTCGAGGACGAGGCCGGCCATCACCACTAGCGCCAACATGAACACGACCACGAACGCGGTCACCGTCCCCGCCTCGGGGTCGCCGAGCCGGCGGCGGAGGCTGAGCCGTCGAGAGGTGGCGGTCATGTGCCTGTGACTGCCCGGTAGGTGTCGATGACCGACACAGCGGTCGAGCTCAGCGCCTCGGAGGCGGGGAGGTCCAGCCCGACGAGTGCGGCGAGGTCCACGTGGCAGGTGACGGTCACCTGCACCTCACCACCGGGGACGAAGTCGGCGGTGTCGGTTGAGACGGCGAGGTCGCCGCAGGTGACGTGGTCCGAGCCGAGTGCGGTGGTGGCGGCCTCGGTCGCCATGGCGGTCGCAGTCGTTGGGTCACGGGCGATCGACGCGGCCCGAGCCGCCTGGGCGGCTGCCCCTTCGACCTCGATCCGCGCCGAGACGCTGCGACCGAGCGCGACGACGAACAGCAGCATCAGAAGCAGCAACGGCGTGAGCAGCACCATCTCCAGGGCGACGCTCCCGGACTCATCGCGGCGAACGACGCGCACGAGCCCCCGGGCGCTCACGGCGCGCCGCCCGGTGCCGTGTAGCTCTCCGAGGCTCCCGACGCCGTCGCAGAGACCGGCAGCGAGAACACCCCGAGGATGCTCTCGGCGTGCCCGGTCACGGTCACCCTGGTCATCTGGGTGGTCTTGGTGGCGGTGATCGTCACACCGGTGAGCACCGAGGGTCCGAGCTGGTCCAGGACGCTTCGGGCCTCCTGCTCTCCGGCCGCGGCGGGTTCTCCTTGGAGGCGTCCGACCGAGACGCCCTGCTGGGCGACCGCGTCCGCGATGTGCACGGCGTGCTCCCACAGGGCGAACTGGATCACCCCCATGATCAACAACAACAGCAGCGGCGTGGCGATCACCAGCTCGGCGGCGACCGCGCCCCGCTCGCTTCGCCACAGCACGCTCCGGAGCACCCGGCGCTTGGATGGCGCGTGGCTCGCAGGCCGGCGCAGAGCCAGCCCCGGCTGCTGCGACATGGCGCTTTCCGCTCTCTTCTGGCGGCGGCGCGGCGCGGCTCAGCCGCCGCTGCCGGTCGAGATGTTGTTTGCGGCCGAGATGACCTTGGCCACGATGATCCCGACCGCGGTGAGCGCCAGCGCGGCGAGCAGCGCGGTGACGATCACCGTCTCGGTGGTGTAGCCGGCCTCCGGGTCGGCACGTAGCGCCTGCCAGCGGCCGTGGAGGACGCTGAAGAGGTGGCGAATGAGGATCAGCTCTGTGAACATCGTGGGTGTCCTTTCATCAGTTGGTTCCTTAGGGTTCTCCACTTGAGCGGAGGAGCGCTGCCTGCGGGCATCAGATCACGAGGCTCTCACCAGGGCCACTCCGGTTAGATGGAGAACCCGATGGTTCCTTTCTCTGTGTCTGGCTGACGGGAGTGCGCTGGCGTTCGCGGAACCGGAGCACTGTTCACAGCGCGCCGAGGACCTTGACGACGGCGGGGTAGCCGAGGAAGAACAAGAACCCGGCGAAGAGCACCACGACCGGCAGCGCCATGCGCTCGGTCGCGGCCTGGTCCGCGGTCTCGGCCTCGGCCAGCTGGTGGGTGCGAAGCGAGGTGGCTTTCGCGGACAGGCTGGCGCGGACCTTCGCGCCTTCGGTGCCCGCCAGGGAGAGCGACGCGGCGAGCTCGGACAGCTCGGCGACCCCGAGCCGCCGGCCGAGACGGCCGAGGGCGGCCCAGGGGGTCTCCCTGGCGAGCCGGGCCTGGTCGAGCACAGAGCGCAGGGTGGTAAACGCCCAGCCGTTGCCGACCGACGCCGCGTCGCCGAGCGCGGTCTCGACCCCGCCGCCCCCGGCCAGGGCGACGACGACGAGGTCCAAGAAGCTCGAGAGCGCGTGGCGGAAGTCGGTGCGCCGCCGGGCGGCGTCTGATCGGATGCCGAGGTCGGGGAGGAAGAACCCGCCGGCCGTGCACACGAGTGAGGCCCAGACGGGCAGGACGAGCCCGAGGTGCACCCCGCCAACGGCGAGCAGCACGGTGACCGCCGGGGCGACGAGGAGGCCGACGAGGGCGAGGGTGACCTTCTCGGCCAGGTGCCGCTCGGCACTGCGCCCGAGGACGGCGAGGTCCTGGCGGACCTTGCCGGGCACGAGCCAGCGGGCGTCGCTGCGGCCGAGGAGGCTGGCGATCGGCCGGCCGAGGCGGGCGGCCATGCCGCCGTCGACATCAGCGGTGAGCGGGGCGGGCTCGGGGATCCGGCGGAGCTGGGCGAGGGCCTGTGCCAGGCTCGGCCGGGGCGGGAACAGGCCCCGGACCACCAGCCACAGCCCCGCACCGACCCCCGCCCCGCAGACGAGCGCGGTGAGCAGACCTTGGCTCACGGCTGCGACCTCGGGAAGGACCCCGCTCGGGACTCCGATCGAGACGCTGGGCTCGCATCTGCGGCACTGCCGGCAGTCCGGCCGGTGAGGATCCGTTCCAGGTTGGCCGGGCGGGTCATGCGAGAGAGCCACACGAACGACAGGGCGAACATCGCACCGACGAGGACCAGGACGAGCTGGCCGCTGGCCGTGTCGTAGGGGGCGAGGTACCCGCGGTCGACGAGCGCCAGGCCGGCGACGAGCGCGCCGGTGGCCCCAACGATGACCTTGACCGAGGTCCGGGTCCGCGCCCGCCCCGCTTCGACCCGAAGGCGCATGGTGGCCTGGTCCCTGGCCGCCTGGGCCAAAGTGCCGAGCAGCTCGCCGAGGCGTTGGGCCTGGTGGTCGGCTGCGAGCACGAGGGCTGCGACGACGAGGTCGCAGGTCGGATCCGCCACCTCGTCGGCGAACGCCCGCAGTGCCGGGGCGAGCCGTTCGGAGTCGAGGCGCACCGCCAAGGTGGCGACCTCGGCCCGGATCGGCAGCGGCGCCAACGGGGCCGTGGCGACGATGGCCTGCTCCAGGCCCGCGGCGCCGGCCATCGTGTCGCGCAGCATCTCCGCCCAGCCGGCCACCGCCTCGATCCGCCCGACAGCCGCCTGGTGGCGCCCTGCGCCGCCCAACAACCCCGGTGCGCCCCACCCCGCCAGGCCGGCGAGCACCGCGCCGACAGGCCACCCCGTCGCCGCACCGACCACCACCGCCGCGCCGACCGCGAGGGCGATGCGCAGGTTCGCCCGCTCCAGCCGAGGACGGCCCACCTGGGCTCGCCCCACCCCGGCTCGCTCCAGGCGCCGGGTCGGCCGGGGCAGGTCCACGCCGCGCCAGCCGGCCACGATCAGCACCACTCCGAGACCCACCCCTGCGCCAAGCAGGCCCGCCAGGGCGCTCACCGCTCCCACCACCCCTCGGGCCGGTCCAACAGGCCCGGGTCGAAGCCGACCGCTACCAGCTGGCCGAGCGTGTCGTTTCGGACCGGGGCGCCAGGGACCGCCCGGCCGTCATCTCCGGGGCGGAAGATCTCGTTGGAGACCACCATCGGGCCTTCGGCGTCGATCACCTCGCGCACCGAGGACACGAAGCGCTGCCCCTGGTCTTGGGCGATGTGGACGACGAAGTGCACCGCGTTCGCCACCAGCAGGTTCGTCGCCTCCAAGGGCAAGCGCTCGGGCGCCTGCACCGCGTAGGTGGCGAGCTTGGAGAACGCACCCCGCGACGACGAGGCGTGCAGGGTGGCCATCGAGCCGTCGGTGCCCTGGCTCATCGCGTTGAGCAGCGCCAGAACCTCTTCTCCGCGGGCCTCGCCGACGATCACCCGGTCGGGCGACATGCGAAGCGCCCAGCGGACCAGTTCGGCCAAGGACACGCCGCCCTCGCCTTCGAGGTTCGGCTCCCTGGCCTCCAGGGCGACGACGTCGGGGTGCAGGTCGCCGAAACGGTCGAGTCCGAGCTCGAGTGAGTCCTCGATCGTGACCAGACGCTCTTCGGGTGGGATGTCGGCCGCCATCGCGCGGAGCAACGTGGTCTTTCCCGCCCCGGTGCCCCCGCAGATGATCACCGACTTCCGTGCCAGCATCGCGGCGCGAAGGAGCTCGCGCAGTGCGAGGTCGAGGGTGCCGAGGTGGACCAGGTCGTCGGGGGTGACCCGCAGGTAGCGGTGCCGGCGGATCGACACGCACGGCCGGGCAGCGACGGCCATGAGCGCGAACAGCCGGGAGCCGTCGGGCAGCTGCAACGACAGGCGTGGCGAGCCGCGGTCGAAGCGCCGCTCGCCGATCCCCACCCGTGCCGCCGCGCTGCGCAGCATCTCTTCGAGCTCGGCGTCGCTCCCGGCGATCGGGGCCACCTGCTCCCTTCGGCCATCGGCGTAGCGGACGAAGACCTGGTCGGCCCCGTTCGCGTTGATGTTCTCGATCGAAGGGTCGTCCAGCAGGCGTTGCAGGCGGTCCAGGCGGAACAGCGCGTCGAAGACCGCCCGGGCGAGCGCGTCCTCCTCGTCAGGGGCGAGCAGCACGTCGCGGTCGCGTAGCGCCTTGGTGGCCCGGCGCTCCAGGGCGTCTGCGATCAGCTGGCGGCCGAGCACCTGCTCGTCGGCCGGGCCGAGCGCGGGGCGTCCCCCAGCCGACAGCTCGCGTTCGTGCTCGGAGAGCGCGGCGAGCACCTCGGCCCGCAGCCCGGCCACCACCCCTGCCTCGGGGGTCACTGGTCCACGCTCACTGGGCCACCTTCACTGGTCCACGCTCATTGGGCCGCCTCCTCGGGGACGCTGCCGTTGGTGTGCGGGCGGGTGTCGGCCCGCCAGGCCGAGAGCACCCGGCTGCCTATCGCCACCCGCCGGCCGGCGCGTGGCTGCTCGGTGAGCACCACGTCCTCCATGACCTCGTCGACAGGGGAGCCGTCACGGGCGAGGCGCTCGGCGAGGGTGCGGGCCGCCCGCACGAAGGGCGCCATCCGCAGCCGCCGGTCCGACGCGCTGCACGCGACGAGCGCGTCGGGGGTCCCTGGATCCCACGGCAGACGGGCCAGAACCGGGAGACCCAGCGCCTCGGCGATCTCGGCGTCGGGGTAGGGGCCGTCGCCAACGACCACGAGCCCGGTGCCCGGACCCACCGGATGGGCGTCGAGCCAGGACGCCACCGCCTGCAGGTCCACCAGGCGCCCCCGGCTCACCAGCACTGCCCTGTCCCCACGGGTCGCTCGGTCCGCCCGGGCAGCCCGCTCGAAGATGCCGAGGACCCCCGACGTCTCCTCCAGGCGGCCGCAGTCGACCAGCACGTCCGCGTCGAGCTCGCCGAGGCGTCCAAGCAGCGTGGCCAGCATCCGAAGCGCGCTCTTGGCCTGGTCGCCCCGGGCCGGGCCGGCGAGCACCGACGCCCCACCAGGGAGCGTGCGGCAGTGCTCGAAGACGAGGGACGGCTCGGCGCCCCGGCGCGCCGCCGCAGCGAGCGACACGAGCCCCGGCTCTGCCGGCCACCCCGCCGACGCGGCCAGCGTCCCGCCGGCAGGATCCGCCTCCACCACCAGCACCGACCGCCCCGGTTGCTCTGCTCGTCTCGGCCAGGTGGCCGCGAGGCCAAGGACGAGCGCCGTCACCCCGCACGAGCGGACCGAGCCGAACGCCGTGACTCTGCCCATGTCAGCTGCCTCCGCCCATCTCAGCTGCCTGCGCCGATCTCGACCACCGACGCCTGGCCGGCTGCGGCGAGGGCGGCCACCTCGCCGGCGTCGCGCGAGCCCACCGCCAGCGAGAGCACCGTCGGCGCGCCCGAGTCGACCGGGGCGGCATCGACCGCGAGCACCGTCGCCTGGACCGGACTTCCGGCCGTGACCGACCCTGTGGCGCTCCCCGACGAGGCACCAGTAACCGGGACGACCTCGACACGATCCCCGGGAGCAAGGGCGGGAGGGTAGGCGCCGGCCTTCAACCCGACCGCCACCACGTCGGACCCAGAGCCCACCGCCGGCGCCGAGCCGACCTCTGCGGTGGTGAGGAGCGACCCGGCGACGAGCGGCACCGCAGCCCGACGCCCGACCACGCTCCCCTCTGCCCCCGTGGCCACGACATCGATCCCGCTGCCGGTCGAGACCTTTGCCGCTCGCAGGTCGGTTGCGCTCAAGACCTGACCGGCGGCGACCGGCTGGGCGACGACGAGGACGTCCTCTCGGGTCCCGAGGTGCAGGGACGCGTCGGTGAAGGCGAGCGCGCAGCCCACCACGAGCAGCACCCCCACCACGACGAGGGGCAGCTGGCGGCGCCGCCCGAGGGTCGGGGAAGCCAGCGTGCGGCGAGCGTCTGGTGGTTGCTGTCCATTACGCCGGGTTGCCGTCGCCACCTGTGCCATGACGCGCCTTTCTCTCAGTCGCTCCCCGACCCGGGGGTGTTGATCGCCTGGGACTCGGTCACCGTCACCGGGACTTGTGCGGCCGGCCCCGCCTGGACTCCGAGGCTCCCGCCACCCGGCGCCCCGGTTGCCGTCCAGGTGACCGACCAGAAGATGGTCGCGGTCACCGTGAAGGAGCCCGGGGCGGGCCAGACATACGAGCAGTCGGTCGTCGCGTCCGGGGCAGCAGCGCTATACGGCGTGCCCGGTCCGTCGCAGGTGACCGAGGCGCCGTTGCCCATGTCGAAGACCACCTTGGTCGGCACGGCGCTCGCTGTCGTGGTGACCGGGCCCGCGGTCGCCGACGCCGAGACCGCACGCCACTGGGACGGGTTGATCCACAGCCACGACGCCAGGCCGACCAGCTGGGGGGAGCCATCGGGCGGGGCCATCTCGATCACCGGCGAGGAGAGGCCGAGCTGCTTCGCGGCCTGCTCGGCCACAACCACCGGGGCGACCTGGACTGCGCCCGCAGCAGGGACCGCGCCGGTCACCCAGAACGGCGGCATCGGGTCGATCACCCCTGGTCCCCGGCAGTCGGGGAACACCCACTGGCCCGGCTGCGGTCCCCCGACCCCGAGCGCCGCGGTCGCCGACGGGCCACCCGCGCCGTAGGTGCAGCCGTAGGGCTGGTTCGGGTTGGGCTTCCCCGCAGGCGGCGTGCTCTGCGCCCCGGTCGCCCACGAGCTGTCCTGCGGAGGCGTCCAGTAGGTATGGCCAGCTTGGACCGTCAGCGTGCCGCCGGATGCCTGCACCGACGTCCATCCGTACTGGCCGTTCGGGTCGTTCGCCCATGCCGGCGTGGCGTCAACGACCGCCATCACCGCCGCAGCAACGAGTGCCATGGCGAGCGTCAGGATCCGGGAGCGCATTTCCCGTCCGTCACGATCTGCTTGTAGACCTTCCACTTCCCCCCCGACAGCACCAGGGTTGCGGTCACCCCGTCGTTCTCGGGCGGGGTGACCGGCGGGACCGGCTTGCCGCTCGACGCGTAGAACAGCTCCGCTTGGCTGTACGCGCAGTCGACGACCGTGGCTGAGGTCGACGAGAGCACAGTGACCTTCGGGTGCAACGTCGTCGTGCCGCGCCCGACCATTCCCTGACGCTGGTCGGCAAGCAGGTTCGCTTTGACCCGCTGGAGTTGCGGGTCGACCATGGTGGCGGCCAGCGCCGGGTCTTCGGGGTTCGCCGTGGCTAGCGCCTGCTCGAACGCCGCCCACCCGGCGCGGTAGGCGGCGAGCACGGCGGCAGCGGTCGCCGTTGTGGTCGTGCTCGTGGAGGTCGAGGGAGGCGATGACGAAGTCGTCGTGGACGACCGGACAGGTCGTTCCGTGGTGGAAGGCGATGCCGAGCCGCCACTGCCGCCACATGCAGTCAGCGCCAATCCGGCGACGACGAGAGAGGCAGCGACTCCGGCGGTGCGCTGCCAGCGGCTGCGTGGTACGCCCGATCGATCGCGCCGGGCTCGCAGCCGCCTCTCGGTCCCTCGGGCGCGCGCCTTGGTGCTCCCTTGGGCCCTACCCTTTCTTCTGGAGTTCTCCTTCATATGATCGCCTTCACGTGACCGGCACCGTCCTCGACGCAGAGCTGGTGCACCGCCGCTGGCGGAGGCGACCCGAGAGGCATGCTCGCCAAGGAGGACTCTTCGGCGCACGGTGACACCGGCCCAAGATGACCGTAAACCCCCAGCGGGGCGCCCCGCCTGGTGCTGTCACTCGTAGTCCTGGGAGTGATAGTCCTGGGAGTGATAGGCGTGGGAGTCCTAGTCCTGGCAGTGCCAGGCATTGGTAGGCTTTCTCGCATGCGGACCGCAGCGTCCGACCCCGCCAAAGAACGGCGGGCTGAGCTGGCCGAGTTCCTACGCGCCCGGCGGGCGGACCTGCTTCCAGAGGACATCGGCCTCGACGCCTACCCCGGTCGGCGCAACACGCCGGGGCTTCGCCGAGAGGAGGTCGCCGCAGCAGCGGGCGTCAGCCTCACCTGGTACACCCGCCTCGAACAAGGCCGGCCCGGCGAGCCGAGCATCCAGGTGATCGACGCCATCGCCCGCACCCTGCGACTCGACGACGAGTCCCGCCGCCACCTGCGCCGCCTGGCGGGGCTTCCTGTGCCCGAAGATGACCACATGACTGGTGACCTCGACGCATCCCTCGCCCGCCTCCTTTCGGCCATCGAGCCCGCACCGGCGTGCCTGCTCGACCTGCACTTCGACTTCGCCGCCTGGAACCAGCCCTTCGACCGGCTCTGGGATCCAGGCTCGCTCCCAGCCCGACGCCGCAACCTCATGTGGCTCTACTTCGCCGAGGGCACCGCGACGGCCGGCGTCGTCGGCCGTGAAGAGCGCGGACGCCACCTCCTCGCCCAGTTCCACGAGGTCGCAGCCGAGCACCCCGGCGACCCTCGCTTCGCCGAGATCATCGGCGAGCTCACCGAGCACAGCGAGCAGTTCCGCACCTGGTGGCCGAAGCACAGCGTCGAGCAAGCGCTCACCACCCAGATCGCGCTTCGCCGAGCGCATCTCGGGGTCATCCGGCTCGATGTCACCGAGCTGAAGGTGGCGGCCCACCCCTCGCTCACCCTCTGCGTCCAGGTGCCATCCCGACCAACAGACGCCGAGAAGCTCGCCCACATCACCTGACCGATGACCTCCACGCGGGAGAACTCGGTCCGCAACGCGCCTCGGGAGCTCACACATCTTTGCCGGACTTGTCCTGTGCGCCGATCCGCCGATGCGGGGCTACCCGGTCGATACGACCCCCGGCCCACGTGCCGATGCGGAGCACGGTGCCCTGGCGCACACCGACTGCCTCGACTCTTCGAGCACGAGCTCAGCGAGCAATGCTCGGTCACCGGCTGGTTCCGCGATCCCCGGCTGGGGTGGAGAGAGGCTCCACGTCCGGCACGCAGCCGCACGCGCAGCTCGACTGCTTGCCCCGCCAGGCTCGCGATCCCTCTCCGAGGGCGACGGCGGCGATGAGGCGCGCGACGGCTGGGTCGACTCACCACACTCCGAGGAGGGTGTTGACGACCAGGGCCGGCGAGCACGGCTACGGCCTGGGCCGCACAAAGCAGGTTCCGGGTACCTTCACCGACGACGGTGCCTAAGCCAGGGCAAGCAGCGTTTCGATGGCTGCGAATGGCGATGTCAATGTACGGGTGTTACCGGCCGAGGAGCAAGAAATCGCGACAATACGTTGGCCGCGGCGCTCGGCGGTCTCCGAGGCGTGGCGTGCTCCGGTGAGGCGCTAAATGACGATGATGCTGGCGAGGGCTTCGATGCACGAGTCGGGGCCGAAACCGAGAAGAGCGACCGATGCCGCGGCGAGGGCTGCTGCGACGGCGCCCCTGCCTCGATGCCGAGCCAGGCGAGGGTGAGCCAGGACAGCAGGCGTGCTCGTGGCGCGGCACGCCCCACGCGGCGCTTCCCTACGGGTGCGCTGCGGGCTCGATGCTGGGGCCAGGCGTGGAGCACTCAGCGAAAGTGGCGAACCTTCGAAGCTGGCCGTCGTCTTGGTCCGTTGCGTCGACTATCGCTCTACCTCTACGTCGGAATATCTATAGATGCAGATAGGTTGATCTCATGGAAGGAGGAGCGATGACGGTGACGACCGAGACCGAGGCTCAGCTGCTCGACGGGATCTGTGAGCCCCCGATGGCGACCGGCGAGGCAGCCGAGCTCGCCGAGGTGTTCCAGGCCCTTGGAGACCCGACCCGGCTGCGGATCCTCTCGGTGCTCGACACCGCGTGCGTGCCGGTGGGAGCTATCGCCGAGGCGACCGGGCTCCGCCAGCCGGCGGTCTCCCACCACCTGCGAGTGCTCCGTGACCGTGGGCTCGTACGGCCCGAGCGCAGAGGTGCCTACGTCTACTACTGCGCGGCGAGCGAGGCGCTGCGTCCCGCCATCGACGCGGCTCGTGGCCTGCTCGGGGACCGGAGGCCACGATGAGCATCACGCAGCTCTACTGCCAGAGCGGCTGTGGGGCGTGCGCGACGTTGCACCGCTCGCTCGTCGCAGAGGGCGTCGAGGTCGAGACCCACGACATCAGCAGCGACCCTCATGCCTACGACACGGTGACCTCGCTGGGCTATCGCTCCTTGCCTGTGCTTGTCACCCCCGAGGGCACGTCGGCGGCGGGAGCCGATGCCGGTGCGCTCGCCCGCCGGCTCACCTCCAAAGCCCAGGCATCCGCTGGCGCCAACCGTGACACCGCCCATGGCCCAACATCACCTGCCACGCCCGCCACCCCGGCGCTCCCAGGCCAGCTCGACGAGCCTTA
The DNA here is from genome assembly GCA_021803085.1 of Actinomycetes bacterium. GTDB lineage: Bacteria > Actinomycetota > Acidimicrobiia > Acidimicrobiales > RAAP-2 > JAJYVT01. The sequence goes on from JAJZMD010000260.1 coordinate 34,506, forward strand.
CCACCCCCACCATCTGGCCTCCGAGCCGTCTCGACCGGAGGTCGTAAGCAGAAAGGAGCGGTCATGATGCCCACAGGATGGGGCTTCTTCCCCTGGCCGGTGCTGTTCGTGATCCCGATGGTCACCATGGCCGTGCTCATGGTCATCCGCCTCGCCCACCACGACGGTCCCATGGGACCCCGATGCGGGGTCACTGCGCCACCGGCTCGCTCGGCGGGTGAGGTGGCACCCCCGCTGGTCGAGGATCCGATGGTGGTTCTCCGGGACCGTTTCGCGCGCGGCGAGATCGACCTCGCAGAGTTCGAGGCCCGCCTCGAGGGGCTGCTGCGCACTGATCCAAGCGAGTCAGTACCCCGGTGGGGCCGGCCCGCCGCGGCCGCTTCGTCGGGGAGGACGCGATGAGCCCCGCCTCGACCACGACCGATCCTGGCGCGTTGATCGCCGACCAGCGCGAGCACTGGGAGGCAACCCTGCAGGCGAACCCCGAGATGTACGGGGCAGAGCCGAGCGAGCCGGGTCGCCACGCCGCGAGCCGGTTCACCACCGACGGCTTGTCCCGGGTGCTCGAGCTCGGGGCTGGCCAGGGACGTGACACGCTCGGTCTCCTCGCTGTCGGGCTCGAGGTCACCGCGCTCGACTACGCGGCCGGCGCACTGGAAGGGATCGTCGAGGCTGCAGGCGCGAAGGGGTACGCCGGGCGGCTTGCGACCGTCGCCCACGACGTCCGCCAGCCTTTGCCGTTCGCCGACACGAGCTTCGACGCCTGCTACTCCCACATGCTGTTCACCATGGCCCTCTCAAGCGACGAGCTCGCCGCCCTCGCTGCCGAGATCCGCCGGGTGCTGCGCCCCGGTGGGCTGTGCATCTACACCGTGCGCCACGTCGGAGACGCCCACTTCGGCGCGGGACGTGAGCTCGGCGACAACATCTACGAGAACGGCGGGTTCGTCGTCCACTTCTTCGACCGCCAGCTCGTCGACCGCCTCGCCGAGGGCTTCGAGCTCGAAGACGTGTCCGCCTTCGAAGAGGGCGGCCTGCCCCGCAGGCTCTGGCGGGTCACGATGCGCCGGTCGTGACCAGCCTCCTCAGGACCTGCTGGCAGCTGGGCTCTGTTGTCGCCGGAGCAGTCGCCGGGTCGGCCTCGACGGTCCTCACCTCGCCGGCGAAGGGTGCTGCCACGGTCGCTGCCCGATGCTGTCCGGCGCTGTTACCGGTCTGCCTCGATGCCATCTTCGCCAACCTCACCACCGAGCAGCGCAGCCAGCTCGCAACCACCATTACCGCGGCACTCACCGCTGCGGCTGCCCGCCAACCAACCCGCGAAACCCCAACCATGAGAACGGAAGGCACAGACCATGACCAGCACTGACAACAGCCCAGCCACCGCGGAGCTGACCGACCCCCAAGCCGTCGCCACCGACGACGGCGTCGACCTGCTCCTCCCCCCGACAACGCCCCGCGACGTCCTCGACGTGTTCGTCGCCTCGTGCAACATCGGCCAATGCGACTGCGACACCACCTTCGTCTCGAAGATCGCCGCAGTCCGTCTGTTCGAAGAGCCCGACCACCTACGGGTGCGCATCACGGGAGCGGTCACCCCCGAGGAGGTTCTCGCCGAGATGGTCGCCTCTGCCCCCGAGCTTCACAGCCCACAGTCCTGACCGCCAGGTGTGGCAAAACCAGAAGGAGCGTCCTTTATGGATGACATGCGAACGATGATGGGCAACATGATGGGATCGGCAATGCCGCAGATGATGGACAAGATGTTCTCGGCGATGGCGCCCGAGCAGCGTGTCGAGCTCGTCACTCAGATGATGCCGCGGTGTCTGACGATGGTGCTCGATAGCCTCGACCAGCCCGGGCGTGAGCGCCTCGCCCGGGACATGATCGACTCGTTCACGAACCTTGCCGAGCACTACCTTCCCTCCACCACAGCGCCGGCGGGCAAGTAGGCAGCCACCCCAGACGACAGCAGCGCCACCGAGGGGGCGAGCGAGCAGGCGTGATCGCCCGGAGCAGCTCGAGCTCGGAGGTGAGCTCCGTGAGTGTCTTGCCGAGAGCATCGGCTGGCTGCGTACGAAACGAAGCCGGGATGTGGCTGAACCTGTCCAGCCGCGTCAAGACGCCCCACAGGGTCCTGACCCGTACCCGTGCGCTTGGCTCCGGCCCGGCCGACCGGCAGCGGGCGGAATGCGCATGCAGGCGAAGTGGCAGGGAGCTCTGGCCGGGACGATGGCGGGCAGGCAGGGACAGGGTGTCAAGCCTGTAGGAGCTATGGCCTGGCCTGGAGGGCGACGAACCCGGCGCCGGCCACGGCGCCGTCGTGTGCGTCCTCTTCGACCGGGTCGTCGCTCGGGGCTTGGGTGAGGGTGGAGCAGGCGCCGGTGACCGTGAACCCGGCCGTGATGAGCATCTGACGGTGCTCGGCGAGGGTGAGGAACCGGGCGCCTCGGTAGAAACGGTGGCCGGCACGTCCCTGGGCTTCGTAGCGCCGTCCCCAGGCGCTGTTGTCGAGCGGCACCACGCCGGTGACGAGGCGGCCTGAGGGGAAGAGGACCCGACGAGCCTCGCCGAGTAAGGCGGCCGGATCGTCGGCGAAGCAGAGCGTGACGACGAGGACGACGGCCCCAAACGTGCGATCACCGAACGGGAGGCGTTCGCCGGCACCTTGGACGACCGCCACGGCGCGCCCAGCCGCGAGACGAAGTGGCGCCCGGGCAGGATCGAGGCCGGCCTCGAGGCCGAGCGCGGCGGCGAAGCGCCCCGATCCGACCCCGACTTCGAGGCGGGGACCGGTCCCCGAAGGCACGAGGCGGCGCAGGCAGCCGAGCTCGAGGTCAAAGAGCAACCTTCCCGGCGTGCTGTCATACCAGGCGTCGTAGCGCGCGGCGAGCTCCTCGAAGGCCGAGGCCCGATGCCGCCGTGGTTCCGGTCCCGCCTTTTGGGCGGCGGTCGGCTTCAGTGCCTACAGCTTCAGTGCCGCTCGGCGCCGAGGTCGGAGAGCTCGCTCGTCACCTCGGCAAGGGCCTCTTCGAGGTCGCGCCGGCGCTCTTCGAGCACCCGCTGCCGGCTCGTTGTCTCATCCTCACGCTCCAAGCGCCGGCCTCGCCCGCGGCTACCGCAACAGCCCGAACCGCCGCAGCAGCCCTCGCCATGGCCCCAACCGCGGCCCCGTGGGCCACGCTCGACGTCATCTCGTCTCATCGTCTGGATCATGGTGCTCCTCCTTCTTGGGTATCTGCTTGTTGGTCTTGTGAATCGTTTTCCTGGAACGTCTTGTCGCTGTCGAGAGATCCTCTGGGGACGCGTGCTGCGACGGCTTCATAGCGGGCGACCAGCGCGCCGATGCGCTCGAGTCGGGCTCGAAGCGACCCCACCCAGGCAGCGAGGAGGCTTGCGCCCTCGCCGGTGAGCTCGTAGACCCGCTTTTGGGGCCCAGGGGCCTCCTCGCTCCAGGACGAGGTGACGAGGCCCTCTTCCTCGAGGGCACGCAGGAGACGGTAGAGGTTGCCGAAGTCGACCCGGCCCTCGTCGACCAGCTCCTCGAGACGCTCGGCGAGCTCGTAGCCGTGGCTCGCCCCCTCGGCGAGCAACACCAGCACGGCCGGCTCGGCGAAGCGCTCGATGCGAGCCCGGACCTGGAAGCTGCCCGGGCCGACCCGGCAGCGGCACCGTGGTTGGCGATCGACCTTCATCGTCATCAGAGTATAGGTGTCTTACACAGGTAAGTGTGCACGAGCCCGAACGAGGGAGCCCTTGCGCTTCTCTCTTCACTCTGTTATCTATAGATTTATGGAATATGAGGGTCAAGTAGGAGGCCGGGCCGACCTCTACGAGCAGCTGGCGCGGATCGGCAAGGTGGTCGTGCACCCCAAGCGCATCGAGCTGCTCGACCTGCTCTGCCAGGCCGAGCGCAGCGTCGAGGCCTTGGCGCAGGCGGTGGGGCTCAAGCTCTCGACTACGTCTGCGCACCTCCAGGTGATGCGCCAGGCCCGCCTCGTCGAGACCCGCCGGGAGGGCACCCGCGTCTACTACCGCGCGGCTGGCGAGGAGGTCTGCCGCTTCGTCACCGCCCTCAGCGACCTCGGACGAGCACGCCTGGCAGAGGTCGACCAGATCCTTCGCGCCATCGGCGCGAGAAGCGACAGCGCCGAGCGTGTGGGCCGAGCCGAGCTGCTCGAGCGCGCCCAGAGCGGTGCGGTCGTCGTCCTCGATGTCCGCCCCGCCGAGGAGTTCGCGGCCGGCCACATCCACGGGGCGGTCTCGCTGCCCCTGGAGCACTTGGAGGCTCGCCTCGGCGAGCTCGACCCCGGCCTCGAGGTCGTCGCCTACTGCCGCGGCCCGCTCTGCCTGCTCGCCCCCGAGGCGGTCGCGACGCTACGCGCCCGGGGGATGCGGGCGCGCTGCTTGGAAGACGGCTTCCCCGAGTGGCGCCAGGCGGGGCTCCCCGTCGACCGCGGCATTGGCACCGGTGCCAAGCAGCCTGCGGACGCAGTGCCCGCCGAGCACCTGGCGAACCGGGGACGGCTCTCATGAGCACGACCGCGACCGACGAGGTCGTCTACCTCGACCACAACGCCACGACGCCGGTCGCACCTGAGGTGCTCGAGGCGATGCTGCCCTACCTGCGAGGCGAGCTCGGCAACCCTTCGAGCGACCACGGCTTTGGCCGGCGCGCCCGCCAGGCGGTCGAGGAGGCACGAGCATCGGTCGCTGCTCTCATCGGTGCCCGGCCAGACGAGATCGTCTTCACCTCGGGGGGCACCGAGTCGAACAACCTCGCCATCCGCGGCGTCGCCGCAAAGGCGCCTTCGGATCGGCGCCGCATCGTGACCTCGGCAGTCGAGCACCCGGCGACCACGGCACCCTTGGCCTTGCTCGAAGGATCGGGATGGATGCTCACGCGTGTACCCGTCGCAGCGTCAGGGATCCTCGATCTTGCCGCCTCGCTCGCTGCCCTCGGCGACGACGTGGCACTCGCCACCGTCATGCTCGCCCACAACGAGACCGGCGCCCTCATGCCCGTCGCCGAGCTTGCTGCCGCCGCCCGGGCCCATAGGGCGCTCGTCCACACCGACGCTGCACAGGCGATCGGCAAGATCCCCGTCTCGGTCGAGGACCTAGGCGTCGACTTGTGCTCGATCGCCGGCCACAAGCTCTACGCCCCAAAGGGCGTCGGGGCGCTCTACGTCCGCCGGGGCACGCCGCTCTCGCCCCTTGTCGTCGGGGCCGGCCAAGAGCAGGGGCTTCGGCCCGGGACCGAGAACGTAGCCGGCATCGTCGGCCTCGGCGCGGCGTGCGAGCTCGCCAGGTCGCGCCTCGCATACGATTCGCCCCGGCTCGGCGCGCTGCGAGACGAGCTGCTGGCCACGCTCCGCGCCGGCGTCCCCGGGCTCGTCTGTCACACCCCGCTCGGTACCGCCTTGCCGAACACGCTGTTCGTCTCGTTCTCCGGCGTGCATGGCACCGACCTCCTCGCCCGCGCACCAGGCGTCGCCGCCTCGACCGGCTCGGCCTGCCACGCCGGCAACGAGAGCCCGTCGGCGACGCTTCTTGCCATGGGGGTCGCTCCCGAGATCGCCCTCTGTGCGCTGCGCCTGTCGCTTGGCCGCGACACGACCGCCAGAGCGATCGCCCTCGCCGCTGATCACCTAGTCGCCGCCTACCACCAGGCACGCAACGAGCATCCCGTGCCCGATGCGTCTGAAAGAGAGGAAGCATCTCGATGAAGATCCTCGTCGTCTTGCACGACCCACCCTATGGCACCGAACGCTCCTACAACGGGCTTCGCCTCGCCGGGTCCCTGGCGCGGCGCGACGGCGTCGAGGTGCGCGTCTTCCTCTTCGGCGACGCGGTCGGCTGCGCACTCAACAACCACAAGGTCCCTGACGGCTACTACCACCTCGACCGCATGGCGACCGCCGTCGTCCGCCACGGCGGGGAGATCGGCTGCTGTGGGACCTGCATGGACGCCCGGGGCTTCACCGACGAGCTGCTCGTCCAAGGCGCGTGTCGCTCCACCTTGGAGGAGGCAACCGACTGGACGATCTGGGCCGACAAGGTGGTGAGCTTCTGATGAGCCCACTCCAGATGGGCCCGGTGCGTATCGTCATCGTCGGCGGCTCCTTCGGGGGGCTCACCACCGCCTACGAGCTCCGTCGGCTCCTCACCCCCGAGCGCGCCAAGATCACCCTTCTCGCCAGGGACGACCAGTTTCGCTTCGTCCCGTCCTTCCCCTGGGTGGCGACCGGGCGGCGGCGCCTCGAGCAGATCTCCTTCCCCCTCGAAGACCCCCTCACCGCAAAGCAGATCGCCTTCAAAAACGAGACGGTCACCCACGTCGACACGACCGCCAAGGTCGTCACGACCGACGCCGCCGAGCACCCCTACGACTTCTTGGTCATCGCCACCGGGCACCGCAGCGCCAATGAAGCCGTGCCGGGGCTCGGCTCCTTCGACGGGCCCGGCCACTCGCCGATGTCGGCGCCCGAGACCGAAGAGCTCGCCGGCGCGATCAGGCGCCTCCTCGCAGACCCGGGCCCCGTCGTCGTCGGCGCGGCGCCCGGAGCGAGCTGCATCGGCCCGGTCTACGAGCTCGCCTTCGGTCTCGACCACCTGCTCCGGCAGCGAAAGCTCCGCCACCAGGTCCCGATGACCGTCCTCACCCCCGAGCCGTTCCTCGGTCACATGGGCATGGGCGGAGCCGGCACGATCCGCCAGCTCCTCGAAGCAGCCCTCGAAGAGCGCGACATCGCGTATCGCACGAGCGTCGCGATCACGAAGATCACCGAAGACGCTGTCGATGCCGTCGACGCGGCCCCGACGCCATCTGTCTGCTCGATCGTCATCCCACCACTAGCCGGCGTCGAAGCGGTCGCCGCGAGCGAAGGACTCTCCAACCCGAAGGGCTTCGTCCCCGTCGATGACCACTACCGCCACCAGAGCGCCGACGGCGTCTACGCCGTCGGGGTCGCCGTCGCCCTCCCTCCGGCCGGCGAGACCCCCGTGCCGGTCAACTTCCCGAAGACCGGCCACATGACCGAACAGATGGCCAGCATCGCCGCCAGGGACCTCGCCGCGCGCATCGACGGACGAGAAGCAGGCACCGCCGAGCTCTCCGCTCGCTGCGTGCTCGACATGGGCGACCGGGGCGCCTACATGGCCGTCGACCCCGTCCGCCCGCCGCGAAACCGCATCCCGAGAGTGTCCGAGGGACGGCGCTGGCTCTACGCGAAGGAGGCCTTCGAGCGCGCCTACCTCGCCGCTGCCCGCCGGGGACGCCACCTGCCCACCACCATCGGGTGGTGAGCGTGATGGAGCGCTCCGCTGCCAGCCTGCCCGATGTCGCAGAGCTGCTCGTCGTCTGTGCCCACCCAGACGACGAGTCCTTCGGCCTCGGCGGCGTGCTCGGGGCCTTCGTGGACCGAGGGACTCAGGTGCGCGTGCTGTGCTTCACCCACGGGGAAGCCTCCACCCTCGGGGAGGACGCTGCGCTCGGCGAGCGTCGAGCAGCAGAGCTGGACGCTGCCGCCCGTGCCCTCGGCGTGCAGGAGGCCACGCTGCACGCGTATCCCGACGGGCGCCTCGCCGCAGTGGCGCTCGACGAGCTGGTGGCACGCATCGCCGAGCAGGCTGGCGACGCCGATCTCCTGCTTGCCTTCGACGCGGGCGGGATCACCGGCCATCCCGACCACATCCGCGCCACCGAGGCCGCCCTCGCGTTCGGGACCGACCGGCGCCTCCCCGTACTCGGCTGGGTGCTGCCCGAAGAAGTGGCCGCCCAGCTCAACGCCGAGCTCGGCACCAGCTTCGCCGGGCGGCGACCCGACGAGCTCGACCTCACCGTCGCGGTGGACCGAGACCGCCAGCAAGCGGCGATCGCCTGTCACGCCAGCCAGTCCACTGACAACCCCGTGCTGTGGCGACGCCTCGAGCTCCTCGGCAGCACCGAGAACCTGCGGTGGCTGCTCCCTCCACCGCGGGCTCGGGTGGCGTGAGCGCAGTCGACGCGAGCGAATCCCGCCGCTCGAGATCGGCCATGTCGCCGAGAACTTCTCGCACCTCGGTGACGGAGTGCCCGGTCGCAGCCACCAGGTCGTCGATGCTCACCGGGCCGCCACTCGCCAGCATCTGCCGAAGCGGCGGCCTGTACAGCCAGGGCTCTGCCCGGGTACCTGTACCGTCGTCGACTGGCCGCCCATGAGGTCCCATCCCTCCTCCTCATCCATGATGACGCGCCATCATTGGGACTAACATTCGGATATCCAGATTCCTTACCGGGAGGTGCTGTGGGCGGCGAACTGACAATCAGGAGATCGAGCGAAACGACCTTCGCCGGTCCCGTCCCCCAGGACGAGCACGGTGCCGACCCCTGCCGTCGGCAGGTCCCCATACCCATGGATCAAGGCCCGAATCGGACGACTCCGGGGAGCGCCCTCGCCGGAGAGCCCTCCACCGACGCCGTCGCAGGCTTGATGCCGTGAGCACCCCAGCTGCCAGTTCGATCCGGGTGACGCAGATGCTCCTGCCACCGGTGCCTCACGACCCAGCGGGACGCGATCTCCTCGCTCGCTTCTACCGTGCCCTCGGCGACCCGACCCGCTTGGCCCTCCTCGCCTTCTGCGCCGAGGAGGAACGCACCGGCAACGAGTGCGTCGCGCACGCGGGGCTCTCCCAAGGGCGCGTCTCGGCACACCTCGGCTGTCTCGTGAGCTGCGGTCTGCTCGAGCTGCGCCGGGCCGGGCGCTTCGCCCACTACCAGGTGACCGACCCCAGGGTGGCAGATCTGGTCCGGCTCGGGGCCTCGATGGTCGCAGAGCACGCCGCGGGGGTCGCCGCGTGCGCGCGGGTCGCATCGGCTCCGTGAGCAGCCGACGCCTGCTCGCACGCGAACAATCAGGCGTTGACGCACATTTCGCCTTGCCTTCTCCGTCCGACGACACGTCGGGATCCCACGACCCCAACCGGGTCGGGCCGCCGCCCACCTGGGCGTCTGCCTCGGAGGCGGTAAGGGTTTGCCTGCACCGTCCCAACCGCAGGCGGGTCGCCCTGATCGCCTTGGTGGTGGGCAGCCTTCTTGTCGGCATCAACCAGGGCGGGACGCTCGCGTCCGGACATCTGTGGTGGATCGTGTGGGTGCGGGTGGCCCTCGACTACCTCATCCCCGCATGCGTCTCGACGATGGGTGTGCTCGCGGGCTCCCGGCGCGCGGGCGGCGCGTCCTGAGACTCTGGGGGCGCGCGGTAGGTCAGTGTGACCGGCGCCGGGTTCGAAGGATCGGCCTCGAGTGCCCGTTTCGCCATCTCCGCGATCTCGGTGGCTCCCAGCTGCGCCGGGTCGTAGCCGACGGCGAGCGCCTCTGCACCGGCATCGTCGATCGACACGACGCCACGGGCCGACCCGAGCACTTCGCGAACCCGTCTTCGACAGCCGTCGCAGCGAAAGCGCGCACCGCGGAGGGCGACCTCACCCGACATGCCTGCCTCGACATGGAGGACACCGCCGCTCGTGGGCATCGAAGTCCTGTCCGTTCCCATCTTCAGATGCCGCACGGCGTGTCGACGCCGCCCACCCGGTTGTCGCCGACGAACTGCCAGGGGGCGTACTGGTCGGCTTGAAGGGTGCCCAGGCCGGAGCGCTGTCCCGAGGCTCCCGGCGCCCTGCGGGCGAGACCGGCTCGGTCGAAGGGCCGCACCCACGACGACACGTAGTGAAGCGTGCGTCCCCCCGGGTATGCCAGCTCCAAGGTGAGGCGAGCCCGGCACCCGCTGATCGAGACTCGCTCGACGGTGGCGCTCGTGTAGAGCGCTTCGGGATCGGTCCCATTGGCGAGGTCTCGGGTGAACATAGCGACGACGTGGGACTGGGCTGAGACGACCGCATCGAGGGGCGCGACCGAACCGGTGGCGTACACGTCGAGCACCGCGGAGGAGAAGTTGGCATAGTCGTCCACGACAGACCACTGCTCGGCGCTGAGCGAGTGCGGTGAGGTGAAGCGGACCCAGTGGCCGGCAACGTACTCCTCCATCGACGTCGACTCGGCAGATGAAGCCGTCGCCTCGGCGGCTGGGCCTGCTACTCGTGCGGAGGCCGAGGGTCCCGACGCGGTGATCCCCCACGCCGCCCCGACCCCGACGAGCGCTGCCAGCGCCATGACAAGCAACGCGTTCGCCCGAAGCCAGGTCCGCCGCGAGGGTGGTCCTTCCACGGGCTCCATGCCCCTCGCGCTACCACTGCATCCACGAATATGTCAGAGCAGCCGCGAGGCTCACTGAGCCCCGCTCACGGGTTCGCCCAGGTGACCGTCGGTCTTCGCTCAGCAGCACAGCTGCACGGCGGCCGTAGTCTGGGCGTGGGTGCCGAGCTGCTTCGCCGCGGCGAGCAGGGCTCCCATCGTCGAGTCCGGCACGCTGCTGCGGTAGCGGATGTGCCCTCTTGGCCCGATCAGCACGTATTGATCGGGGATGCCGGCGGGGTCATAGGCGAGGCTGAGCGACTTCGATGCCATCCCCCACTCCCAGCCCGGACGCGTGGCGGACTTGTTCGAGGCCGCATCCGGCCCGAAGGAGAGCGCGTCCTGTCCAAAGGTGAGCAGCTCTCCCACCCCCTTCTTCCCCGGGGCGAAGTCGCCATAGAGGCCCAAGGTGAGCACACGGAGCCCCGTAGCACGCAGCTGGTCGAAGTGCGCGGCGACCGCCGGGATGCTCGCCGCGCAGCTCGCGCAGCCCCCGGCCACGAACCACACCATGGTCGGCGTTCCCCGAAGTGAGGCGATCGTGGCGGTCGTCCCGGCAGGAGTCGTGAAGCTGCCGTTGGGTGCCGGTGTCGCCGATGTCGAGGTCGACCCCGACGCGGACGCGGCGTGGTGCTCGGAGGCCCCAGACTGGACTTTGGCGCTCGCTGCCTGGCTCGAGCTGCTCGCGAGCGCGTAGGCGCCGATGCCGGCGACGAGGGCGAGGGCGCCTGCCGCCAGGCCCAACCGCCGGCGCCGGCGAGGTTCGACCGCGCGTTCATGCGCGCCGTGGCCGCTCATGCGAGCGCCTTTGCGGCACTGAGCAGCTGGGGCATGGTCGATCCCGGCGAGCTGTTCACGTAGGTGATCTTCCCCTGGGCGTTGACCAGGTAGTAGAGGTCCAAGTAGGCCTTTGGGTTATAGGTGTGGGTGAGGGCCGAAGACGCCTCGCCGAAGGTCCAGTCCGGGTTCGAAAAGGCGCTGCCCGCTAGGGTCTTCCCGAAGGTTTCCATGGAGGGGCCGGACTGGCCCAAGTCGGCGTAGTTCTCGACTTGGACAACCCGCACGCCGTCCGAGGCAAGGGTGGCGATGTTCTGGGCCATCGCCTGGGTGCCGGCCTGGCACGACGAACACCAGGTGGTCATGAACCAGATGAGGGTGGGCTTGCCGCGCAATGCCGCCACGGTCTCGGTCTTCCCGGCGAGCGTGGTGAAGGTGCCGTTCGGGGCGCTCGTCCCGACCGGGAGCGACACGCCAGATGTGCCCGACGAGCCGTTCGCCGATGCAGAGCCCGAGCTGCTGTTTGCCGCGTGCAGTGCGATGACCAATGCGACGAGCAAGACGACGACGGTGACACTGCCGCCGAGGAGCAGCCGGTTGCGCTTGTGACGCTGCGCTTCGGCCCGACGGCGCGCGGCGCCGCTCAGGCGTGCCGGCCGCTGTCTGGTCGATGCCTTGCTCATCGAAGGGCTCCTTCCCGTGCGCGGGGCGCGTCACCGCTGCACTGCGTCGAGCCGATCTCGGCCCCGGGCGGCGCAGTGACCTCGGCGTCGCTGCAGCAGTCGTCCGGCAACGGATTCGACCCAGCCGGGAGGGCGCAGCCATCCTCGGTGAAGCATTGCGAGCGTGCCACCTTGCGCAGCCCCCACCAGCACATGCAGGCGAGCAACACGAGGCTCGCGGAGAGGAACTCGGTCTGGTGGACGGCGAAGAAGTGCTGCAGAGTGCCCGTCGTCGTGTAGAGCCCCACCCCCGACACCCCGACGAACGCGAGCAGCGAGGGGATGATGGGGGTGCAGCACAAGAAACTTGGCAGCAGGCTCGCCACGAACGCCACGCCGCCTGCCACGCCGCCTGCTGCGCGAGCCGCCGCGATCCGCCGCATTGCGTAGACCTGGACGCTCACGACGAGCCCCATGGCAAGCCCGAGCACGATCGCCCAGGTGAGCAGGTAGGCGTCCAGGTAGTCCCAGTTGGCGAGCTCGAAGCGCTGGGTGTAGTCGAAGGGCAGGAGCAACGTGTAGAAGAACGCCACGACCCCGGCTGCGACTACGAACCCGACGAGACGCCCGGGCGTACCGAGGACCTCGGCGAGCGCCCTTCGAGCCGTGACGCGCGGGAGGGTGTTGGCGGTCGTGCTCACGGGCGCCACGCCTTCTCGCCCGGCGCGCAGCATGCGGCGACACGGTGCCGGTGCCGCACGAAGAGCCCGACAGCGACCGCCAGAAGGACCGCACCGATCACCCCGCCGACCACGCCGAGGGTCGCCGCGCTCGCCGCCGCCAGGGCGGCGAAGATGACCGGGCCACCGCAGCACAGGACCATCGGGATCGCGAGCAGCAAGAGCGCCGCGCCGCCCTTGCGCTCCTCGGGTGCCCGAGTGCCCGGAGCCGCACCAGCACGTGCGCTGGCCCCCGGGGTTGTCGCATGGGAAACGGCCATCTTGACCTCCTTCGGGTTGCACAGGTCCTGCTCCGTGGCGTGACCGGACGGTCACGATCAGGACAAGTACTAACCTACTACATATCCGTGGTAGCGAGTAAACGCGGGGCGTCGGGGTGGCCCCATCGGACTGGCAAGCGACAAAGAGAGAACCGAGAGCACGGGCCGACGGGCCCAGGTCCATGCGAGGAATCGCTGTCGACGTCGCGACATCCGGCCAAAGACACCACCTAACACGGGCGGCCGGACCTGGGGTAGGGCCGAGAGCATCACCAGCACCCTCAACGTCAGGCTCAGCGAATCCGGAAGGTGCCACTGTGCCATCGAACGCGGCGACCTCGACCGACATCGCCGACCGGGTAGCCCACTTGCCACCTACTGGGAGTCGTTCGTTACCGCGCCCGGGTCTGTCGACCGGTAGAACGGCCGAGGGCTGACACTCGAGGTGTCGCTGCTGGCCGTGCTCAGCCTGGCTCGCCGCGGCGTCCCCACGCCCACGTCGGGCGCAGGCCGATCAGCGCCACAACGCCCAAGCACGCGGCCGCTCCGACGACGCTCGCCGGCGCGCCGACGAGCACACAGCCGACCAGCGCCATCGCGCCGGCGGTCGCGGCGGCGGCCATACCGACGAGCGCAGTCGGCAGCGGCTCGGCCGAGCCGGGGTGCTCAAGGCGTGCGACCCGCCAGCGCAGGTGCTCCGCGGCGCCGAACCCCGCCACGGCCGGACCAGCCGGCGCACCTCCCACGAGCAGAGCCACATGGACGAGTGCCGAGAGCAGCGCCTCGGGGCCGACCACCCGGACGGCCTCGTCGTCGGCTGCGGCTTCGAGCTCTCTTCGAAAGCCGTCCCAGGCCCGCCGCACGGGAGGGAAGCGCCCGTAGGCGGCGACGACCGCCCCACAGACGACAAGCAGGCGGGGATGGCCGAGACGCACGTGTGCTGCCTCGTGCTCGCACACCGCCTGGCGCTCCGATGCTTTGAGGGGCGCGAGCAGTCCCGAGGACACCACCGCCCGGCAGCGCCAGAGCCCGGACGCGAACGCCGTCGGCTGCCCGGAGGGAACCACCCACACCTCGCCTGCGCTCGTCGGGCGGCGAACGGCCCCTGAGAGCGCCACCCCACGTATCTCGGCGCGCCGTGCAGCCGCCGCGTGGCGCAGCCCGTGCCAGACGAGCAGGCAGAGCACAAGCGCACCGGGCACGTACCCGAGCGCCATCCACTGGCTGTGGTCGAGCCCGAGCAAGCAGCCCCCGCCCGATGCCCGGATCCCTCCGAGCCAAGAGCCAAGCGTGCTCCCGAGGCAAGCCAGCCATACGACGGGCAGGAGTGCCCAGCCGACAAGGCTGACCAGGTGCGCGCTCGCAGCAACCCGAGGAGAGACCCCATCCCGGCGCCCCGTGAGCAGCGCGAGGGCGACGAGCGCACCGAAGAAGCCGAGCCCGACGAGCGTCGCGCTCATCTGCGGCGGGCCCGCTTGAGGGCGCTGGCCAGCTCGGCCACGAGATCGGGATCGTCAAGATCGTCGACGAATTGCGCAAGCGCTACGCGGGGGTGCGCGCTCGCCGAAAGCAGGGAGCGGATCGCCTGCGCAGTCAGCTCGTCGGGGTCGCCGGCCGCACGGTAGACGTGGCCCTTGCCTTCCTCCATCCGCTCGACCAGGCGCTTCTCGACGAGACGACCAAGCACGGTCATCACCGTCGTGTACGCGCGCGTCTCATCGCCGAGACGCTCGAGCACCTCACGTCCAGAGAGCCAGCCGCGAGCCGACCAGAGGACCTCCAGGATCTCGCTCTCCAGGTCGCCCACCCGGCGTCCCGCGACCAGCCGTCTCGGCACCGACCATCACCTCCTACGAGTTCGTAGGCTACGCGAGGGACTGGGCATGGCACCAGCACACGAGACTTTGGCTCAACGCGCTTGCCTTGGGCTCAACAGGGCACGGCGCCGCCCGCAGGGCACCGCAAGACGGGTGCTTCGCGCGTGTCTGCCTGGAGTGAGGCGCTGGAGCGTCGGTCGATGAGTGCATCTGAGGGGCGCGGCGACGATGCCGTACCGGGGTGGGTCACGGTGCATCGTGGATGCAGCCTGCTCGGGACCACCTGACCGATCCTGCGTTCACCTCCGAGCTCATCGTCACCGTGCCCGTAGCCAGCCCGATCCGCAGAGGCGGCCGCCCTCAACGCCGACCCCGCTTCTCACGGTGCCAGGTGCAGTGCCCGCATGAGCAGCTCGCGTCCGCCAGCATCCCGTGGTTGGCGCCGGCGGCGCACGATCCCGGATCGCAGGAAATGGTCGATGGCGACGGTCGAGATCCACCTCTTCCCCGCCGACACTCGACCCGGGCCGAACTTCGGGGACCCGCCCCTACGACAACTGCTTGCGGCATACCACGCGTCGTAGCGGAATCCCGATCGTCGACCCGACCCAGCACCTGGTGGCTCGGACGGCCCCCTCGATACGCTCCGATGGCAGCCCTGGAGCATAGAGGGACTCCGCGAAACACGTGGCGTCGTGCTCGTCCCGGATCGGATAGCGGAAGCATCGACGCTCGTCACTCGCGACGTTGAGGCCGGCTCGCTCCAGACGGGCATGGAGTCGCCAGAGGTGCACGCGGTTCGGGTACGCGGGCCGCACCTTGCGGAGACAGGACAGCAGGCGCAGGTACCGGACCCGGTCTCGGGTGCTCAACGGCGCCGACCCTGGCAGGAGGAGGATCAATGTGCCGTCGTCACAGAGCATGCGATGGATCTCGGCGAGTACGGCGTCGACGGGGTCGAAGAGCATGAGCGCCATGGAGCACGCCACGAGGTCGAAGCCGGCGTCTCGAAACGGCTGCCGCTGCGCGTCGCCTCGCACCAGCACTCTCGGCCCAGCCCTGCCTGCTCTCGCCAGCTCGCCGGGAGATCGGTCGATGCCCACCCAGCGAAGGTCGGGAGCCCTGCCCTGGAGTGGGCCAGTTCCACAGGCGAGGTCGAGAGCCATGGCGCCCGGCTGGCGGGGTGCGACGGCGAGCAACCACGCATATGGGTTCTCGCCGTCGACGTCGCACGCTTGCGACAAGACGTCCTCGGTGATGCCCGGGTGGTGCTGGTGGAACCGGTCGAGATAGGACGTCCATAGGGTGGTCGCGTCGGAGATCGCCGGCGTCATCGGTTCGTGCCGGACCGGCGGCGGAACGGGGCGAGGTAGCCAACGCTGGCGACGAGGAAGGGCACGAGGTAGTTCGTGGCGATGCGCGCCCAGGTCGATACGTCGAGGTGGCCGGACGCGATGGTGGCGCCCTCGTTCACGCCGGACAGGACCGTGCCGACCACGCTCGCCACCATCACCCCGGTGCGTAAGGTGTGGCCGCGCGCAATCAATATGCACGCCTCGCGTGGAGAGGACCACGCTGGTGGTGGGCGTCGCTTCGGATCCCTGGGAGCGTTGTCGTGGTCAATCAGCTTCGCTGTCGTGCGGGCGTCGATTGCCGTCGGCACCCCGGTGCTCACGACGGCCGGCGCTTCGACCGGGGTAGAGATGCTGACGCGCTCCGGTGCTCCTTCCGGGGTGTTGCCCGGGTCCGGTGACAGGCGGGTCATCGCCTCTCCGACAGCGTCGAGGCATACCGTGCCAGCCGGGCGACAGCGAGCTCAGGCGGGCGACGATCGCCGATCTGGCCGAGGGCCCCTTTGATCAGCACGAGCCACTCGGCGTCCGCGCTGCACGCCCAGCACGCTGCGAGGTGCCGCCGGACCGAGACGGCAAGACCCGGGTCGGCTTCGCCGTCGAGATAGGTCTCGACCCCCCTGCGCAGGGCCCGGTGCTCACGTTTGCTCACCACGCTCGGGGAACCCGCTGGCCTCGGCGTACATTCCCTGGAATGCCGAGCGGGGTGAGGGGGTTCCACGACTGTGCACGAGGCCGGTGAGCACTGCCATGGCGGGGACGCGTTCGCCCGCTACGTGCTGCCCGAGCTGGAGGTGCTCGCCAAGGTGGCGTTCTCGATCACGCGCAACAGCGCGGACGCAGAGGACCTCGTCCAAGAAACCCTGCTGTGCGCCTACCGGGCAATCGACCGCTTCGATGGCGCCCACCCCCGGGCCTGGCTGTTCACCATCATGCGCAACGCCGAGGCCAAGCGGTACCGGCGGCGCCGGCCGCAGCTGCTGCGTGACCCGGACCAGCCCGGGCGCATGGAAGCCGCCGATCCGCGCGGCGGTGTCGCGTCTCCCGAGGAAGTGGTCGTGGGCGCGGAATTCGACGCCGTGGTGGCTCAGTGCCTGGCGTCACTTCCCGAGCGGCACCGCCAGGTGGTCGAGCTCGTCGACATCGACGGACTCTCCTATGCCGAGGCGGCAGAAGCGATCGGCGTGCCAGTCGGCACCGTCATGAGCCGGCTGCATCGTGCCCGGACCCGGATCCGCCAGCGCCTCAGCGCTGCTGGCCTCGCACCGAAGAGGAGCATGCGATGAAGGTGTGGAACGCCACGGCGAGCCGGATGCGCTGCATGGCGACGATGCGAGTGCTGCAGACCTACCTCGACGGTGCACTCGACGAGGTGGCGGCACGGCGGGTCGCCGAGCACCTCGAGGACTGCCGCCGCTGCGGCCTCGAAGCCGAGGTCTACCAGGAGATCAAGACGGCGCTCGGCGAACAGGACCGGACGGTCGACCCTCGGGCGATCGAGCGGCTGCGACACTTCGGTGAGCAGCTCGCCCGAGGCGACGCGTCCGCCCACGGCGACCACGGTGCCTGACGCCGCGCCGCTGGCGAGCGCGACCGCCACCACGGAACCGGGAGGAGTCGGCAGTACCCAGGACATGACGGGTCCCTCGGGCACCGCGTGCGCCCGGGTCGTAAGGTCCTACGATCTCGCCGTCATCGGCGGCGGCGCCGGCGGCCTGGCGGCTGCCCGGGCCGGGAGGCGCCACGGCCTTCGCACCGTGCTCGTCTCTGACGGCGCCCTCGGAGGCGACTGCACCTTCACCGGCTGCGTGCCCTCCAAGACGCTCATCGAAGCCGCCGCGGCAGGGCTCTCGTTCGCCGAGGCTTCCGCCAGGATGCGCGCCGTCGTCAGTCAGATCGCAGCCACCGAGGACGCGGGCGTGCTCAGGCACGAGGGTGTCGAGGTCGTGGAGGGTTCGGCACGCTTCTCCGGGGCCCGCGTCCTGTCCGTCGACGACCAGTCGATCCGGGCCAAGGTGGTGGTGATCGCCACCGGCTCCCGCCCTGCCGTACCGCCGCTCCCAGGCCTTGACGCGGTCCCGTTCCTCACCAACGAGACGGTCTTCGACCTCGACGAGCTACCCGGATCGATCGCCATCCTCGGCGGCGGGGCCATCGGCTGCGAGCTGGCGCAGGCCTTCCGGCGCTTCGGATCGCAGGTGCAGGTCGTCGAGGGTGAGGACCGTCTCCTGCCCCGCGAGGAACCCGAGGCGAGCGCCGTCCTGTCGAGTGTCTTCGCCGCCGAGGGGATCGGCGTGCACCTCGGCACCAGCGTGGAACGCGTCGAACAGGCGACCTCCGGCGGGGGGATCCGCCTTGTGCGCTCGGACGGGTCGAGCATCGGCGCCGAGACGCTGCTGGTGGCGGTCGGCCGGCGGCCGGCCACCGCGGGTCTCGACGCCGAGGCTGGTGGCGTCAAGCTCGACGAGCGGGGTTTCGTGCGTACCGACCGGTTCCTCGCCACCGGTGCCAGCGGCGTGTACGCCGTCGGGGATGTGACCGGCGGGCTGCTGTTCACCCATGCCGCGGACGAGATGGGGCGCCTGGCGGTCCGCAACGCCACCACCGGGCTCGGTCGGCTCGGACGCCGGGCGTTCGACACCTCGTCGATCCCGTGGGTGACGTTCTGTGACCCGGAGATCGCCCGGGTCGGGCTCACCGAAGCCGAGGCTGCCAAGGCCGGAGGCAGGGTCGCCTTCGTTCCCATGTCGGAGGTCGACCGGGCGATCGCGGCCGGG
>JAJZMD010000217.1 GCA_021803085.1 Actinomycetes bacterium
CCGGCGGGCAGCTCGCGACCCTGGCTGGGACCACGCCAAGGCCGCCCGTCCGTCCAGCCGCGATCGGCGTGCTCGCCGACGACGCTGTGCCCGACCGGGGGTTGTTCGTCGGTGGATGAGCGGGCGCCCCCCGAAAGTGACGCTTGCGTTGACGCCGCTCGCGAGCCGGGTGCCGGCATCCTCCTCCCGCGGCGCTCGGACCTCTCCGGTGAGGTCCCGACGGACACCGACGTCGTGATCGTCGGCGGCGGCCTCGCCGGGTGTGCCCTCGCCTACTTCCTCGCCACCCAAGGGGTGGAGCTCGCCGTGCTCGAGCGCGCCGAGCTGAATCGCGAGGCGTCGGGCACGAACGCAGGGAGCTTCCACTTCCAGATCGCCATCCACCAGCTGACCGGTGCGGGCGCAGACGCAGACCGCGATCGCCTGCTCGCCGACGTGCGCTTGCTCGCACGCGCCGCGGCCATGTGGCGAGACCTCGAACGCGAGCTTCGTGCGGACCTCGGGGTCCACGTGACGGGCGGCCTCATGGTCGCCGAGACCCCGGAGCAGCTCGAGATCCTCGTCACCAAGCAGCGCATCGAGCGCGACGGGGGCCTCGACACCGAGGTGCTGACGGGCGCGGAGCTGCGCAGCTTTGCGCCGTACCTCGCCGAAGACCTGGCCGGAGCTAGCTACTGCGCGACCGAAGGCTACGCCAATCCCCTCCTTGCCGCGCCGGCGTTCGCGGCACGCGCTTCCGAAGCGGGTGCCGCTTTACGCACGTACGCGCCGGTCGAGCGGATCGAGCAGCTGGAGGACGCCGGGGCGGCGCGCTTCGCCGTGCACCACGCCCGCGGCAAGGTGCGCGCTTACCGTGTGGTCAACGCGGCAGGGGCTTGGGCACACGAGCTCGCCCAGGGCAACGGGTTCGAGCTCCCGCTTCGCGCCGAGGGGCTGCACATGAACGTTACGGAGCCTCGCGACCGGCTGCTCGTGCCGCTGATCCAGCACATCGGCAGGCGCCTCACCCTGAAGCAGTCCTCGAACGGCACGTTCATCGTCGGCGGTGGCTGGCCGGCGCGCGCGGAGCCCTGGCCCGCGCGCCCGTCTGTCCGCTGGAGCTCGGTCGCGGGCAACGCGGCGGTCGCGCGCCGCGTCGTGCCTGCGCTCGCCGACGTCCGGGTGATCCACACGTGGGCCGGCGTCTGGGCTGCGAGCAAGGACCTCCTGCCCGTGGTAGGGGAGTCGGCGCGCGTGCCCGGCTACTTCACCTGCGTGGTGCCAACCGGGTTCACGCTCGGCCCGCTCATGGCGAGCCTTCTTGCCGGGCAGATGACCGGGACCTCTGCGACCTTGCCGTCCGAGTACAGCCCCGACCGCGCGCCCACGCTTGCCAGAAGGGAGCTCGGCAAGGTGGCCCGTCGTGAGAGGAGGAACGTTGAACCGTGACGACGTCGAGTGGAAGGGATACTGGCCATCATGCCCCACGCCCTTTACCGAGGGGGGGGAGCGCGTGGACTTTGAAGCCCTGCGCGCGCTCCTGGAGTACTACGTGGGCTGTGGGTTCCACGGGGTGCTCGTGAACGGCACGGTCGGGGAGTGGTTCTCCCAGACCGAAGAAGAGCGCCGGTCGGTCGCGGAGACCGCCGTCGAGCAGGTGGCGCACCGGATGACCGTGGTCATCGGGTGCACCGGCTATACCGCGAAGGAGGTCGCCGCCTTCGGTCGGCATGCCATGAGCTGCGGTGCCGACGGGGTGGAGGCGAGCGCGCCGCCGTACTCGAAGCCGTTCCCCGAGGAGATCGTCCAGTACTACCGGGACGTCTCCGACGGGCTTGACGCTCCGCTGCTCGTCTACAACTGGCCGCACGGTACGAGCGTCGACATCGGCCCGGACCTCTTCGAGCGCATCGTGGCGATCGACCACGTCGTGGCGGTGAAGGACAGCACGCCCGACGCGGAGCAGTTCTACGAGACGGCCCGCAGGGTCGTCGGCGACGCGCGCGTCTTCGGCCCGTTCATGACGTCGAAGGGCCTCGACGTGCTGCGCACGAGCGGGGGCGATGGCTTCATCGGTGGCGGGAGCCTCTTCGGAGCGGCCGACGCCGGTTTCTGGGAGGACTTCTGGCGCGGGGACCTCGCGCCCTGCGAGGAGCACGTCCGCCGCACCGAGGCCCTGTTCCCCGAGCTGTGGCTCCCCGGAGGCTGGGCAGGTGTCCACGGCGCCTACCAGAGCGAGCTGAAGGCCGCGATGGCGATGCTCGGCCAGCCTGGCGGTACCGTGCGCCCGCCCCGGCTCCCCGTCACCGACCCGGCGGCGCTCGTCGAGATCCGGGCGGCGCTCACCGGCGCAGGGCTGCTGCCCCGATGAGCGTGCTCGTCGACGAGCGGGCCAGGGAGCTCTTCAGGGGGGTCGACCACGTCGGCGTCGGGGTGGTCGACATGGACGCGGCCTTGGAGTGGTTCTCGGCGTCGCTCGGGTTCTCGCGGGTGCTCTTCGACTACACCGGCGAGCTTCCGGGCCTCGAGGAGCTGACCCAGCGCAGGCGCACCCGGGCGCGTGTGGCCATGCTCGCGAGCCGCTTTGTCACGTCGCTCGGGCCGGGTCGGATCAAGCTTGTCCAGGTCCTCGAGGAGGACGGCACCCCGCCAATCCCCGGCGACGCGGGATGGGGGGAGCTCGGTATCTGCGAGGTCTGCGTCCACGCTCGGGACGTGGCTGCCGTCCACAGGCAGCTCGTCGAAGCACGCGGCTGCACGGAGCTGATGGAGCCGGTCAGCGCGCAGGTGACCCCGTTCGGCGTGGACGTGGACCTCTCCTACGTGGCGGACCCCGGGGGCGGCAAGGTAGAGGTACTCGAGTGGACCGGGCTGCGGCGGGCGCTTCCCGGCGAACCGCGGCTCGAGGGGGTGAACCACGTGGCCTTCGGTGTCGCCGACATGACCGCAACCCGCGAATTCTACGGGAGCCTCGGGTTCGTCCATCTCGTTCTGGAGAGCGACGGGTACTTCGAGCCGATGCGCCCGTGGTACCCGAGGGAGATGCCGCGCCAGCACATGATCCTCGCCCTACCGGGGCAAGGGGCCGGCATCGAGCCCGTGCGGCTGCACCCCGAGACCCTGGACCGGCGGGGGGAATGGGGCCACTGCGGCCCGATGGAGTTCGCCATCGGGGTGTCCAACCTGGACCGGGCGTACGTGCGGCTCCGGGAGGCCGGCGTGCAGTTCCACGACGAGCCGCAGCTCGTGGACGTCGGCGTCGGCGAGTGGCGCTACGCGTACTTCGAGGACCCCGACGGGCTGTACGTCTCGCTGGTCGAGGCGCGCTACTGATTCCGGGTGCTCCAGGAGTGATCGCCCGGTCCTGGCACCGGCTTGGCTATTGGATCGGGGCTCACTCGAGGGGCGGAACTCGGGTGCAGTCATGACTCGGGTGCAGTCATGAGGAAGGCATCGGCCGAAGCTGCCGTCTGCGGCGACGTCGGCGATCGCCGTGGCGAGGTGCTCGGTGTTCAGGACGGGTCCCAGCTGTCATGCGAAGCCCGCGGCACTCGTGCCTGCGCGTGCGGCGTACGCGGCCGCGGTGCCACCCGGAGCCTTGACGCCGATTGTTGTTTTGCGCCTGACTTCGCGACAGGGATCGCGACGGGATTCAAGCAGCATCCGCGGGTCTCCACGACAACTGGAGGACCATCGTCAGATGGCCGAAGAGACCCGCGGTGCAGATGGGGCTGGGAGACGTCAGAGGCGGTTCTTGACCCCGCTGCAGAAGTACGAGATCTTCCTCAAGCTGGTGCGCCAGGAGGTGGATGTGCTCACATGGAACTGGCCCCACTTGATTTGGCCCTGCCGCCGAGCACTGGGGGGTCGATCGGGGCGTCATCATGCGCATCCGCACGGTGGCCAAGGAGGCGGCTCTGGAGGCCCTCTCGAAGCCCCGGCTCGGGCATGGAGCTCGAGGCCGCCCGGGCGGACGCAGGCCGACTGGGCGAGGCCCTGAAGGAGATGGCCCTCGAGCGGACACGACATCCTCTCTACCAGGGCAGCAGACGCGACACCAGCAGATCCCGTGGACACCCTTGACCAAATCTCAAGGTGGAGACACGGGTTCGAACCCCGTTGGGGCTGCCAGAAAAACACCTGGTAGAAGGCCATTTTCACGCTTCGCAAGCCCCTCGGTCGACGAGTTGTCCGTCCAGTTGTCCATCCACTCTGGTCCCCTTCGCTCGTCTTTGCCGAGGGGTGCGAGATCACTCTCTGGCTGGGAACCCCTTGTCATACGGGCTGCACCCGAACGTTCCTGCCCAAGGCGCTGGTCCTGTGAGGTTCGGGGCGGGGATGTCGACGCTCGTAGACAGCGGGTGCTTGTCGGCGCTCGATGACATAGTAGTATTGCCTATGCTCGACGACAATCTAGGAGTGTCGACGAGCATCGACAGGAGCGATCCCATGAGGGTCAGTTCAATGCGGGATGTGGCGGCGGCAGTACGCGGACGACGCAAAGACCTCGGCCTCAGCCAAGCCGCCGTCGCCGATCGAGTTGGCGTCTCGCGCGCCTGGATCAACGCCGTCGAAGCTGGCAAACCGTCGGTGGAATTCGACCTGGTCTTGCGACTTCTCGACCAACTCGACCTGCGCTTGGACATCAACAAGCCCGGATCCCTTGGTGACGTCTACAAGGGCAGGGGCGTGGACCTCGACACCGTTCTCGACGATTACCGCGCACGATGACGGAGTCCTTGGTCGTTATCCTCGGTCGTGACATCATCGGCCACTTGGAGCGCCACTCGGGCGGCAGGTTGACGCTCGAGTACACCGATGAATATCGGGATCGGCCGGAGGCGACGCCGATCTCACTTTCAATGCCGCCTCAAGTGCGTTCACATCCCGATCGAGCCGTCACGCCATGGCTCTGGGGTCTCCTGCCTGACAACGACGCCGTCTTGGCGCGCTGGGCCCGTCAGTTTCAGGTCTCGTCGTCTTCGCCTTTCTCACTCCTTGGAACTCAGATCGGAGAGGACTGCGCCGGCGCCGTCCGCTTCGCGCCGCTGGCAGAAGTCGAGCGCGTCTTGACGCGACCAGGGAACGTAGTCTGGCTCACCGAGGACGAAGTGGGTCAGCGCTTGCGCGATCTCCGCGAGGACACGACTTCGTGGCTCGGCCGCTCCTTCACCGGCCAGTTCAGCCTTTCAGGAGCTCAGGCCAAGACTGCCCTGCTGCTCAAGGATGGTCGTTGGGGTGTTCCGTCCGGCTCTGCCGCGACCACCCACATCCTGAAGCTGGCCGTATCTGGTCTCGATGACCACGACTTGAATGAGCACGTCTGCCTCGACGCGGCCAGGCGTGCAGGGCTCACAGTCGTTCGAACGAAGGTCACCCGCTTTGGCGAGGAGTCGGCGGTAGTCATCGACCGATATGACCGGTTGGAAGACAACGGCGACATCATCCGGGTGCACCAGGAAGATCTCTGTCAAGCCCTCGCACTTCCGCCGACTCGCAAGTACCAGAACGAAGGAGGTCCCGGTCCTGCAGCGATCGCCGCGCTATTCCGAAGTGCCATGCCTCCGAGAGTTGCTGAGGACGCTGTCTGGCGGTTCGCGGATGCATTGATTTGGAACTGGCTCATCGCAGGAACCGATGCCCACGCCAAGAACTACTCCGTACTTCTCGCCGGAGATCAGGTTCGTCTCGCGCCGCTCTACGATGTCGGGTCCGCCCTTCCGTATGGCGTTGATGAGCACAAGTTGCACCTCGCCATGAAGATTGGTGGTGACTATCGAGTCTTCCCACACCGGAACCCCTGGCTGAAGGCTGCGCAGGAACTGGATATTGACGTCGACAAGCTCTTGGAACGCGTTCAGTTGCTTGCGCTCCGCTTACCGGAAGCATTTTCTGATTCGGCCAATTCGGAAGATGTCAAGTCGCTCAGTCGCCCGTTGCCTGGGGTGCTCACGGATCTCGTCGTTGAGCGGTCGAAGCGGTGTCTCGAGCTTGTACGAGGTGGGAGACCAGACTTGGTGGACCCATAGATCACCCACGGCGTGCCTCGGCCAAAGGTCCCCCCGAGAGCGGGCGCGGACATTCGCACGACCCTCGGTTGTCCATCCGCTGTTCCACTGCGAAGATGCTGATGGACAAGTGCATCCTCCGTGTACTTACGTAAGCGATCTACCAGGACTTACGTGATCTGATCGCATCGCCTGGACAAGCCTGGACGCACTCTCAAGGTGGAGACACGGGTTCGATCCCCGTTGGAGCTGCAAGCAAACTCCCTTGTAGGGGCTATTTCTGCTTTTTCCAGGCCCAACGCAGGGACCGCTTCGGCCCCTCGGTTCCCCGCTCGAGCCGCGTCCGCAGCGGCACGCTCGCGAACACGGGGCTGGGCCGCGAACCCGGCCCCCGAAGCCGGCAAGCGCTCTGGCTACGACAAGGAGGTCGCGTATCTACTCTTCCACCTCGACGCCCGGCGCGACGATGTGCTGCGCTCCGCCACCGAAGTCGAAGCGGGGCGGGCTGCACTGACAGGTCGACGGTCACGCCCGGCTTCCCAGCGGGACCTGAACGGCCATTCCCCAGACCAGAGGAGAGCATCGATGCGAGAAGAAGAGCTCGTCGTACCGGTCACCACACGTCCGGCGATGCGCTGGGGAAGTGACGCGATCGCACACCTGCTGTCGATGTTGGGCCTTCCCTACGTGAGCCTCGTGCCCGGGGCGAGCTATCGCGGCCTCCATGACAGCATCGTGAACTATTTGGGAAACAGCGACCCGTCGATCGTGCTTTGCCTCCACGAGGAGCACGCCGTCGCGATCGCCCACGGCTACGCGAAGGTGACTGGCCGGCCGATGGCTGTGGCTCTTCACAGCAACGTCGGCCTCATGCATGCGACGATGGCCATCTTCAACGCGTACTGCGACCGTGCCCCGATGCTCGTCCTCGGAGCAACCGGTCCGTTGGACGCCGCGCAACGCCGGCCATGGATCGACTGGATCCACACGGCTGCGGACCAAGGCGCATTGATCCGGAACTACTGCAAGTGGGACGACCAGCCCGCTTCGGTGGAGGCGGCGCTCGAGTCGATCGTCCGGGCCAACCTTCTCACCAACGCGTACCCGCAGGCGCCGACCTATGTCTGCCTCGATGCAACCCTGCAGGAGGCGGCGCTTGCTGCGGAGCCTCGAATGCCGTCTTTCGACAGGTGCACGGTGCCGATGCCGCCCGCTCCGAGCTCCGAAGCAGTCGACCGGGTCGCCGACGCGCTGCGTACTGCCCGTCGCCCGGTCGTGCTCGTCGGTCGCGTCGGTCGTAGCCAGGCGGCGTTCGATGCCAGAGTGCGTCTGGTCGAGCTTCTCGGCGCGTGCGCAGTCACCGACCTGAAGACTGCCGGCGCGTTTCCCACCAGGCATCGCCTTCACCCCGCCCCTCCGGGTACTCGTCTCTCGCCGGCTGCTTCGAGCCTGGTCCGTCGGTCGGATCTGGTCTTGAGCCTCGATTGGATCGACCTGGCCGGCACGCTTGCGGGCGTGTTTGGCGAACAGGGTGGGCATTCGGGACCGACCGTGATCTCCTGCACGAACGACCTGGCGCTGCACAATGGCTGGAGCAAGGACCACTTCCCGCTCCCTGCCGTCGACATCGCGATCACCGCCCACCCGGACCTCCTCGTCGACGCGCTCTTGGCATCGATGGTCGATGGAGAATCCCAGGAGAGCGACGGGTGGCCGGGGCACGTGGAAGGTGCGCGGGAGCTCGTCGAGACGGGCGGTGACGAGATCACGCTGTCCCGGTTGGCGACAGCGCTCCGAAGCGCGCTTGCGGGTCACGATGTCACGTACTCGGGGTTGCCGTTGGGATGGAACGGCGGCGACCTCGACGTCGTCGGTCCGCTTGACTACCTCGGCCGCGACGGTGGCGGTGGCGTGGGCTCGGGACCGGGTATTGCCGTCGGTGCGGCGCTCGCGCTGGAAGGTCTGGGTCGCCTCCCCGTCGCAGTCCTCGGCGACGGGGACTTCCTGATGGGCTCGTCGGCACTGTGGACGGCGGCTCATCATCGGCTGCCGCTTCTCGTCGTCGTAGCGAACAACCGGTCGTACTTCAACGACGAGGTGCACCAGGAGACGGTGGCAGCCATGCGGGGAAGGCCGGTGGAGAACCGGTCCGTCGGATTGCACCTCCGGGACCCGGATCCCGACCTTGCGGGGCTGGCGCGCTCGCTTGGTCTGAACGGCCACGGACCGTGCCAAGACGCCGGCGAGTTGAAGGCAGCGCTCGAGACCGCGGTCGCACAGGCGCTCGCGGGCGAGGCGGTGGTCGTGGACGTGCTCGTCGGCGCCAGCGGCTATCCAGGGAACCACGAGCGCCCCCGCGACGGGCGACGTGGCTGACCGAGCGGGTGAGGTTCACGAAGATCGCGATCAGCCTGGCAGACGACGTGCTCGCGGCCGCCCGCCGGCCGGTCGATGTGGGCCGTGCGAGCTCGCTCTCCGATTCCGTCGCCTCCACGCTGGCCGAACGTAAAGGCTACGACGAATGGGCGCAGGCCCTGCTCGACGAAGTGCACGCGGCCGGACTTCCCGTCGACATCCCGGCCGGCCCCTTGGCTCAGATCAGGCGTGGCGGTCAGGCCTCCACCAGGTCCGCTTCGCACGGACGCTGCACGTGGTCAACATCACCGTCCCGGCCCTCGAACCGAATGCCGAGGCCGCCGGCATCCCGTGTGGGCAGCGAGGCACTCGCGACCCTGTCTGCGCGAGCGTGGTGCTCGATGCCCGCCGACGCGACCAAGCGGTGATCACCAGCGATCCGGCTGATCTCCGCCACGTGGATGCCCACGTTCGCAACATCGAGAGATAGGCACAGTGCTGCGTTTCAGGGCGGTCGTCACCATGCGTACGGCAGTTGGTGACGGAGAGTCCGAGGCTGGGTGACCTCTCTACTACGCGGCGGACTCACGTCGAATCGCCGGGGGGCGGAATTCGTCGACCCATCTCGGGATGCCCGGGAGCGGGGGCTCGCTCTCCGCCGCGAACCGCGGGACGATCCGAGGCGTTGAGGGCACGGTTGACGTGGCGGGACGGGGGTCAGGGCCTTCGTGAGGGCAACACGCTCGAGGTCCTGATGATCTCGGCGACGGCGCTTGCGAGGACGGGCGGGGTGCGGAGTGCAGGCGCGCCGGCCCCGCGGAGCGGAGCGGAACGTCAGGTGTGATACTGCAACGAACGGTGCCGAGGTGGCCGGTTGCTCGACATCTGGCGACGGCCCGACGGATTCGGTGGGAGGGGAAATGGGTGGATGGAGGAAGACTGCGACCGCGGCGGCCGTGCTCGCCGCCGCGATGCTCGTGGCAGCCCCGCTGGCTGCGGCGTCCAGCCGAGCTGCAGCACAGTCCGTCGCGGGCTCGGCTGACCAGGCCCACGCGTGCGGCGTCCCCGCAGCGCACGACGCCGCCTGCGGGGCGATCCAGCTCCTGTTCCCGACGGCGAACTGGCACCCGGGCCCGAACGTCCACGCAGCCAAGGGCAAAGGCGGGGGCGGGAGCGGCGGGACCACGGCGGGCCTGCCGAGCTCGGGGTACTACCCCGGTGACCTCCAGAGCGCCTACGGCCTAGCCTCCGCGGCCGCAGCAATGGGGCCGGGCAAGTCCGCCCCGACCGTGGCGATCGTCGACGCCTACAACGACCCCTACGCCGCGACAGACCTCGCCGCCTACCGGGCCAGCTTGAGCGGAGCCACCGACTCCAACACGGGCATCACTGATGCTGCGATCCCGCCGCTGTGCTCGACCACCACGACGACCGGGTGCGTGCAATTCACGAAGGTCAACCAGTCTGGACGGACCAGCTACCCTCAGGCCAACACCGGCTGGTCCGAGGAGATCTCCGTCGACCTGGACATGATCTCGGCCATCTGCCCGGACTGCAACATCGTGCTGGTCGAGGCGTCTTCCGCCAGCTTCCCCAATCTCGCTGCTGCGGTCAGCTACGCCAAGTCGCTGAGCCCGGCAGCCATCACCAACAGCTACGGGGGCTCGGAGTTCTCTTCGGAGAGCACATACAACAGCATCTACACCGCCGGCACGTCGACCGCGGTCACGGTGGCGAGCGGCGACAGCGGCTACGGCGTGGAGTTCCCGGCCGCGTCCCCCGGCGTCACCGCCGTCGGGGGCACCGCCCTCACCTATTCTGGGTCTGGCTGGAACCCGCAGGCGGTCTGGTCGACAGCCGGGAGCGGCTGCTCGGCGTACGAGGCGATGCCGAGCTGGCAGAAGGACACAAGCGTCTACTACAAGAAAGGCGACTGCAACGGGCGACAGGTCGCGGACGTGGCGGCCGTGGCCGACCCCTCCACCGGGGTCGCCGTGTACGACACCTACCACGAGCCCGGCTGGATGGTCTTCGGCGGCACCAGCGTGTCGGCCCAGATCATCGGCGGCGTCTACGGCCTGGCTGCGGGCTCCGGATCCTTCCGCCCCTCGTCGAGCGCCCTGTACCCCGACCCCGGCACGACGAGCGCGACCGGTCCCACCCCCGGCCTCGCGCCGGTGACCTCCGGTAGCAACGGAAGCTGCGGCGACTACCTCTGCAACGCCGCCGACCGCCTCTCCAGCGGCTACAACGGCCCGACCGGCCTCGGCACCCCCTACGGGGTGGGCGCCTTCGTCACGAGCGTCTCGACGAGCCCGGGCGGCTTTGGTCTGTCGGCGTCGCCCACGAGTGCCACGGTGACCCAGGGCAGCGCCACCTCCTACACCGTCACCGTGACGCCGTCCGGCGGGTTCAACGGCTCTGTCGCCCTCAGCGTGAGCGGGGTTCCGAGTGGCGCGACCCCCTCATTCTCGCCTACTTCTGCTTCCTCCTCTTCCTCGTGGTCATCGACCCTCACGGTCACGACCACGAGCAGCACCACCACGGGTAGCTACACGCTGACGATCACCGGGACGAGCAGCGGCGTGCCTTCGCAGACGACCGATGTCACGCTCAACGTGCAGGCCCCGCAGACCACGGGCTCGATGACCGTCACCGTGGCCGCAGGAACGTCCACCCAGAAGGGTCCGTACTACCACGTTCCCCTGACGGTCAGTGCGAAGACCAGCACCACAGCAGCGATCGCAGGTGCCGCCGTCAGCCTGGACGTGTTCGCAGGTTCCATGTGCTCAGGGACGCCGGTTGCCACAGGCACGGGGACGACCGGGACGAACGGGACGGTGACGTTCACATACAAGACCCGCACTGCCGGCACATGGTGCGCGAAGGCGACGGTGACGGCGACGGGTTACAACCCCGCCAGCGCGCAGGCGACCTTCTCGACCTGAGGGCGCGACTGCGGGGAAGCACGCTCGACGGTGCGCGCCCCTCGGAGGGGCGACCCGAGCGCGACCCGGGCTACGTTCCCCCTCAAGGGGCGGAGTAGCGGCGCACGCCCGCCTCGTCCTCCGTGCAGGTGACGCGCCCCTGCGCGACGAGCACGATGAGGTGGGCGCTCGTCTCGCTGACCGCGAGCATCTGGTTGAACGGGTCGAGCTCGGTGAACCGGCGCTCCCGCCGGGTCCAGCTCAGCTGGCCCGCGACCTCGAAGGCGGTCGTCGACCCCCTCGCCACCGCTGCCTCCGTCGCGTCGAGGCGCCGACCGTGGTGCGCCAGCAGCTCGTCCACGCGCCGGTGGACGCTTGGCGCGGTCGCACCGTGCGCCGGCAGCAGCACCGCGTCGGGGAGCGATCGCACCCGCGCGAGCGAGCGCAGGAAGGCGCCCAGCGGGTCGCGCTGCGGGGCAGCCTCGAAGCCGATCGAAGGGGTGATGGCCGGGAGCACGTGGTCGCCGGCGAACAGCAGGCCGTGGCCGCGATCGAAGAAGACGACGTGACCCCTCGTGTGCCCGGGCGTCTCCAGCACTTCGAGCGTTCGGCCGGTCTCGAGGGACATCGAGCTCTCTTCGAGCCAGTCGTCGGGGGGCTCCCAGGAAAGACCCTCCGCGAGGCGGCCCTCCATCGCCTCGGAGAGACGGTCGGCGACCTCTGAGGCTCCGTAGCTGCGGAGAAGGCGCAGATGGGGCTGGAGCGGCGCACGGTGAGGATCGGCGAGCACGTCGAGCGTGGCGCGCTCTTCCCGCCCGAGGCTCACCTTGGTGCCGAGCTCCTGGCGGATCGCGATCGCCTGCGAGTAGTGGTCGCGGTGCACGTGGGTGACGAGGAACCGGCGGATGTCGCCGAGCGTGCACCCCAAGCGGCCCAGTCCCGCGACGAGCGCCTTCCTCGATTCGGGGATGGCCCACCCGGCGTCGATCAGCACCAGACCGTCGCCGTCCACGACGGCGTAGACGTTCACCGCTCGCAGCCCGTCGTTCGGCATCGGCAGCGGGATGCGGTGGATCCCCGGGGCGACCTCGAAGGTTCCGGGAGCTGTCCAGGCCGGCTCAGCGGTCGTGGGCGGCATGCTCAGCGGTCGCGGGCGGCATGATCAGAGGGCGCGGGCGGCATGATCCGCTGACCGTAGCCGGAGCCCGCACCGCGGTGCCGTAGGGGGCAGCCGGCGCACGGGCCGGTCGCCGGCGCGGGGATTACCGGGGCTCCGTCACCCAACCCGTGCACAAACGTGCACACGGTCAGGCAGCCTCGCCTTGCGACGAGGCGGTGACGGTCCTAGCCGGTTGCCCGGTGCCGTCTTCGCGCTTCATCGGGGCGTCCGGCCGAAGCCGGGGGTG
>JAJZMD010000229.1 GCA_021803085.1 Actinomycetes bacterium
CGCCGTCGACGAGGGTCAGGCCCGGCCCGAGCGCGAGGTCGACGTCTTGCAGCGCCGGCAGCGGCCGGTCCGACCATGCCGGGTACGTGTACGTCAGCCCCTCGAGGGACACCGTCGCACCCGTGGTGCGCGCCGGCGTGCGGACCTCGCTCACCGAGGTCGCTTCCCGGACCTCGCTCACCGGGGCTCGCTCACTGGGGCTCGCTCACTGGGGCTCGGGCGGCAGCAGGGCGCCGGCGAGCGCGATCAGGACCCCAGGGGCCAGGGCGAGCGGCGCCACCGACGGCACGGTGGGCACCGGGTACGCGTACCAGCCGCTCCGGGCGCCCGCGACCGAGATCGCGATGACCGCCGCCAGGGCGACGACGCTGGCGACGGCGACGACCGCTGGCCCGGCCGACCGCCCGCCGCCGGCCATGCGCGTGCGCCTGCCCGCGCCGAAGGCCCGGGCCTCCATCGACTCGGCCAGCTGGACCGACCGGTCGATCGCGCCGAGGAGGACCGGGACGGCGAGGTCGACCATGGCGCGTGCCCCCCGCGGCCGCCAGCCCCGCAGGCGTTGCGCATCGCGCACCGCCACGAAGCTCGATGCCGTCGCGGGCACGAGGTTCAGCGCGGCGCCGAGCGCGGCGCCCGCGTGCTGGAGGGGGCCGGGGAGGGCATCGACGAGGTCGGTCGGCTCCACCACGAGCGACAGGGCGGCGGTGACGGAGACCGCGGTGAGGAGACCGAGGGCGATCGAGCCGCCGCTCGCGAAGCCCTCGGCGGTCACCTGTCCGCCGAGCAGCGGCAGCCAGGACGGGAGCACGCCGAGGACGGTGGCCCCGGTGTGCGACAGCAACCCGTTCACCGCCACCGTGACGACGCCGAGGACCCCGAGACCGACCGCCAGCGGGCGCAGCCGCCGGCCCGCGGCCCGCCGCCGTGCGAGGAGCGCCCACGCGCCCGCCAGCACGATCGCCTGGGAAGC
Source organism: Actinomycetes bacterium (assembly GCA_021803085.1). Lineage (GTDB taxonomy): Bacteria > Actinomycetota > Acidimicrobiia > Acidimicrobiales > RAAP-2 > JAJYVT01. The sequence continues at coordinate 971 of JAJZMD010000229.1, forward strand.
GGGGTCGGTGTCCAGAAGGGCGACGGCGAGCGCCGCCAGCACCCAGACGGCCACCCCCGCCGTGCGGGTCACGCCCGGGTCACGCCGCCGCGCGGCGGCCCGCCGCCGTGCGGATCACGTGCGGGTCACGACGACGCGCTGGTCACGCCGGCGTCGGCGGGGGCGGCGGCGCAGGCGAGCCCTTCGGCGAGTCGTAGCGCAGCCCGAGGGACCCGCCGGAAGGGACCGTGACCTCGCTCACGCCGACCGACGGGCTCGTCCAGTTGCGGCCGTTCGTCGACAGGAAGAGCGCCCAGTAGTCCTTCCCCGACGGGAGGCACTGGGTGTAGTGGGCAGGGACGTCGTCGACCTGGCAGACGGCCACGCCGAAGCTGAACGTCTGGGTCCCGAGCTCGACGTGGCTCTCCTCCAAGAGCTTCATCGCCGCCAGGCGCTTCCCGGCGAAGCCCACGCAGCGCGCCAGCACCCGGCCTGCGGCCACCTCCACGACGAGACGCGCGTGATGGACGCCGGGCACCTGGCGGCAGGAGCCCGTCTTCGACGACGCGGCGGCAGAGGGCCGGGAGGTGCTCGTCGAGGCCGCCGGCGGCCCGCTCGAGCCGCAGGCTGCCGCGAACATCCCCGCTGCCACCGCCAGCGCCGCCAGCACCGGCACCCGGGCCCGCTTGCCGGGTGCGCTGAATGAATTCGAACCACCGACCATGTCGCACGCTCCTCCGGGGTGCTCTCGCCCCGTTGCTCGGAGGGCAGCGGTCAGTATCCTGACTCCGGATCAACACGCCCCTCGACCTTCCAGCCCGTCCGGGCCGTGGTCGTCGATGAAGGACGCTCCCCGATCACAGTGGCGGCACCGTGCCGGACTCGCACCGGCTTCCTGGGTCCGCTGCCCTGTGTCGCCGACATGGTAGCCCAGCGGCGCGCGTCAGGCGCCGGAGCGATCCGGCGCGGCGGGCGCGGCGCAGATGGCGCGGCGCGGATGGCGCGGTGGAGAGGGCGCGGCGCGCGTCAGGCGCCGACCGCGTGCGCGCCGCCGTCGGCGTGCAGGGTCTCGCCGGTCGTCATCGGCAGCCAGTCCGAGAGGAGCGCGACGCAGGCCTTCGCGACCGGGGTGGCGTCGCGCACGTCCCAGCCGAGGGGCGCGCGCTTGGCCCAGGAATCCTCGAACGCCGAGAAGCCCGGGATGGACTTCGCCGCCATCGTGCGGACAGGGCCCGCGGCGACGAGGTTGACGCGGATGTGCTTCGGGCCCAGCTCCTTCGCGAGGTACCGGGTGAGCGACTCGAGCGCGGCCTTCGCCACGCCCATCCAGTCGTAGGCGGGCCACGCCACGCTCGCGTCGAAGTCGAGCGAGACGACCGACGCGCCGCCGTCGGCTCCCGAGACCTCGAGCAGCGGCAGGAAGGCCGCGACGAGCGCCTTCAAGGAGTAGGCGGACACCTGCAGCGCGACCGAGACGTCGTCCCACTCGGCGGCGAACATCCCCGAGCCGAGGCAGTTCGGCGGCGCGAAGCCGATCGCATGGAGGATCCCGTCGAGGCGGCCCCATCGCGCCGAGACGCCGGCGGCGGCGGCAGCGAGCTGTCTGGCGTCGGTCACGTCGATCTCGAGCACGTCGGGCTCCACGGGGAGCTTCCTCGCCGTGCGCCGCGTGAGCGAGAGGCCGCGGCCGAACCCCGAGAGCACGACCTCCGCGCCCTCGGTGACCGCGGTGTGCGCGGTGGCGAACGCGAGCGAGTCGTCGGTCAGCACGCCGGTGACGAGGATGCGCTTTCCCTCGAGGATGCCCACGGCCGGGCAGGCTATCGCCCGTCGGTCCTCGAGTCGGCCGCCTGGTCGGTGCGACGACGGCCGCTCACGACCAAGCACGGCCACGACCGCTCCCGCGACGGCCACTCCCGCGACGGCCACTCCCGCGCCGGCCACGACCGCGCCGGCCGCTGGACGTGTGGTCCTCGCCCGGGACTGCGTAGTCTCGGCAGCGCAAGTTCTCGTGCGGCAAACCCTGAGAAGGTGGGCGAGTGGACGTCGGGATCATCGGGGGGACGGGGCCGGCAGGCCGGGGGCTCGGGCTCCGGCTCGCCGCCGCCGGCATGTCGGTGGGCATCGGCTCGCGCGACCCGGCACGTGCGGCGTCGGTCGTCGGTGAGATCGCGGCGGCCTGGCCGGACCGCATCGAGGGCGAGCTCGCCGGGGTCGGCAACGCCGAGGCGGCGGGGGGAGCGCTCGTCGTGCTCGCGACGCCCTGGGAAGGCGCGGCCCGGACCGCGTCGGAGCTCGCCGACCCCCTGGAGGGGAAGGTCCTCGTGTCGATGGCGAACGCGCTCGTCCGCGAGGGCCGGGAGATGCTCGCCCTCGTCCACCCCCGGGGGTCGGTCGCCGCGGCGTTGCAGGCAGCGCTCCCGCGCACCAAGGTCGCTGCAGCCTTCCACCACCTTCCCGCCCGCGAGATGCAGGACCTCGACTCAGGGCTGATCGCGGACGTGCTGGTGTGCGCCGACGATCCGGAGGCGACCGCCGAGACCATGTCGCTCGTGGAGCGCATCGAGGGCCTCCGCCCGCTCGACGCAGGGAGCCTGGGCCAGGCGGCGGCGGTCGAGGCGTTCACCGCGGTGTGCATCACGCTGAACATCCGGTACCGTGCGCACAGCACCCTGAAGCTCGCCGGGATCTGAGGTGCAGCTCTACGACACCGCCCGCCAGGCGGTGGTCCCGTTCCGGCCCGGGCCGCTCGTGACGATGTACACGTGCGGCATCACCCCCTACGACGCGGCGCACCTCGGCCACGCAGCGGTCTACGTGACCTACGACGTGCTGAAGCGCCGGCTCATCGACATGGGGCACCGCGTGCGCTGCGTGCGCAACGTGACCGACGTCGACGACGACATCCTGCGCAAGGCTCGCGAGCTCGGCGTCCACTACCTCGACCTCGCCGCCGAGGAGATGGCGCGCTTCGACACGGACATGAAGGCGCTCGGGCTCCTCCCCCCGGACGTGGAGCCGCGCGCGACCTCTGCGATCCCCGACATCCTCGGCCTGGTCGGCGCCGCGCTCGACACCGGCCACGCGTACCGCGCCAGCGGGGGCGTGTACTTCGACGTCACCACGTTCCCGGGCTTCGGCAAGGTGAGCCATCTCTCCGAGGAAGAGATGCTCGTGCTCGCCTCCGAGCAGGGCGGCAACCCGGGCGATCCCGCCAAGCGCCATCCCCTCGACTTCGTCCTGTGGCAGCCGTCGCTTCCCGACGAGCCGGCGTGGGAGTCGCGCTGGGGACCGGGGCGCCCGGGGTGGCACATCGAGTGCTCGGCGCTCGCGATGCGCGAGCTCGGACCCACCGTCGACCTCCACGGCGGCGGTCGCGACCTCGTGTTCCCGCATCACGAGTGCGAGACCGCGCAGTCAGAGTCGGTGACGGGGCACCAATTCGTCCGCCACTGGCTGCACGTCGGCCTCGTCGGGCTCGATGGCCAGAAGATGTCGAAGTCGATCGGCAACCTCGTCTTCGTGGGAGACCTCCTGAAGGAGTGGGAGCCCGCGGTCGTACGGCTCGCCCTCCTCGCCCACCGCTACCGCTTCGATTGGGAATGGGACGACTCGGAGCTCGTGCCGGCCGCCGAGCGCCTCGAGCGGTGGCGCCTGGCGTCGGAGCCAACCGCGGGCACCGCGGGCACCGCGGGCACCGCGGGCACGAGCGACGCGACCCTCGACCTCGTGCGGGAGAGGCTGGATGACGACCTCGACGTGCCCGGGGCCCTGGCGGCGCTCGACGAGCGCGCCGCGTCAGGCGACTCCGTCGCAGCGGGTGCCGCGCTGCTGGGAGTTGTCCTGTAGGCCGGTTCCGGGGCGGTACCGTTCTTCGACCCACGACCGGACCGGTGAGACGGACCGGTGAGACGGACCGGTGAGACGGAAGGACGGGCGCGTCGATGGCGCAACACGTGAGGGTCCAGCTGCCCGACGGCTCCGAGCGGGAGCTTCCCGAGGGCGCGACGGGCGCCGACCTGGCCGCCGCGATCGGCGCGCGCCTCGCGAAGGCGGCGGTCGCCGCCGAGGTCGGCGGGAGGCTGGTCGACCTCTCGAGCGAGCTCCCCGACGGCGCCCCGGTGTCGATCGTGACCGCCGACTCCGGTCCGGGCCGCGAGGTGCTGCGCCACTCGACCGCCCACGTGATGGCCCAGGCGGTCCTGCGGCTGTGGCCCGGCACGCGCTTCGCGATCGGCCCGGTGATCGCAGACGGCTTCTACTACGACTTCGAGCTCCCCGGCGGCGCGCGCTTCTCCGAGGAGGACCTCGGTCGCGTGGAGGCCGAGATGCGCGAGATCGTCTCAGAGGACCAGCCGTTCGTGCGCGGCGAGCTGTCCGTCGACGAGGGGCTCGCGCTGTTCGAGGGCCAGCCCTACAAGCAGGAGATCATCGAAGCGGTGCGGCGCGGCGCAGACGAGGTCGACGCGGGGGCCGGCGCAGAGCCCGGCGCGGGGACCGGCGCGGGCGCGGCGACCGTCTCCACGTACCGCAACTCCGAGGCGTTCGTGGACCTCTGCCGGGGGCCGCACGTGCCGTCGACCGGAAGGCTCTCGCACTTCAAGCTCACCAGGGTCGCCGGGGCGTACTGGCGGGGCGACGAGCACCGCCAGCAGCTGCAGCGGATCTACGGCACCGCCTGGGAGTCGGAGGCCGCGCTCGCCGACCACCTCCACCGCGTGGAGGAGGCCGAGCGGCGCGACCACCGCCGGATCGGCCACGAGCTGGACCTGTTCTCGTTCCCCGACGAGATCGGCTCGGGCCTCCCGGTCTTCCACCCGAAGGGCGGGATCGTCCGGCGCGAGATGGAGGACTACGCGAGGAAGCGCCACGCCGAGGCCGGCTACGACTTCGTCTACTCGCCCCACATCACGAAGGCGCCGCTGTTCGAGGAGTCCGGCCACGTCGAGTGGTTCGCCGACTCGATGTACCCCTCGATGGAGCTGGACGACGGCGCGGCCTACTACGTGAAGCCGATGAACTGCCCGTTCCACATCCTCGTCTACCGGAGCAGGCAGCGCTCGTACCGCGAGCTGCCCATGCGGCTCTTCGAGTTCGGCACGGTCTACCGCTACGAGAAGTCCGGCGTGGTGCACGGCCTCACCCGCGTGCGCGGGATGACCCAGGACGACGCCCACATCTTCTGCACCCGGGACCAGATGGCCGCAGAGCTGAGCCGGGCGCTCACCTTCGTCCTCGACCTGCTGCGCGACTACGGGCTCGACGACTTCTGGCTGGAGCTCTCGACGAAGCCCGAGGGGAAGGCGGTCGGCTCCGACGAGGAGTGGGACGAGGCGACCGAGGTCCTGCGCGAGTCTGCAGAAGGGAGGGGCCTCGAGCTCGCGCTGGACGTGGGAGGCGGTGCCTTCTACGGGCCGAAGATCTCGGTCCAGGCGCGCGACGCGATCGGGAGGAACTGGCAGCTGTCGACGGTCCAGCTCGACCTGCAGCTGCCCCAGCGATTCGGGCTCGAGTACACGGGCGCCGACAACGCGAAGCACCGGCCGGTCATGATCCACCGCGCGCTCTTCGGCTCGGTCGAGCGCTTCTTCGGCGTGCTGCTCGAGCACTACGCGGGCAACCTTCCGACCTGGCTCTCCCCGGTGCAGGTGCGGGTGCTGCCGGTGCGCGACGACCACGTCGACTACGCCGCCTCGGCGACCGACCGCTTCGCAGCGGGCGGGCTGCGCGCGGAGATGGAGGACGCGAGCGAGCCGCTCGGCGCGCGGATCCGGCGCGCGAAGCTCGAGAAGGTGCCCTACGTGCTCGTCGTCGGGGACGACGACGTCGCCTCGGGCACCGTCGGCGTCAACCGCAGGGGCGACGACCGGCCGGAGCGCGGCGTCGCGCTCGAAGAGGCCGTTGCGCGGGTGCGCGAGGACGTCGCCTCCCGGCGGATCGCGCCGGGCGCCTAGCCGTGCCGCTGGAGCAGCTCTGGGCGGGGTGGCGGGACGCGTACGTGCGCGAGGCCGCCGAAGCGGAGCGCAGCCCGGCAGGGGGCCGCTGCGTCTTCTGCGCCATCGCCGAGAGCGGGCCGCCGTCGGCAGACAACGGGGTGGTCTATCGGGGGAGCCTCGCCTTCGCGGTCTTGAACGCGTACCCGTACTCGAGCGGCCACCTGCTCGTGCTGCCGTTGCGCCACGTGTCCGGGCTCGACGAGCTCACCGACGACGAGTCCGGCGAGCTGTGGGCGACGTCGCGCGCCGCGGTCCGCGCGATCACCGCCGCCTACGCGCCCGACGGACTGAACCTCGGAGCGAACCTCGGCCGTGCGGCCGGCGCGGGCATTCCCCTCCACCTCCACCTCCACGTCGTGCCGCGCTGGTCGGGCGACACGAACTTCATGACCACGGTCGCGGGCGTCCGCGTGATCCCAGAGGCGCTGGCCGAGGCCTGGGAGAAGCTCACGAGGTCCTGGCCCCGAGCCACGTAGCCTCAGGGCCCGCCCACGCCTCGTAGCCTCAGGGCCCGCCCACGCCTCGTAGCCTCAGGGCTCGGCCGGGACGCTCCGGGCGAGGGAGGCCACCAGGTGCTCGGGAACCGGGTCGTAGTGGTCGTGCTCCGCGCGGAACCGGCCCCGCCCGCCGGTCAGCGCGCGCAGGTCGACGGCGTAGCGCGCGAGCTCTGCGGTCGGCACCATCGCGGTCACCTCCTGGAGGGAGTCGGTCGCCTCGGTGCCGACGATCCTGCCGCGGCGGGAGTTCAGGTCGCCGAGGACGTCGCCCTGGAGCTCCGCGGGCACCGTGACCACGACCTTCGAGACCGGCTCCAGAAGGACGGGCCCGGCGTGGGCGACGGCCTCGCGGAAGGCGAGCATCGCGGCGGTCTTGAAGCTGAGCTCTGACGAGTCGACCGAGTGGTACTTGCCGTCGTCGACGGTGACCGACACGTCGACCTCGGGGTAGCCGTACGCGCCGCCACGCGCCATCGCCTCGATGACCCCCTTCTCGACGGCAGGGATGTACTGGCGGGGGATCGCGCCCCCCACCACCTCGTCGTGGAACTGGAAGCCCTCGCCGCGCCCGAGCGGCTCGACGCGCAGGTGGCAGACGCCGAACTGGCCGTGGCCGCCCGACTGCTTCTTATGCTTCCCCTCTGCGGCTGCGGGCTTGGAGATCGTCTCCCGGTAGGGGATCGCCACCTCCTGGCGCTCCACGGTGACCCCGAACTTGCGCGACAGGCGCTCGAGCGTCACCGCGAGGTGCACCTCCCCGGAGACGCCGAGAACGGTCTGGTGCGCCTCGTCGTTGCGGCTCACGGTCAGGCTGCGGTCCTCCTCGCAAAGGCGCTGGAGGGCCGACATCAGCTTGTCCTCGTCGGCACGCGAGGCGGGCGCCACCGCGACGGCGAGCGCGGGCGCCTCCGCGGCGGAGAAGACGACGGTGACGGGCTTGTCCTTCGGCGCGAGCGTGTCGCCCGTGAGCGACCCCGCCAGCCGGGGGATCGCGACGAAGTCTCCTGCGACGACGGCGTCGACCGGCGTCGCGTCGTGGCCTCGCAGCGACGAGAGCACGTGCAGCCGCTCGTCGGCGTGGGTGCGCGGGTTCGTGAGCACGGTGTCGGGCTTGAGCGTGCCCGAGAGCACCTTGCAGAGGGAGAGCCGTCCGGCGTGCTGGTCCGAGAGCGTCTTGCACACGACCACGAGGGGCGGTCCGGACGGGTCGGCGGCGACCTCGGCCGTCGTGCCGCCGGCGACGACCTGGGCCCTGCGCGAGCGGTCGGGCGACGGGCAGAGCTCGACGAGCAGGCGTGCCAGGCGGTCGACGCCCACGCCGGTCGTCCCCGAGCAGCACAGCACCGGGAACACCGCACCCGAGGCCACCCCGGACGCCAGGCTCGACTGCAGCTCGGCCCGGTCGATCGGCTCGCCCTCGAGGTAGCGGGCCATCAGCTCGTCGTCCCCGACGACGATCCCCTCGACGAGCTGCTCGTGGACGGCGTGCTCGGCGACCTCGAGGTCCTCGGGGACAGGGCCGTCCACCCCTCTGACCGGCGGCCCGGACGCCGTGTCGTAGAGGGTGGCCCGGTCGTCGAGCAGGTCGATCACGCCGCGGAACCCGCTCTCTGCGCCGATCGGGAGCTCCACCGGCGCAACGCCGGCGCCGAAGGCCGCCCGGACCTCTGCCAGCGTGCGGTCGAAGTCGGCCCGCTCGCGGTCCAGCTTGTCGATGACGACGATGCGCGCCATCCCGAGATCGGCCGCCGCGCGCCACGCGTCCTCGGTCTGGGCCTGGACGCCGTCGGTGGCGCTCACCACCACGACGGCGAGGTCCGCGACGCTGAGCGCGTCGCGCATGTCGGTGGCGAAGTCCGCGTAGCCCGGCGTGTCCAGGAGGTTGATCTTCACGCCGTCGACGCTGCACGGCGCGATGGCGAACGAGATCGACAGCTGGCGTGAGATCTCCTCGGGCTCGAAGTCGCAGACCGTCGTCCCCTTCTCGACCGACCCCTGGCGGCTCAGCACGCCCGTGGAGAGCAGGAGCGCCTCTGCGAGGGTGGTCTTGCCGGCAGCATGGTGGCCGACAAGGGCGACGTTGCGGATCTCGGACGGCGCGAGCGGTGCCACGACAGCGACCTCCTTTCGGGCTGGCCGGCACCCCCGCCGGCGTGCGCCCGCCGCCAGTTAACCACCACCCGGCGCAAGGCTCGTCGGGTGCCGGACCGGACCGAAGGGGCGCGGAACGGTCGATGTAGACTCGGCGCGGTGTTCGACGGTCGCTGGCGACGAGGGGTCGACCGGTTCACGGGACCCGTGAGTCGCCGGATCGCCCGTCTCGGGGTCACCGCCGATCTCCTGACCGCCTCGGGGCTCGTGTTCGCCGTCGCGACCGCGCTGGTCGTGGCGACGGGGCACCTCCTCGTCGGCATCCCGCTCCTGGCGGTCACGGGCTTCCACGACCTCTTCGACGGCCCCGTGGCGAAGGCGACGGGGAAGGCCTCGGTGCGCGGCGCGCTGTTCGACTCGGTCATGGACCGCTTCGCCGACGCCGTGCTGATGGCCGGCGTCGCGTGGTACCTCGTCTCGGTCCACGACGGGGAGCTCGCGCTCCTCCCCCTCGCTGTCCTCGCGGCCGCCTCGCTCGTCTCCTACGTGCGCGCGAAGGCGGACGCGCTCGGCCTGCCGATGACGAACGGCGGGGTGTTCGGGGGGCTCATGGAGCGGGCGGAGCGCATGATCCTCCTCGGTGCCGGCTTCCTCGAGCCGTGGCTGCTCGTGCCGGTGCTGTGGGCGCTGTTCGGCCTCACGATGCTCACCGCGCTCGCCCGCTTCTTCACCGCATGGCGCGCGGCGGAGGGCCCGGCGCCCGGCGTGGGCGAACCCGCAGGGGCTCGCGCGCCCTCGGGGTTCGGGTGGCGCCCGGAGCGGAGCCCGCGGTCGTCGGTCCGGCGCGCGCGGCGCGACGGGTACCTCGCTCCCGGCCAGCCGAGAGGAGAGCTCGCCGCGCGCTGGCGGGCGCGCCGGCAGGAGGCGCTCGAGAGCCGGACCGCGCGTGCGCGTGCCCGCCGCGAGCGCACCGAGGCCGCCCGCGCCGTACGGGCGTCCCGCGGCCCGCACCGCGCAGCGCGCTCGGGGCATCGGGGCCTGAGGGGCTCCGACCCGGCCGACCGTGGCGCCTGAGCGGTTCCGGTCCGCCGCGACGTTCCTCGCCTACCGGATCTCGGGGGCAGGCCTCGGCGTCCTGCCGGAGCCGGTCGCCTCCGCCGTCGCCGCGTTGGTCGGGAGCGCCATGGCCCTCAGGCCGCACGGCACCCTCCCGCTGCGCGAGCGGCACCTCGTGCGCGTGCTCGGCTCCACGTCCCCAGCCGTCGCGCCGGACCCGGCGGTGGTGCGCCGGTGGGCTCGCCGCTCGTACCGCAGCTACGCCAGGTACTGGGTCGAGGGCGCGCGCCTGCCGTCGACGAGGCCCGAGGTGGTGCGGAGCCGGTTCGTGCTCGATTGGGGCTACGCGCACCTGGAGCAGGCGTTCAAGTCGGGCCGCGGCGTCCTGCTCGCGCTGCCCCACGTCGGCAGCTGGGAATGGGGCGGCGCATGGCTCGCCCTGGAGGGCCACCCGATGACGAGCGTCGCCGAGCGGATCGAGCCCACGGCCCTCTTCCGCTGGTTCCTCGAAAAGCGCGAGGAGATGGGGCTTCGGATCGTGCCGCTCGGCGAGGAGTCGACCGGCAGGCTCTTGCGCGAGCTCCGCAGCGGGGGGCTCGTCGGGCTGGTGTGCGACAGGGACATCGCCGGCGGCGGCGTCCCCGTCGAGCTCTTCGGCGAGCAGACGACGCTTCCCGCGGGGCCCGCGACGCTCGCGTTGCGCACCGGCGCGGTCCTGATCCCGGCCGTCATCTACAGCGGTCCGGCCGAGTCGCACTTCGCGGTGATCACAGCGCCGCTGGACACGACGCGCACCGGGTCGCTGCGCACCGACGTGGCCCGGCTGACGGCGGAGCTGGCGAGCGCGTTCGAGTGGATGGTGCGCCGGGCGCCCGAGCAGTGGTACCTCTACGGGCCGAACTGGCCGAGCGACCGTGAAGCCTGAGACGGCGCCCGTCGCCGCGCCTCGGGCCGCGCGCCAGACGGCGCCTGCTGCGACGGCGCCCGAGGCGCCACCGGACGCGGCACCGGACAGCGCGCGCGAGCCGGCAACTGGCGCCCGCGGGTTGCGCGTCGCCATGGTCTGCCCGTACGACCTGTCGCGGCCCGGAGGCGTGCAGGGCCAGGCGCTCGGTCTCGCCCGGGCCCTCGAACGCCTCGGTCACGAGGTCGTCGTGGTCGCGCCCGACGACCGGGGACCGGGCTGGGCGACCGACCACCTCTACGTGGCCGGTCGCTCGGTCGGCGTGCGCTCCAACGGGTCGGTCGCGCCGGTCTCGGTGTCGCCGATGGCCGCACGGCGCGCCGTCGGCGCAGTGCGGGAATGGCGTGCCGACGTCGTGCACCTGCACGAGCCGCTCGCGCCCGCGCTCGGCTACGGCTTCCTGCTCGTCCACCGGTGGCCGGTCGTCGCCACCTTCCACCGTTCGGGCCTCCCGCATGCGGCGTCGATCGCGGCGGTGGCCGCGCGCAGGGCGTGCCGCCGCATCGACGTTCGGGTCGCCGTGTCCGAGGTCGCCCGGCAGAGCGCGGCGTCGCTGTGCCCGGGCGAGTACGAGGTGCTCTTCAACGGGGTGGACCTGGACCGCTTCGCGCAGGCACGGCCGCTCCAGCCCAGGGCCCCCGCCGTCTTGTTCCTCGGTCGCCACGAGCGCCGCAAAGGGCTCCGCGTCCTCCTCGAGGCCTTCTCGCAGCTCTCGTCGTCCTGGCTCGAGGGACTCGAGGGAACCGAGGGGACCGACGGCCCGGCGGCGGTGCTCTGGGTGGCCGGCGACGGCCCCGAGACCGCCGCGCTGCAAGCGCGGTACCCGCAGTCGGCGAGCCTGCGCTGGCTCGGGGTGGTGAGCGACGAGGAGGTCGCCGACCGGCTCGCCGGCGCCACCGTGCTCTGCGCGCCGTCGCTCGACGGCGAGTCGTTCGGCATGGTGCTCGTCGAGGCGATGGCCGCACGGTG
>JAJZMD010000136.1 GCA_021803085.1 Actinomycetes bacterium
CCGCCTTCCGGCGCGTCCAGAACGCCCGGCCGACGGCGAAGGACCAGGGCAAGGAACGCTGGGAGTGCCCGGCACAAGCAGGCAAACTGGTCTGCGCCAACTGCCCGTCATCTGCACTGCTGCCCGAAGGGACGCCGGAGGTCGAGCACCCGCCCGCGAAGGCGACGGCGCCCAAGTGCTGCAGCCAGCGCACGGTCACCATCCCGGGGACAGTCGTCCCGAAGCTTCGCCAGACGCTGTACTGGGGAAGCCCCGAATGGATCGAGTCATACTCGAGGCGCACCTACGTCGAAGGCTTCTTCGGCAACATGAAGAACCCGTCGGCCGAGAATGTGCGACGCGGATGGTGCCGGGTCGTGGGCATGGTGAAGACCTCGATCCTCGCCGCCTGCGCGGTGGCCGCAACGAACATCCGGCTGCTGCGGTCGTGGGCTGTGGGCCGGAACGTCACCGACCCGTTGTGCGCGCCCGACGAGCCCGACCACGGGTTCGAGGAGCTGACCGCAGCTGCGTCAGCAGAAGTGCGCGGCCGGCTCTTTCCATCGCGCGCCGGTCCGCTGCAGCCGGCCGCCGTTTGATCCTCGGCGAACGCTGCTCCTGTGCGCTCGCGCGCACCTCTAGAGCGCCGACCATGCGGGCGGGGAGGCGCGAAGTGGCCGACGCGACGGCCAAAGCCCCCCAGCGAGCGACGCCAGTCCCCTGCTGGTGGTCCATCGAGCCCTCAGGGTCCTCGCGAGTAGGGGTTTCGTCACAAGAGGGCCCCGGGTTTCGTCAGGACCCCCCAGCGGAGGCGGTGGGATTTGAACCCACGGTGGGTTGCCCCACACACGATTTCCAATCGTGCCGATTCGGCCGCTCTCGCACGCCTCCAGACGTCGCTGCCCGGCCGCCGCCCGGGCTGCAGCCGAGCCAGGCTACCCGGCTCGATGGCTCCTCCCCGCCCCGCCCGCCGCATGATGCGGGCCGCGCCCGGCCGGCCGGGAAGTGCGGGAGCGGCGAGGCGGTAGCCTGGGACCACCGCGCCGGCGCTGGGTGCGGTGGCCGGGTCCTGCGCAACGGTCGCCCGTGAACCGAGTCAGGGTCGGAAGGCAGCAGCTCTCAGCGGGTGAGACCGTGTGCCGTAGCCAACCTGGCCATCGCACCGACCGCCGGCGTGCGCCAGCCCCAAGGGTCGATGCCCGTGAACCGTTCTGGGAGACGGTGCCGATGCGGTCGGCTCGTGTCGGAGCCCGCCGGTAGGCTCGCTCGGCGTGGATGAGCCGTCCGCCGCACCTTCCCAGGGCACCGCGAAGACCGAGGACGTGGCCGATTTCGTCTCCCTGTACCGCCGGTTCCGCCCGGCGAAGTTCGCGGAGCTTCGAGGGCAGCCGCACGTGGTGCGGGCGCTGCAAGGCGCAGTACGCGACGGGCGGGTGGCCCACGCGTACCTCTTCAGCGGGCCGCGCGGCACCGGCAAGACCTCGACGGCGCGGATCTTGGCCAGGGCGCTGAACTGCGCGGCGCCCGCCGACGGCGAGCCCTGCGGCGCCTGCGACTCCTGTGTGGAGATCTCCCGCGGCAGCTCCTTCGACGTGCACGAGCTCGACGCCGCGTCCAACAACGGCGTCGACGCCATGCGGGAGCTGATCGCTCATGCGGCGCTCGCCACCCCGGGCCGGTGGAAGGTGTACATCGTCGACGAGGTCCACATGCTCTCGAACGCAGCGGCCAACGCGCTCTTGAAGACCCTCGAGGAGCCGCCCGGTCACGTCGTCTTCGTGCTGGCGACGACGGACCCTCAGAAGGTCCCCGCCACGATCCGGAGCCGCACCCAGCACCTCGAGTTCGGGCTCATCGGGGCAGACACGCTGGACGCCCTCCTTCACGACGTGGTCGCCGTCGCCGGCCTCGGCCTCGAAGACGATGACATCGCCGTCGCCGTCCGCAAGGGGCGGGGCTCGGCGCGCGACGCGCTGTCGGCGCTGGACCAAGTGGTGGCTGCGGGGTCGGCGGAGGCGCTCCGGCCCGACGTGGTGCGGCTCACCGGGGCGATCGCCGCCGAGGACGCACGCGAGGCGCTCGTCGGGGTCGCGGCGTTGCACGAGTCGGGCTGGGGGCCTCAGCAGATCGCGACCGAGCTGGTCGACGACCTCCGGCAGGCGTTCCTCGTCGCGCTCGCGCCGGAGCTCTGTGGGGCCGCCGGGGTCGAACGCGAGCGCCTGGCCGACCAGGCGGCCCGGCTCGGTCTCGCACGGGTGGTCCGCGCGATCGAGACCCTCGGGCACGCGCAGGTCGACATGCGCGACGCCCCCGATCCGCGTGCGGTGCTGGAGGTGACCCTCGTCCGGCTCGCCCGGCCGGAGCTGGACGACTCGACGACGGCGTTGCTCGACCGGGTCGCCCATCTCGAGCAGGCGCAGGCCGCCGGCGCGCTCGCCGCGGCGCGCCAGGCTTCGCAGATCGCGCCGTCCACGCCTGCCTCGGGCGGCCCGGCCCGGCCCGCGCAAGGGGCGCCCACCTCGGCCGAGGTCCTCACGTCCGGGGCCACGGCCGGATCGCAGGGGGCTTCCGCGGTGGAGGACCGCCCGGGTCTCGGAGCGCTCCGACGTGGGGGTGCCTCGTCCCGCCCCGCGTCAGGTCCCGCTCCGGATCTTCGTTCCGCCCCTCCCGCGTTTCCCGGCTCTCCCGGCGCGGCCACCACTCCCGGCCCGCATGCCCCTCCCGGCCCGGCCATGAGCACGCCCTCGCCGGTCCCTCCCGGCCCGCATCTGCCCCGTCCGGCGCCCGCGCCGGCCAGCGTCGCTTCCTTCGCCGACAGCTCGCCGGCTCCTGACAGGGACCGCATCGTCGAGGCGTGGGGCGACCACGTACTGCGGGGCCTCCCCGCCCGGGCGAAGGCGCTCTTCAGCTCCGGGAGGTTCGTCGCCGTCGAGGGGCGCACGGCGACGTTCGCGCTGCCGAACGCGGCCCACCGTGACCGGTGCGAGGAGGTGGTCGGGATCGTCGAGGAAGCCATCGGCAAGCACTTCGGCACGCGCGTCTCGCTCGAGCTGACGGTCGAGGAGTCCGCCGCACCGGCGACTGCGGGGGGAACCCGGAGGGGCCCCGCGGTCGCCGGCATGCTCGGCCCGGAGGACGAGGTCGACCCCGACCGGCCCTCGGGCTCGCTCCAGGCAGTCGCAGAGGCGCGCCTTCTCGAAGCCTTCCCCGGCGCCGAGGAAGTCTGACCGGATGTACACGGGCTCGCTGAGGGCGCTCATCGACGAGCTCGGCCGGCTGCCGGGGATCGGCCCGAAGTCGGCGCAGCGGATTGCGTTCTTCGTCCTCAAGGTCCCCAACGAGGACGCCCGTCGCCTCGCTGACGCGATCGTCGCGGTGAAGGAGCGGACGACGCTGTGCGAACGCTGCTTCAACGTGGCGGAGTCGGGCAACCTCTGCGACGTCTGCGACGACACGCGCAGGGACCATCACGTGGTGTGCATCGTGGAGGACCCCCGCGACATCGTGGCGGTCGAGCGGACCCACCAGTTCCGCGGCCGCTACCACGTGCTCCACGGCGCGCTGAACCCGCTCGAAGGTGTCGGCCCCGATCAGCTGCGCGTCCGGGAGCTGGTCGCTCGCGTCGACGCCGAAGGGATCACCGAGGCGATCCTCTGCACGAACCCGAACCTCGAGGGCGAGGCGACGGCGATGTACCTGGCCCGCCTGCTCGCCCCGCTCGGGATCACGGTCACCAAGATCGCGAGCGGCCTTCCCGTCGGGGGCGACCTCGAGTACGCGGACGAGCTGACGCTCGGCCTGGCGATCGAGGGCCGCCGCGCCGTCGTTCCGTGACCACGGGCGGCTCCCACGAGGAGCTCCTGTTGTGGCTCGTCCGCCACGCGAAGGCCGCGCCCGACCCGCCGGCGGGCGGCACCGACCACGAGCGTCCGCTCGCTCCGAGGGGGAGGCGTGACGCCGCCGCGCTCGGCCTCCGGCTCCGCGCGGGCGACCTCGGCTTCGGCGACGCGTCCCTCCCCGGGCTCGTGCTCGCGTCGAGCGCCGCCCGCACGACCGAGACGGCCGAGAAGGTCGCCGCCGCGTTCGGAGCGCCCCTCGAGCGGCGGCGAAGCCTGTACTACGGCTCCCCGACAGACGTGCTCACCGAGCTGCGCACGCTCGACGAGAGCCTGCGGTCGGTCATGGTCGTCGGGCACAACCCGGCCACCCACGAGCTCGCCCTGGCGCTCCTCGCCGGAGACGACCGCGCAGGGCGCGCGGCGCTCGCCTCGTTCCCGACGTGCGCGATCGCGCTGTTGCGCGCCGGGGTCACGCGCTGGTGCGACCTCGCGAACGGGGCTGCGACCCTCGCGGGGTTCGCGCGTCCGCCCTACGACGGGTGACTCACTCCCACTCGATGGTGCCGGGCGGTTTGCTCGTGACGTCGAGGACGACGCGGTTCACGTGGGGCACCTCGTTCGTGATGCGCGTGGAGATTCGCTCGAGCACGTCGTAGGGGAGGCGCGCCCAGTCCGCCGTCATGGCGTCCTCGCTCGTGACGGGCCGGAGCACGACCGCCTGTCCGTAGCTCCGACCGTCGCCTTGGA
Organism: Actinomycetes bacterium; assembly: GCA_021803085.1. GTDB lineage: Bacteria > Actinomycetota > Acidimicrobiia > Acidimicrobiales > RAAP-2 > JAJYVT01. Next base: position 4,566 of record JAJZMD010000136.1, read on the forward strand.
CCCCGACCGACCGGACGTCGGGGAGGAGCACGACGGGGAACTGCCAGACCGCCCGGTCGAGGCCGGCCGCGGTGAGCTCGTCGCGGGCGATGGCGTCGGCCCGGCGAAGGATGCCGAGCCGTTCCTCGGTCACCTCGCCGACGATGCGGATCGCGAGCCCGGGGCCGGGGAACGGGTGGCGCCACACGATCATCTCGGGCAGGCCGAGCTCGAGCCCGAGCGCGCGGACCTCGTCCTTGAAGAGGTGGCGGAGCGGCTCCACGAGGGTGAAGCCGAGGTCGTCGGGGAGGCCGCCCACGTTGTGGTGGGACTTGATCGTGGAGCCCGCGGTGCCGGCGCCGCGTGGGCCTCCGGACTCCACGACGTCGGGGTAGAGCGTGCCCTGGACCAGGTGCTCGGGGCCGCCGCCCTCCGCCTCGACCTCGCGGGCCGCGTGCTCGAAGGCGCGGATGAATTCGCGCCCGATCACCTTTCGCTTCGCCTCGGGGTCGACGACCCCTCGCAGCGCCGCGAGGAACGCTGCGCGCGCGTCGACGATCTTCAGACGGATCCCGGTCGCGGCGACGAAGTCGCGTTCCACCTGCTCGGCTTCGCCGAGCCGGAGGAGGCCGTGGTCCACGAACACGCACGTGAGCCGGTCGCCGATCGCCCGATGGACCAGTGCGGCGGCGACCGCGGAGTCGACGCCTCCCGACAGCCCGCAGATCGCCCTGCCGTCCCCGACGGCCTCGCGCACCTCCTCGACGGCCGCGTCGAGGACGCTCGCGGTGGTCCACGACGGCTGGATCCCCGCCGCCCGGTACAAGAACCGCTCGATCACCTGCTGGCCGTGAGCGGTGTGGTGGACCTCGGGGTGCCACTGCACGCCGCAGAGCGTCCCGTCGGCCGTCTCGAACGCCGCGATCTCTGTCTCGCTCGACCACGCCGTCGGGCGCAGCCGCTCGGGGAGCGCCATCACGGCGTCGCCGTGCGACATCCACACCTCCTGGGATGCCGGCTGCCCCTCGAACAGCCTCGCGTCGGGGTCGACGGTCACCTTGGTGCGCCCGTACTCCCGGCGCTCCGCACGCGCGACGTCGCCGCCGAGGGCCTGGGCCAGCGCGTGGAAGCCGTAGCAGATGCCGAGGACCGGCACACCCGCGTGGAGGAGGCCCGGGTCGATGGACGGCGCCCCGGGCTCGTAGATGCTGGAAGGCCCGCCGGAGAGGATCACGGCTGCCGGCTGACGCCCGAGGACCTCCGCGGCGGAGGCAGTGTGGGGAACGATCTCCGAGTAGACCCTGGCCTCACGGACGCGGCGCGCGATCAGCTGCGCGTACTGGGCCCCGAAGTCGACGACGACGACAGGGCGTGCCATCGGCGAAGTATGTCAGTTGACCGGCTTCCCTCCGAGACGCTCCACTGTGTGCTGCTGCTCGCGCGACCCGCCCTTGCGTCGTCGGACCGGACAGTCCACAGTTACGTGGAGAGCGTCTGGAAATTGTAGGTTGTGGCTCGTGGCCTGTGCGCTCCGAACCGGCCGGCGCAGAGAGGGGTGGTCGTGACCTGCGTGTTCGCCGGACCTTCCGCCGGCACGAAGGGCCGGTCCTGCACCGGCGTCTGCCAAGGACGCGCCAGCCGCCCGCGAGCGGGTCGACGCCCTCTCCCTGCCGGGCAGCGGGCCAGGTGAGGCCGGCATGAACAAGGTCCTCTCGCTGCACGACGCCGTGGAGCGCCACGTCCCCGACGGGGTCGGGCTGCTGGCGGTGGGCGGCATGCACCTCCACAACAACCCGATGGCCCTGGTGCGCGAGGTCGTGCGCCAGAGACGGCGCATCCGGCGGCTGCTCACCAGCCCGTGCGGGGCGTTCAACGCCGACCTGTTGATCGCGGGCGGGCTGGTGGAGGAGATCGCCACCTCCTACGTCGGCTTCGAGCACCTCGGGCTCGCGCCGGCGTTCCGGCGGTCGGTCGAGGACGGCTCGCTGCGGGTCCTCGAGTGCGACGAGGCGTACATCACCCACGGCCTGAACGCCGGGGCCGGCGGGCTGCCCTTCGCCCCGTTGCCCGCCGGTCTCGAGGTCTCCGACGTCTGGAAGGCCAACCCCGAGAGCTTCCGCCTGGTGGAGGACCCCTTCACCGGCGCCCAGGTGCTCGCCGGTGCGCCGCTTCGCCCCGAAGTCGCCCTGGTGCACGCGGCCGAGGCCGACGCCGCCGGGAACGCCGTGCTGGCCGGGGCGCACTTCGTCGACCGGGTCATGGCCATGGCGGCTCGCACCGTCGTGCTGCAAGTCGAGCGGGTCGTCCCGACCGAGGCGATCAGCCGCCACCCCGTCGGCACCACCATCCCCGGCTTCCTCGTCCATGCCGTCGTCGAGGTGCCCGGCGGCTGCCATCCGACCGCATCGCACGGCCACTACCGCGTCGACGAAGACCACCTGCGCCGGTACATGGCCATGGCCGGCGGCGCCGAAGGACCGCTGGCCTACGTGGAGCAGTACGTACGAGGCAGCAGCGAGGCCGGCTACCTGGAAGCCCAGCGCGCGCTCGCGGCGGCAGGGGCGCTCCGGTGAGCCGGGCCGGCGGGAGGACGGACGGCGGCCCGTCGACAGGGCCGGCCATCGGCGAGCTGATGGCCGTGGAGCTGGCCCGCCGGCTCCGCGACGACGACGTCGCCGTGATGGGGACGGCCAGCGCGCTGCCACAGATCGCATGCCGGCTGGCCAAGGAGACCCATGCTCCCGACCTGTGGTTCGTGGCCGGTGGCACCTGCGGGGTCAACCCGCGTCTCGCCCCGGCAGTCCCCTCGTGCTGCGACGAGGACCTGCTGCGAGCGGACACCGCCGTGCCCCTGAGCGACGTGGTGCTGCTCGAGGGACGCGGCGACGTCTTCACCGTCTTCTTCTCCGGCGGCCTGCAGATCGATGCCCACGGCAACTGCAACCTGGTGTCGGTGGGCGACCGGACGCGTCCCAGCCTGCGGGGTCCGGGCACCGTCGGACTGCCGTTCCTGGCCCGAGTGGGGCGGGTGCTCATCTACACGATGGCCCACAACCCCCGGACCTTCGTGGAGCGGGTGGACTTCCTCGGCGGTCCCGGCTTCCTCGACGGACCGGCCTCGTGGGCGGCGGCCGGCCTCTCCGGCGGCGGGCCCGCGGCGGTGGTGACGCCGCTGTGCACGCTGGGCTTCGACCGCGAGACGCTGCGGATGCGGCTCGAGACGGTCCATCCCGGCGTGACCGTGCAGCAGGTGGTGGAGGCCACCGGATTCGAGCTTGCCGTGCCCGAGGTGGTCCCAGAGACGCCTCCGCCGACCGACGACCAGATCGCCATCCTCCGGAGCATCGACTCCGGGGGTCTTCTGAGAGGACGCTGAGCCATGCCCAACGACGGGAGGTTCGCCGGCCAGGTGGCCATGGTCACCGGGGCCGGCAGCGGCATCGGCCGTGCGGCGGCATTGCGGCTGGTGCGCGAGGGAGCGGCCGTGGTGATCGCCGACATCGCCGCCGAGCGGGCATCGGCCGTGGCCGCCGAGGTCGGCGCACTCGGCGGGGAGGCCGAGGCTGCCGTGGCCGACGTCGCCGACGCCGGTGCTGTCCGCCGGGCCGTCGACAGGGCCTTGGAGCGCTTCGGGAAGATCGACATCCTGGTGTCCAACGCGGGATGGGACAAGGTGATGCCCTTCGTCGACACCGACGAGGCCCTGTGGGACAAGGTCATCGCCGTCAACTACCGGGGCCACCTCGCCTCCACCCACGCCGTGGTGCCGCACATGATCGAACGCGGCACCGGGCGCATCGTGCTGGTGGCCTCCGACGCCGGGCGGGTGGGGTCGACGGGTGAGGTCGTCTACTCGGGGGCGAAAGGGGCGGTCATCGCCTTCACGAAGGCCCTGGCCCGTGAGACTGCACGGTCTGGGGTGAACGTGAACTGCGTGGCACCCGGCCTCACCGACACGCCGATGCTGGCCGGTGTCACTGAAGGGCACGAGAAGCTCATGGCCGCCATCATCCGCTCGATCCCCCTGGGGCGGACCGCCCTTCCCGAGGAAGTGGCCGCCGCCGTGCTGTTCTTCGCCTCACCTGACGCTGCGTACATCACCGGACAGACGCTCAGCGTGAACGGCGGCCTGTCGATGGTCTAGGAGCGGCAGAGGCGGTCGACGGGCGCGGCGGGCACCGGGCTCACGGCGGGCGGACCACCCGAGCTCACGGCGGCGGGGACGCCGCCTCGGCCGGGACGTCGAACAGCTCGTCGGGTCCGCGGCTGTCTGCAGCCCTGGTGTAGCCGGGCCCGTAGAGCGCGTCGAACGTCTCCATGATCAGCGCGAAGGGGAGGTCCGCGAAGCTGCCGCGATCCCGCACGTACTCCATGTGCTGGCGGCCGTCGACCGAGAACTCGTGGAACAGCGAGTCGTGCTCCCCGTCGAATTCCAGCGGCCGGACTCCGAAACGTTCGCAGAGCTCGATGTTGAAGGCGGGCGTCGCCTTCACCCACCGTTCGGACAGCCAGAACTCGACGAACCCGTGGAACGCGAACACGTCGGCGCCCATCAGTGCCAGCAGCTTGGCGCTGGCCAGGTGGTTGCGCACGTCGGCGAAGCCCAAGCGCGTCGGGATCCCGGCTGCACGTCCCAGAGCGGTCAGCAGCACCGCCTTGGGGATGCAATAGGCGCGCCGACCTGCCAGCACGGCGCTCGCCCGATAGGTCGCCGGGTCGTCGCCGACGAGATACGGGTCGTAGCGCACCTCGTCGCGCACGGCGTAGAAGAGGCGTACCGCCCGCTCGGCGTCGCTGGACGCGCCTGCGATGGTGGCGGCGGCGTGCTCTGCGACCGCCGGGTGGTCGCAGTCCACGAACCACGTCGGCGCGAGGTACGAGGCCAACCCTCGGGCTGTCACCGGTTCCGCGTCCACTGCCACTCCCCGCCCCACCTCTCCGTGCGTTCACAGGCTACCCGGGTTCGCAGAGCTGAGCGCTCACGAAGCGGGGCAATATACTACATGTTGATGACCGGGATCAAAATGATGTAGTAATTTCTCCACGGAGAGAGAAGACGAGAGCGAAGGAGGGCCGATGGCCTTTGCGCAGCTGCCGAGCGTCGAGTACACGGAGATCGGCTATGCCAAGAAGGACTGGGTGGCACGCATCACCATCGAGCGGCCCGAGGCCTACAACGCCTACAGCACCCGCACGTTGATCGAGCTGGCGGCTGCATTCCGCGAAGCCGCGTTCGACGACGAGGTTGCCGTCATCGTCTATACCGGCACCGGCACGACCGCCTTCTGCACCGGCGGCGACGTGAAGGAGTACGACCAGGTCTACACGCGCTCGCCCCACGACTACTGGAAGTACATGGGGCTCTTCAGCGCCTACATCGAGAGCATCCTCAACACCGGCAAGCCCGTCATCGCGCGGCTCAACGGCATGGCGGTGGGCGGCGGCAACGAGAGCCAGCTCGCCTGCGACCTGTCGGTGATCGCCGAGCACGCCTATGTGGGCCAGGTCGGCACCAGGGTGGGCAGCGTGGCGGCCGGCGGCGCCACCCAGTGGCTGCCGATCTTCGTCGGTGACCGCAGGGCCCGGTGGATGCTCATGCTCAACCGCCCGGTGCCCGCCTACCAGGCGCTCGAGTGGGGGCTGGTCAACGAGGTGGTCCCCTCGGTCCGAAAGGACGGGGCGTTCATCGAGCGGGCCACCCCCGAGCAGGTGAAGAAGGCCCAGAAGAACGAGGACGGCTACGGCATCGACCTCTCCCGCCTCGACGAGACGATCGACGCGCTGTGCGCCGACCTCGTCGACAAGTTTCCCGAGTGCACCCGGTACACCAAGCAGCAGGTGAACTTCTGGAAGGACCTGGCCTGGCACCAGACCGTCGGCCACGCCCGCGACTGGCTCAGCATCCACTACGCCAGCTTCGAGCCCATCGAGGGGATGAGCGCCTTCGTCGAGAAGCGCCAACCCGGCTACCGGATGCTGCGGGAGCGCGCGGCGCGCGGCGAGTCCTCCGAGTTCGTCTGGGGCCCGTACACCCAGCACTGCCCGGGGTGCGGGGCGCGGTACCTGCCAGCGAGCTTCGCCTTCTGCGGCCAGTGCGGCAGGCCGCTCGACAGCGCCGATGCCGTCGACACGTCAGCGGGGAGGTGACCGTGACGACCACGACGCGCGGAACCTCTGCCAGCCACCGGGCGGACGCGTGCCCACCCCTGGTCGCGCCCGAACCTGCCGTCGTCGGAGGCGAAGATCCCCGGGCCGCCGGCTGGGCACGACGCTTCGACGCAGACTCGGCGCGGGTGGAGGAGCTCGCGGAGCTGTACCGTTCGCTGGGGTACGAGGTGCGGGTCCGGGCCCTGGCACCCGAGTCCTTCGGACCCCAGTGCGCCGGCTGCGCGCTCAGCGCTTGCAGCCGCTACGTCGAGCTCTACACGCGCCGGGTCGAAGATCCGCAGCCCTCGCCGGGGAACGGGACGGCACCGGCGTCGCGGGCGGTGCAACCCCACGGGCGACAGCGATGGCAACCGACCTCCTGAGCCTGATCGACCAGCTCGAGCTGGAGCACCGCCAGATGCGCGACGCCCTGGCGCATCTGGGCGAGATGCCGGCAGGCGCTGATCTCGCTGCCGTGGCGGCGGCACTGCGCGACCTCGCCCCGGTGCTGGTGGCGGGGCTCGACGAGCACAGCGCGGCCGAGGACGACGTGCTGTTCCCCGCGTTGGGGGCGGCAGTCGGCTCCGCGGCGGAGGTGTTCCGCGCCGAGCACGTCGACATCCGCGCCTGGCGCGACCAGCTCTTCGGATCGAGCTCGGTCGATGACCGGCTGCGGGCCGGAACCGAGCTGCGGGAGCTGCTCGAGGACCACATGGACCGGGAAGAGGCCATGCTCTTCCCGAGCGCTCGCGAGTGGCTCGGCGGGGAGTGAGCGGTCCGCGCCGAGGCGGCGCGGGTCTGGTGGCAGGCGCGGGTCAGGTGGCAGGCGCGGGTCTGGCTGACGGACCCCAATGGCGGGCATCGGCGCGGCGTTCGGTCTCCTCGAACCAGGCGCAGGCATCGGCTGCCAGGTGCTCGTGCAACTGCCGGAAGAGGGCGTGGGCCCGATGCCCGGGCCAGTCCGGGGGCAGCAGATCGGTCGGAAGACCCGGATCGATGAACGGGAACTTGCGCCACTCGTGGACCAGGCGGGTCTGCACGGTGAAGGCCGCCGACGGCTCCCGCTCCGCCGCCCCGGTGAACTCGGTGATGAACGCCCGGTAGCGCCGCTCGAGGTCCTCGAGGTTCCAGGCGTCGTGGACCAGCTCCGCGTCGTCGCCGATCTCACCGAGCTCGGCGACGAAGGCCACGAGGCGCGTGGGGCGTTGCAGTCCCTCGCTGATGGGCTCGATGACCGACTGGCGCCCGGTGTCGGGGGCGAGCCACACCCCCTGGCCGAGCGAGCCGAAGCCCGCCCACGCCAACCGGGTCCGCAGGACGTGGCGATCGGCGCGGCGCTCCTCTGGGATCGAGATGACCAGCACCAGCCACTTTCCGTCCCAGTCCCGGCGGGTCGGATCGAACGCGTAGATACGCCCGGAGCCCTCTGCCAGCAGCATCGTGCCCTGCTCCGTCAGGTGCCAGCGTGCCTCGCGGCCGATGCGCTCGCTGGCCAGCCAGCCGGCCCTGGCGGCTCGGACCAGAGCCTGGCGACCCGCCTTGTCCTCCACGGCGAAGAGCGCGAGCGCCTCGAGCAGGGTGGAGGTCCACACCGTGCCGCTGCGGGGCAGGACGTACTCTCCCAGCACGGTGAGGAGGAGCGAGCGGGCGCTCTGGCCGCCCAGCGAGCGGCGCTGGGGGACCGGCAGCGACCATTCCGGCTGCCTCCCGTCGGTGCCGGGTCCGTCGGGAGCGATCCCGAGGGGCACCTGGCCGCGCGTGGCCGGCGCCGGCGAGT
>JAJZMD010000128.1 GCA_021803085.1 Actinomycetes bacterium
TCAGCTTCGATGCGCTTTTGAGGGCTTTGAGGAGTTTCAGGTCTGTGAAGACCTTCAGCTTGCTGAGCTCACGCGCGAGAGCCTGGATCCCCGACGAGATCCGTCCGGCCGACACCCACTGGATGAGGTCCTGCTGCTCCGACGAAGACAGATAGGCCTTCTGTGTGAGCGCGACGTTCGCCTTGACCACCACGGTCGTCGACGTGGGTGACTTGGTCTCCTGGAACAGACAGGCGCTCTGCAGACAGTCATGAGCAATCGCCGTGAACTTGATGAGCACCTCAGGGGGATTCCTGCCCTGTATCTGCCAGGCCGCCGGTGCCCAGTAGCGGAAGGTGGCCTTGCCGTCCGTGCCGGTGTTGGCGATCGCGGACGACCCGCAGCCGTTCCCAAACAAGGTCGCGTCACCGCAGAGAGACCCGGAGCCCGCATTGGAGCTGATGATCTCGCCGTTCGCGACTACTCCCTCGATCGTCGCCGTCACCTTCGCGTTCTCAATCGGGTCGTTGATGCCCACCGGGTGCCCCGATTCGTCGAGCTTCTGGCCGAGACCCACTGTCACCGCGATGTCCGCGCAGCCCGAGATGCAGCCGGACGGTTCGAACGCCTCCGCTGTCGTGAGGAATGCGACGTGGTGAGCGTTGGTCGGGGTGTCCTTCAGCCCCGAGGTCATCTGAAAGGGTGACGCGGAGGTGCCACCGCCTCGGAGCACCTGTTTGACTGTCAGGAACAGCGGGCATGCTGCGAGCAACGAGGTGCGTCTCACCCTGGGAACCACGACGGAAGCCGGTCCCGCAGCGCCGGATGAGGCCGAGCAGGTGAGGCCGGAACCGCCCAAGATGAGCACGGCGTCGTTCGCCTTCCACTTGCAGCCGTACGCACCGCCGGAGAACTCGACCGGACCAGAGAAGCTCGGCCCGTATCCGGACAACGTCGCACTGATGGACTCCCCGGCGCTGCTCGCGGAGAGGTCGAGCTCGAGCTCCCCAGGATCGACGAGGTACACCGGGCCCGCGAGGTTGACTTGACCGTTGTCCCAGCTCAGGTCGATCCGGCCGGTTGTGCTCGACCCCGGCGACAAGGTGGCCGTCGTCGTAACCGAGCTCGACGGGCCAACTTCCTTGCAGAGGCGCGGATTTGTACCGGCAACTGTCGTCCATTCGGCATTGATTGACGATCCAGCTTGGTCCAGGCTCAGCCACGGGAACGGCATGGGGAACTTCGTAGGCTCCGTCGCCCGAGTCCGTTCTGCGTGAGCCTTCGGCGCCAACGCCGCCGCAGGGACGACGCCCGCAAGCAACAGCGAGAGCGCCAGGCCCAACACCAGAGCCGCCCGACGCGATGCTCCCAGCACCTGCACCGTCCCCCGCCTCATGTGGTCCGCCCAACGAACTATTGCAAGACACTACACCTGGTGCCGGCTCCGATTCGTGCCGCGCAGCTTCAGCTTCTGCACGCGATCCGGCTCGGACTCAGATGTCACGAGTGTACGAACTCCGTCACGAACGACTCTTTGTTTCTGCCGGAGAGAGTCGTCTTGACCTGCAGCGTCGAGCTCGCGTAGAGGTTGTCGGTCTGCAGCCCGGTCCCCGAAGAGCCGAACGGGTACCCGTTGATCAGCGCATCCGAGAAGGCCAGCTTGCCGAAGCTGGGCACTGCAGCCGTCGTCGTGCCCGAGGTCGCCGGAAAGTCTCCAGCCAAGATCCCCTCACTCGTGCCGCTGCCACCGCCGTTCCCGCTGGCGATGAACCTGTGCGTCACGTCGACCACTGAGTCCGTCACCTGCGAGGCGCTCTGGGACACCGCGAGCTCGATCGTGTCCCCGGTACGGGCCGCATCGGCGGCGAAGTTCCTGATGCTGCCGTTCACCACGAGCGACGGGTAGTAACGGGCGGCGCCTCGCGGCGTGCAGGCGAGGTAGAGACGGGCGTAGGAGCTCACGGATTGGATGCCGACACCGACGTAGATCGCGCTCCCCGAGGGCGTGGCCCTGCAGTTGAGTCTGGGCACGACGATGGTGGCATTCACAGCCCCCGGTACGCCGATGTAGTTGGCGAAGTTGTAGCCGGCCATCGAGGTGCTCTGAACGTTGGCTGCGCGGGCGGCCGGAGCGAGAGCGAGCAGGACGAGCCCGAGCGTCGCCGCGAACGTTCCCACGAACCCCAATGCTCTCCGCCTCACGGCTGGATCACCTGGACCGGCACGCCACTTTCTGCGTAGCTTGCGTCACCGAGCTGTCCGAAGTTGTTGCCGCCCCAGGCAAGCACCGCGCCCGTCGAGGTGACCGCCAGACTGTCCAGTTGGCCGGCGGCAATGGCGGCCACCTTCCTCCCCGCGCCGCGTAGGGACTTCACCTCCGTCGGCACGTCGCTGTTCGCCTTGTTGCCGTCACCGAGCTGTCCGTCTGCGTTGTAACCCCAAGCGAGCACCGCACCGGTCGAGGTCAGCGCCAGGCCGTGACCGGGGCCAACGGTGGCGTTACCCACTCCCTCGAGGGCGCCGCCTGCGGCGATCTTGGTCACCTTCGTGCCGGCGGGCAGTCTCACCTTGATGGGGACATCGCTGGAGCTCGTGCCGCCATCACCGAGCTCGCCGTCCGCGTTGTAACCCCAGGCGAGCACCGCACCGGTCGTGGTCAGCGCCAGGCAGAAGTAGCCGCCGGCGGCGATCGCAGTCACCTTCGTGCCAGTCGGCAGCTTCACCGTCACCGGCACGTCGCTGCTCACTTTGTTGCCGTTTCCAAGGTCGCCGTCTCCGTTGTAACCCCAGGCGAGCACCGCACCGGTCGTGGTCAGCGCCAGGCTGTCCAGAGCGCCGGCGGCGATCGCGGTCACCTTCGTGCCGGTGGGCAGGCTTACCACCACCGGCACCGAGCTCGATCCCGTGCCGCCGTTACCGAGCTGACCGTATCCGTTGTAACCCCAGGCGAGCACCGCACCGGTCGTGGTCAGCGCCAGGCTGTGGTCTCCACCGGCGGCGACCGCGGTTGCCTTCATGCCCGCGGGCAGGATTGCCTTCACCGGCAAGGCGCTGTCCGTGGTGCTTCCGTTGCCGAGGTCGCCGTCGTAGTTCTTCCCCCACGCGAGCACCGCACCAGTGGAGGTCACCGCCACGCTGTGGGCGAAGCCGCCCGCGATCCCCGTCACTCTCGTGCCCCGAGGAAGCCTCACACTCACCGGCACGTTGCTGCCGTTCGTGCTCCCGTTCCCGAGCTGGCCGACGATGTTCCAGCCCCAGTCGAACACCGCACCGGTCGAGCCCAGTGCCAAGCTGTGGTACAAGCCGCTGGCGACCGCGGTCACCCTCACCTTCGCAACGGCCGACGCAGAGCGCTGCGATCCGCGATCTCCAGCCCCGGAAGCGGGTACCACCGTGAGGCCCAGCAGCATCAGGGCGAGCACAGGAGCCCACCGCAACGCCCGCACGGAACGGCCCCAACCTCGGCCAGAAACAAAGGTGAAGCGAACCCCGCCAGGTCGCACGAGCGGCGAGGCTATCAACACCGGCTTCGATACGCAACGGACTCCGGATCCCACTCGGCCTTGCGGGAGGCGTCGATGCTCTGACTGAATTCGGTTGAGCTCCGATCTCTTTCAGCCATTCCCTCACGACGGAGGGCGGTTCCCGTGGTCGAAAGCGTTCCTTGTTCCTTGCTCCTTGCTCCTTGCAGCCCATACCGAGGCATCGCTCGCGGGCACGCGCCCGGCCCCGGACTCAGCGCTCTGCCTGCTCCACGACGCCCTCGCCGAGAAGCCCGCAGCCCGAGGGGTGCGCGTCGAAGAGCGGCACGGCCGGCGGCAGGTAGGTCGCATGGGTGAGCCGGCCGGCGCTCGCGTGGAGGAGCCACACGGAGCCTTTCTCGTGGGCACCTCCCGGACCGAAGGCGAGCTTGCCCGGACGAACGAGCCCCCTTTGGAGTGCCTCGATCGTCTCCCCGTGGGTGCAGACGACCACGGTGCGGGTCGCCGACGTCAACGACCGGACGAGACGCACCGCTTCCAAGTCGGCTTGCGGGCCGAGCGCTTCGGACTCCTCGATCGCGAGCCCCAAGTGGGCGGCGAGGGGGCCGACGGTCTGGAGGCAGCGCACGAGCGGGCTCGAGAGGACCCTGACCGGCTCGTAGGCGGTGAGGGTGCGGACCAGCGCGAGCGCCTCTCTTCGCCCCCGATCGGTCAGCGGTCGGAGCCGGTCGTCGCCGCTCCAGCGGTCCTTGGCACCGGCATGCGCGTGCCGGACCACCAGCAGCTCCATCGTCACGAGACTACGCGACGAGGCCCAGGGCTCGGCGCTTGCGGCTCACGAAGGGTCGCCGCCGGCCGCCCGACGCGCGCGGTAGTCGGCGAGCCAGGCGTCGAACTCCTTGGCGACGATCCGGGCACCGGTCAGGCCGTCGGCCTCCGAGGACGCCAGGAAGACCGCCGGCGGTCCCATGACCTCGGCCGCCAGCATGCCGCTCCGGCGGTCGGCGGGCACGCCCTCGGGGATCATCCCGCTCACGGTGGCGCCTCCGGGCAGGAGCACGTTCACCGCGATCCCGAAGGGCCGCAGGTCCTCGGTCATGATCTCGCTCAGGGCCTCCGAGGCGGCACGTGAGGGTCCGTAGGGCACGAATCCACGCCGTACCATCGTCTCTCGGTTCACCGAGACGTTCACGATCCGCCCCGCCCCCGCCTCGAGGAAGTGGAGCACGAACGCCCGCGCGACGAGGAAATAGCCGCCCAGGTTCGTGGCGACGACGTCGTCGAACGACGCCGGGTCCACCTCGAAGAAGGGCTGGGGGTGCTCGAAGAACCGCGGGTTGACCGTCCGCATTCCGACCCCGGCGTTGTTGACCACCATGTCCACCCGGCCCAGGCGCACGATCGCCTCGCGAGCCGCGAGCGTCACCGAGTCGGCGTCACGCACGTCGACGGGAACCGCGACGGCGGAGCCCGACCTGGCGAGCCGGGCCACCGCCTCGTCGAGGCGCGGCCCGGGGCGCGCGGCCACGCCGACCGACGCGCCGGCGGCGGCGAGCGCCGCCGCCATCGCCGCTCCGAGGCCGCTCGTCGCGCCGGTCACGACGACCCGGCGATCCTCGAGTCGAGGAACTTCTCCAGCCATACGCCCTCCTCGCCCTCTGGTGTGTATCGTTGCAGCCGAGCACGTCCGGCGCGTCCCTCGTGCTCGTGGGCGGCGACGCACGGCAGGGCGGTCAGCGAGGGAGGGTGCGGCGGTGGCACTGACCAAGACAGGGCTCGCACCAGAAGGCGCAACGGTGCTGGCCCCGCCACCCGGGGCGCGAGAGACGGTCGCCTTCCAGATCGTGCCGCTGCGGGCACTGCCGGTGGTGGGCACGGTGCTCGTGCTGCTCGTGGTCGCGATCGCGGGCAACTGGCTCTGGGCGATCGACTTCTTCCACGTGGCGGGCGGCGGTCTGTGGACGGCGATCGACCTCTTCCTCGGGTTCGTCATCGGGCCGATCATGGGCAAGATGTCGATCCCCGCGCGCGTGGAGTTCTCGAAGCGGCTCATGCCGAAGATGGTCGTCCTGATGCCCACGCTCGTCGTCTGCACCCTGGGCGCCGGATGGCAGCTCGCCCGGCACCTCGGCAACCTCTCGACCGCCTACCCGGAGCACGGGTGGCTCGTCGCGTCGATGGTCGTCGTCGCGGTGATGGCGATCGTCGCGATCGGAGTCCTCGAGCCCGCGAACCTTGCGGTGCTCTTCGAGCTCCGCAAGCCGCAGCCCAACGGTGAGCTGGTCGGAAAGCTGATGCGGCGGTTCATCTACTCGGCCGGCGTGACGGGCGCGATGCAGATCGCGACGCTCGTCATCATGTCCCGGCTCGCGACCGGATAGCGGGAATGGGCGTCGCCGACCCGCACCTGACGGGCCCCTACGCCGGACGGGCCCCCGGCGCGCCGCACGACGCGTTCGCCGGCAGACCGCCGATCCCGCTCGTGTGCGTCTCGTCCATGGCGCTCGTCCTGGTGAGCGGCATCTACCTCGCCGCGTACCTGCCGCGCCGGGCACCGCTCGGCCCAGCCGTCGGCCTGGTCGCCGCAGCGGGGGCAGGCTTGCTGCTGGCGGTCGTCATGGTCGTCCGGCTCCGGCAGTTCGCCTGGGACTCCTTCTTCGTCGTCGTGAAGTGGGCGTCCCTCGCCTACCTGGTGATCGCCGGCATCCTCGAGTTCGTCTTCGTCTACGACGGGACGCGCGGCACGATGCTCACCCTCCTCACCGTGTCGCTCGTCGTCTTCGCGGTCGACATCCCGGTGCTGCTCGGGTTCTCGGTGGCCCGGTTCCAGGCGCCGCGGTCGCACGCCTGAGCGCACCCGGACCGCCGGACCGATGACGCGCCGCGGCTGGGCGTACTTCGTCGCGGTCGGCATCGTCTGGGGGCTTCCCTACCTGCTCATCAAGATCTCGGTGCGAGAGATCAGCCCCCCGTTGCTCGTCTTCATCCGCACGGGGGGAGCCGCGCTCGTCCTGGTGCCGCTCGCGGCCGCCCGGGGCGCCCTCGTTCCGGCGATCCGACGCTGGCGCGCGGTGCTGGCCTTCACCGTCGCCGAGCTCGCCGTGCCGTGGGTCTTCCTGTTCGATGCCGAACGGAGGCTCCCGAGCTCGCTCAGCGGGCTCCTCGTCGCTGCCGTGCCGCTCGTCGCAGCGGTGCTCGCCTGGTCGACGCGCTCCGAGCAGATCGACCTTCGACGCGTGGCCGGGCTCGGCGTGGGCGTGCTGGGCGTGGGTGTGCTGGTCGGCTTCTCGGTCGCGGGCAGCCACCTCCTCTCCGTCCTGTCCCTCGGCGCGGTCGTCATCGGGTACGCGCTCGGACCCTGGGTGGTCGACCACCATCTGCGCGGCGTGCCGCCGGTCGGGGTGATCGCGTGGGCGACGCTGCTCTGCGCGATCGGGTACGCGCCTGCAGCGCTGCTCGACCTTCCCACCAGACCGCTGTCGACCTCCGTCGTCGAGTCGGCCCTGACCCTCACGGTCGTCTGCACCGCGTTCGGGTTCCTGCTCTTCTTCTCCCTCATCGGCGAGGTCGGCGCGATGCGCGCGACGCTGGTGACGTACGTGAACCCGGCGGTCGCCGTCGTCCTCGGCGTGGCAGCGCTCGGCGAGCCCTTCGGCCCCGGGACGGCTGCTGGGTTCGTGCTCATCCTCGGGGGCTGCTACCTCGCTTCCCGGTCGCCGCGGCGTGCCGCGAGCCCAACGGGGCCCCCGGGCGAGATCATCACGCGATGACCGCCAGCCAGGACCGCGATGCCGGCTGCGCTTCGCAGAGGGACCCGATCCGAAGCCCAGCGCTCACCGCAGTCCTCGGAGACGTCACGACGATGCATGTCGATGCCGTGGTGAACGCCGCCAACCGCGCGTTGGCGGGCGGAGGAGGAGTCGACGGAGCCATCCACCGCGCCGCTGGACCCGAGCTCCGAGCCGCCTGCCGCACGCTCGGCGGCTGCGAGCCGGGGGACGCGAAGGCGACGTTGGGCTTCGCGCTCCCCGCGCGCTTCATCGTGCACACGGTCGGCCCTGTGTGGAACGGCGGTGACCATGGCGAGCGAGCCGTGCTCGCGTCGTGCTACCGGCGCTCGTTCGAGGTGGCCGAGTCCCTCGGTGCGGTTTCCATCGCCTTCCCCGCGATCGCAACGGGTATCTACGGATTTCCGCCCGAGCTGGCCGCGGGCATCGCAGTGCGCACGCTCAGGTCGCTGCGCAGCGCCGTCGTACGGGAGGTGGTGCTCGTCGCCTTCGACCCGTCGACCCTCTCCCACTACCGGCGCCACTTGAAGACCGTGTGAGGCGGCGCGGCCGGCGTCGCGGCCGGGTCACGGAGACAGCCGGGTCACGGAGACAGCCGGTCGATCCGCCATCCGTCCCCGTCGCGCCGGTACCTGAGCCGGTCGTGCAGCCGGTTCGCCCCCTCTTCCCAGAACTCGATCGTGGTGGGGAGCAGCCGGTAGCCGCCCCAACGGTCCGGCCGCGCAGGTTCGGTGCTGCCGAGCGCGGCGACCGCCGCTTCGAGGTCCCGCCTGGACCCGACGATGGCGCTCTGTCGAGAGGCGACCGCGCTCCTCCTCGACGCCGGCGGCCGAGTCTCCCAGTAGCGGTCCGACTCCTCGGCGGTGGTCCTCGCGACCGTGCCCCCGATCCGTACCTGCCGGTGAACCGGGAGGTGCCAATGGAAGACCGCCGCTGCCCGCGGATTGTCCTCCAGGTCCTTCGCCTTGTCGCTCCCGTAGTCGGTGTAGAAGACGACGCCTTCGTCGCGCCCTCGCATGAGCACGTACCGTGCCGAGGGCTCACCGTCACGGCTCGCCGTCGCGATGCACATGGCCTCGGGCATCGGCTCACCACCGGCGCGTGCGGCTCCGAGCCACTCGTCCAGCTGGTGCAGCGGGTCTTCGTCGAGGTCGTCTGCGTCCATCGCGCCAGTATCCACCACCCCTCGACGTCGAAGGGGGAACGGCGACCGCCGGGCCCGAGGCGCGGTGACGTCAGAGCGAGCGGTCCCGAGGTCCGCGTAGGCGGCCGCGAAGCGGCGTATCGTCGCCATGCAGACATCGGCGCGTTGGAACGTGCCGAACGACAGCGTGTGCAGCCACGTCGCGAGGCCGAACGCCGGCGTTCCCCGATATCGGCTCCACGCCGCGTCGAGCGACGGGCCGCAGACGCCGGCACGAGCCAACGCGTCGAGGTACGCGGCGAGCAGCTCGCGTTCGTGGCGTCGCCGGTCCTCGACGTCGAGCGAGCCCACGAGGAAGTAGCCGACGTCGTGCGACCATTGGCCGAGCCGCGCGAGCTGCCAGTCGAAGAAGCCGGTCCGACCCTCCGCCGTCGTGTAGACGTTGCCGGGATGAGGGTCGCCGTGGAGCACGGTCCGCGGGCCGGACGCCGCGACGGCCGCGCTCTGCCGGAACTGGTCGCCGAGCGCGCGAGCCCCGATCTCGGCGTGAAGGCGAAGGGGCTCTCCCTCGGCGTCCGCGGCGAGGCGAAGCCCCCGCGCCAGGCTGGCGACCGAGACCGGTCCCCATACAGGTCCGAGGCGCCATGCGCGGAGGTGTCCGAGCGATGCGGGGACCGGACGCCCCCAGTACGTCGCGTGCAGCGAGGCGAGACCCTGCAAGCCCGAGCGGACCTGCTCCACGCTGAGCGGGATCCGTCCGTCCTGGGGCCGCCCGCCCGCGGCCACCACGTCCTCGCTGACCACGACCGATGCTGCGCGCCGCCATTCCACCCCGCCGCTGTAGAGGACAGGGTGCACGAGCGGAAAGCTCACGCCCGCGTCCGCGAGCTTCGCCTCGGTCGCGAGCGCGCCCAGTGCGAGGAGCGCCAGGCGGTGCGAAGGCCTTCCGGGACCTTTCACGAACACCGAGGAGGGACCCTCCCCTCCGGCGAGCGACAGGGCGACGCGTGCCCTCGTGTTCGTGCCCTGCTCCACCGCGCCAACCTGCACGTCACGCACGACGAGGCCGGGGTGTCGCCTGCTGAGCGCCGCGGTCATCCAGGCAGGGCTGAGATCGGACCAGTTCCTCGGCACCGGGAGCACCCGCACATCCTGGCTTCCTCGCAGGTGGCCGGCAGCGTACCGGGCGCGCCCCTCGGCTGCCCCGCTATTCGGCCATGTCCTCGTCGACGGCGAGCCGGACGGCCGCCGACGCAGACGCCGGGGCCGGCGCCGCACCGGACTGGCCCACCCGCCGCACCTTCACGGGCTCCAAGCCCGGCTCCCCCTCTGGGGCCGACACCGGCTGCGGAACGCCGGCGATCCGGTAGACCTCGGAGCCGTCCAACGTCTCGTTCGCCATCAGGAGCTCCGCCAGCTGCTCGAGCTGCTCTCGGTGCTCGGTGAGCAGATCGACCGCACGCCGCTCGGCCTGCGACAGGAGCGCAGCCACCTGCGCGTCGATCTTGGCTTGGGTCTCCTCGGCGTACGGGCGGCTCGACAGCGCGGGGCCGCCGCTGCCGAGGAACGCGGAGCCTCCCTCCGGGTAGCCGACCGGGCCCACCTCCTTGGACAGCCCGAACTCGCGCACCATCTTGACGGCGAGCTCGGTCGCCGACGCGAGGTCGTTGGCTGCACCCGTCGACCCCTGGCCGAGCTCCACCAGCTCCGCGGCTCGACCGCCCAGCCGGACGGCGAGCATGTCGTTCAGGTAGTCCTCGCCGTAGAGATGACGCTCGACGAACGGCAGCTGCTCGGTCACGCCGAGCGCCTGACCTGCCGGGAGGATCGTGATCTTGGCGACGGGGTCGGCCTTCGGGCTGTAGGCGGCGACGAGCGCGTGGCCAGCCTCGTGCACCGCGACCGAGTGCTTCTCGTCCGGGAGGAGCACGTTCGAGCCCTCCCTCCGCCCGAGGATCAGCCGGTCACGCGCTTCGTCGAAGTCGGACGATTCCAAGACGTTGCGGTTGTGCCTGACAGCGACGATCGCAGCCTCGTTCATCAGGTTGGCGAGGTCCGCCCCCGAGAACCCAGGCGTTCCTCGCGCGACCACGTCGAGATCGACGCTCGGACCCAGCCGCTTGTCGCGGGCATGCACCTTCAGGATCGCCACTCGCTCGGTCAACGTCGGCAGCGGGATGGTGACCTGACGGTCGAACCGTCCCGGACGAAGGAGCGCCGGATCGAGGATCTCGGGCCGGTTGGTCGCCGCCAGGACGACGATCCCTTCCGACGGGTCGAAGCCGTCCATCTCGGACAGGAGCTGGTTCAACGTCTGCTCCCGCTCGTCGTTGGAGACGATCGCTCCCGCACCGCTCCGTCGCTGCCCGATCGCGTCGACCTCGTCGACGAAGATGATCGCCGGCGCACGCTTGCGAGCCTCTGCGAACAGGTCGCGCACCCGGGCGGCACCGACCCCGACGAACATCTCGACGAAGCTCGACCCGGTCACCGAGAAGAACGGCACGGACGCCTCCCCTGCGACGGCCCGTGCGAGGAGCGTCTTGCCGGTGCCTGGCGGCCCGACCATGAGGACACCTCGGGGCGCGACCGCGCCAGCCAGCCGGTAGCGCTCGGGGCTCCTCAGGAATTCCACGACCTCCGCGATCTCGCGCTTCGCCCCTTCGTAGCCCGCGACCTCCGCGAAGGTCGTCGAGGGGCGGTCCGCGTCGAAGAGCTTCGCCCTTGACCTCCCGACCCCCATGGCCCCCTGCAGCCCCCCGACCCCGCCCCGGCGGCCCATCCGCATCCACAGCCAGCCGATGACGAGGAACGGCAGGAAGAGGATCAGCGCGGTCAGCACCTCGCTGCCGAACGAGGTCGTCGAGGCTGTCGCGGTGATCTGGACACCCTCCTTCTCGAGCTGGGTGAGGAGGGAGGGCCCCGCCAGCGAGAGCGGGATCACGGTGGTGTAGTGCTTGCCGCTCTTCAACACTCCCGATGCGGATCCGCTCGACGTGATGGTGATCGTCTTCACCTGCTTCGCCGCCACGTCCTTCACGAAGCTGCTGTACGTCAGTGTCACCGACGGTGTCGCGCGAGTGGAGGGGAGGACGAAGAAGAGCCCGATGAACACGACGAGGGCGATGAGCCACAGCCAGTGGCGCCATGCAGGAGGGGGCGGTGGGGCGGTCGGAGTCGGCTTGTCGCCCTTGGGCGGCGGATTCGCCTGCCTGGTCATCGCGCGCTCCTCCTCGCACGCCGGAGCTCCCGCCCGGCCTGCGTCACCGACTTTACGACGCCGCTGCTGCCCGCCGATCTCCGCGTCCATGGAGGGGGGTGCCCGGGCCACCTCCGGCCACGGCTGCCGGGGCGCCGACAGGAGCCTCCTTCGCCACGCGCCCGAGGACGAGCGCCGCCTTGCGGTCAGAGACCGGCGGGCAGGGAGGGCACCTCGAACACCTTGCGCTGCGCCTCGCACACCGCTCGCCAGTGGCACGCGACGAGATGGTCGTTCACCACACCGAGCGACTGCATCGCGGCGTACACAGTCGTGGGCCCGACGAAGACGAACCCTTGCCTGCGGAGCGCCACGGAGAGCACTGCGGACTCCGGCGTCGACGACGGGACGTCGCTCATCTGCGTCCGGGGCCGTGCGCCGTCGGGCCGATGCCGCCAGACGAGCGCCGCCAGGGAGACCCCCCGCTCGCGTAGCGCGAGCGTCGCCTTGGCGTTCGCGACCGCGGCTCGGATCTTGGCTCGATGGCGCACGATGCCAGGATCGCCCACCAGGCGCTCCACCTCGGCCTCGCCGAAGCTCGCGACGACTCGCGGGTCGAACGACGCGAACCCCCGACGGAACGCGTCGCGCTTGCGCAGGATCGTGAGCCAGGACAGCCCCGCCTGGAACCCCTCCAGGCACAGCTTCTCGAAGATGCGGTCGTCGTCGGCCACGGGACGCCGTTACCCGATCCGTGCACAA
>JAJZMD010000236.1 GCA_021803085.1 Actinomycetes bacterium
ACGTCCGGCCTTCGTTGAGCGGGGGCTGCCGATGGCGTGGATGACAAGCGGTTCGCAGGGCGTTGCCGGACGTGACGTCCGGCCTTCGTTGAGCGGCACCGAGGTATGCGTACTGCGTGGCGACCGTGCCTGGCGTTGCCGGACGTGACGTCCGGCCTTCGTTGAGCGACCTTGGCGGCGCCTGCGGTCATGGCGGTGGTTTGAGGCGTTGCCGGACGTGACGTCCGGCCTTCGTTGAGCGAAGGTCCTCAGCGTCTGCGGCCACCCCATCCACGGCGGGCGTTGCCGGACGTGACGTCCGGCCTTCGTTGAGCGTGGAAGTACGGCACCAACACGATCCCTGAGACCTGGGGGCGTTGCCGGACGTGACGTCCGGCCTTCGTTGAGCGCAGGCGAAGGTCGGGCGGATGGCCGCGGCCGTGCCGGCGTTGCTGGACGTGACGTCCGGCTCTTGCTGTTCATCTGACTGCACATCACAGCACTCTGAGGATGTTGGTCCGGCTCGCGGAGTAGATCCATGGCCCCGGTAGCTCGACCAGCCGCTCGATCGCACGCCACTGCGTCACTACTATTTCCAGCTGACCCCATCGGTCGAGCTGCTTCGCGGCGTCGAGGGTCACGTGGCGCGCACCGGCGGAGACGAGGGCAGCTCGTTCCGCCGGGCGATGCCGGATATGACGATCACGCGTGATCACTACCCAGCCATGCGAGGCGACTTCGGGTATCCACTGAGCATCCTTGGCTCGAGGTTCGATGGGGCACGGAGGGCGCAGCCGGCCGTCGACCCCGGCCCCACCCGGATCGCCTGGATAGGTGACATCGGCGCGGACCATGACGAGCATCTTCGCCATCCCGAGGAGATCCGCGTCAATGTAGAAGCGGATCGCCATGATGGCGATCTACGCGACTTGTTGGCGTCGAGCTCGCTCGTAGTCGAGTGCCGCCACGACGTTGTCGAGTTCGAGGTCGTAGTCATCGGCAACGCTCTCGATCGAGTCACCGGCGCGGACCATCTCGTCCAAGGTGTCGGTCGGGATCCCTGTGACGGCAGGCGACCCGAAGCGAATCTCCGGGTCGATCACGACGGGAGAGTCGTAACCAGCGGGGCGGAGGCGGACGACGACGCCGTTGCCCTCTTGGTCGAACTCGACGCGCTCGAGGAAGCTCTCCGCGGGCGCCGTGAGAAGGGCGATGCCTGATCTCGGCTCGTAGACGGCCCAGAGCTCCGGCTCGAGGTCGACGTTGTTCTGGGCAGAGACCAACAGGCGACGCCCTGCTCCGACCCACGGTTGGGCGTGTGCGAGGGGATAGGGCACGCCCAGGTTCTGGCGGAGCTCGTCGATGAACCGGCGAAGGTCACCGAGCTTTACGCCGAGATCTCGTCGGTAGGCACGGAGGTATCGGGCCTCGACGAGCTCCCCCCAGGTGACTTCCTTCGAACCAGAGGGCTCCTGGCGGAGCACGGGCGCGTAGTGGCGTCCAGCGCGAATACCCCCTTCGAGCCACCAGTGCAGGGTCGACTTCGGGACGTTGAGGACTGATGCCGCCAAGGTCTCGTCGTACAGCGGACGGTCGAGGAGCTCGACGGAGGACATGGCCCCATCATGCCCGATGGTGACGACGGTTCGTGCGATGACACGGGACAGCGGCAGTACGCCGGGGGAGCCGTACCTTCGCTCCCGCACCGCCGACGCCGGCGGCGAAGCCGCCGAGCGGCGGGCGGGGCGGGCTTGAGACAGTAAAGAAAGTTCTGTCACGTAGGCCGCTTCGGCAGGCCGTCTGCACAGGGTCCCCAGCTCCGGGATCGGTCGTCACGGCAGGCCACGGGAAGCAGTTGCGCTGCGGGCTGTGCGTGCCCGACCGACCTAGCGATCGGGCTTGGCTGACGACCGCGTACGCCCGGCGCCGGCCCGGCTGTGACGGGCTTGCTTCGGGGGCTGCATGCGCTCGATTCGAGCCATGGCCGCGTGGACGAGCCAGAGGAAGGCGACGAAGCCGGCGAGGGCGAGCAGTTCCACAGCGGGTCTCCTTTCGGTCTCGGTCCCCCTGCGGGACCGCCGCAAGCCGACCGCGGCGGGACACGGTGCCCGTCAAGGGTCTGCCCGGAGGGTCAGCGCCATTCGCCGAGCACGCGCACCACGCCTGAGCAGACGAAGCGCCGGCGAATTGCGCTGCCCTTGACGGGCTCCGGGGGTCGCCGCAGGCTTGTGCCGGCGGCGCCGCAGGGACCGAGGCCGGGCTCGCGCCCCGGGTCGCCCGCCCTCGTCGCGGGAGTGCCCGAGGGCTCCCCCACACGGCCCATCGGTGCCGCCCGAAAGGCCCTCCTCCACGGCGCCCGGCGCTCGGGCGCGCACGCTCCTCCGTCACGACGGCGACCGAGGGTCAAAGACGGGCGGGGACGGATGGCGCCGCGCCGACCACGCGCAGATCTCCTGTTGAATTCCGGCCCCGCCAGTGGCTTTTAGGGGTGCGGGCGGAGACGCCGCCCGCGGAGAGGAGAGCCACCATGCGACTTCCGATCGACACGAGCGCGGTCAGCTTCGTGAGCGCGGGCGCGCCGAGCCCGTCGCTCGAGTACGGGACGAAGGCGCCGCGCACCGACGAGAACGGCCAGCTGCTCTACGAGGTCGAGCTGTTCGCACTCGGCGGGGGCGCACGCGACCGGATCAAGGTGCGCGTCGTCGGCGAGCCCAAGGGCCTCGGCGACTTCACCCCGGTGAAGGTGACCGGCCTCCAGGCGGTCACCTGGACCCAGGGCGAGCGCACCGGCGTGTCGTTTCGTGCCCAGAAGGTCGAAGCGGCGGCGCGTGCTTCTGGCGCGAGCTGATGGAGCGGCTCTGGTCGTGGGCACTGTGGGCGTTCGTCGCGCTCACGGTGCTCACCTCGGTGCCGTGGGTCCTCGAGGAGGTCCCCGTCGGCTGGCTCCTCGTGGCGCTGGTCGCAGCGGCCGCCGCCCTCTACGGCCGGCAGCTGCGGCGCCAAGGGGGCGGCTGAGGTGAGAGGCGCGAGCCCGCGCAACCCCCGGGCGGCTTCGGCCGCCTGGGGGTGGCGCTGGGAGCTGGTCCTGGGGCTCTGCGCCGGCGCCCTCTTCGAGCTGGGGGCGATGACGCTCGGAGGTGCGGGCGGCGGCCTGCTCGTCGCAGGGGTCGCGGCGGTCGTCGCCTGGAGGATCCCGCGGTTGCACCACGCCCTTTCCCGGTTCCTCCGCCACCGCTCCGTCGACCGGTGGTTCACCCGGGCGCTGCGGCTCTGCGGGGTGGTGGGGCCGTGGGGGACGAGGCCGCTCGTCCGCCGGAGCGCGGCGCTTCCTTCGGGCATGCGCCTCGAGGTCTCGGTCCCCGTCGGCCAGCACACCGGTCACCTGCTCCAGGCCGCCCCCGCGCTCGCCGCGGCGCTGCGTGTGCGCGAGGTACGCGTGGTGATGGACCCCGCCGACGCCTCGGTGGCGCACGTGACCGTGGTGCGCCGCGACCCCCTGGCGAGGCCGACTCCCCCCTGGCCGTGGCTCGAGCTGTCCGCGACGTCGCTGTGGGAGCCGGTGCCGCTCGGCGTCGACGAGGAGGGACTCAGCGTCGGCGTCCTGCTTCCCGAGCACAACCTGCTCTTGGGCGGGGAGCCCGGCGGAGGCAAGTCCGCGGCCCTCTCGCTCCTCGTTGCCGCCGCGGCGCTCGACCCCTCGGTGCGCATCACCCTCTTCGACGCGAAGCAGGTCGAGCTGTCCTGCTGGGCCGACGTCGCCGATCGCTTCGTCGGCCCGGACCTCGAGGACGCGTCCCTCGCTCTGAGCGCCCTGCGCCAGGAGATGGACGAGCGCTACGAGGCCCTCCTCGCGGCCCGGCGGCGGAAGATCGCCCCCGAAGACGGGCTCGCCCTCCACGTCGTCGTCCTCGACGAGCTCGCCTTCTACTTGCGCGGCGCCGAGCGCGCGACGAGGGCGAAGGTCGCAGAGGGCCTGCGTGACCTCGTCTCCCGGGGGCGAGCGGCGGGGATCGTCGTGCTGGCGGCCACCCAGAAGCCCGACCACGAGACGGTGCCGACCTGGGTGCGCGACCTCTTCGGCTACCGCATGGCGCTGCGTTGCACGACCAAGGAGGCCTCCGACACGGTGCTCGGGGCGGGATGGGCCGCCCAGGGCTACTCGGCGGCGACGGTCGACCCGCGCCTTCGGGGCGTCGGGTTCCTCCTCGCAGAAGGCGGAGTGCCCATGAAGCTCCGGACCTTCTACCTCGCGGACGCTGACGTGGCCGGCCTCGCGGCGAGGGCGGGGCGGCTCCGGGGGGCGAGGTGACCTCGGGGGATCGCCGGCGCACTGCGGCGGACGAGGTCGCAGGCGCAGCCTGCTGCCGGCGTCCAGTCCGGCTGTGGGGCACGACCGTCGAGCCGGGGACCGGCGAGCTCGGGGGACGACGGTTCCTCGTCGCCTGCAAGGACCGCAGGGCGCTCCTCTGCCCGGCGTGCGCGCAGCGCTACCAGGCCGACGCCTTCCATCTCGTCGTCTCGGGACTTCGTGGCGGGAAGGGGGTCCCCGCCTCGGTTGCCGGTCACCCGGCGTGCTTCCTCACGCTGACCGCACCTTCCTTCGGGCCGGTGCACTCCCGGCCTGCGACAGAGAAGAAGGACGCCGTGTGCCGGCCGCGGCGCGACGCCTCGCGCTGTGCGCACGGGGTCGCACGTTCCTGCAAGGTCCGCCATGAGCCGGGCGACCCGCGCCTCGGCACCGCGCTGTGCGCACGCTGCTTCGACTACGAGGGCGCGGTGGTCTGGAACGCCCGGGTCTCGCTCCTCTGGCAGCGGACCTCGGTCCTGATGCGCCGCGCCGTCGCCGCGGTGGGCGGGCTCACCGCCCGTCAGCAGGCGGAGGTCTTCCGGTTCTCCTACGTGAAGGTCGTCGAGTTCCAGCGCCGCGGGCTTGTCCACCTCCACGTCGTGGTGCGTGCGGACGGCCCGGAGGGGTCGGGTGACCCCCCGCCCGCCTGGCTCGACGGTCCGACCCTCCTTGCCGGGGTGGAGGAGGCGGTGGCCCGGGCGAATGTGCCCGCGCCCCTCGGCGAAAGCGGCGGCACCGCCGTCGTCCGCTGGGGCGAGGAGCGCACAGCCCGGCTCCTCGCAGACGACGACCACGATGCGGTCGCCTCCTACCTGGCCAAGTACGCGGTCAAGGCGGCGACCGAAGAGCCGGGGCTCGTCCACCGGCTCGACGGGGACCCGGGCCGGGCGCTGCGGAGGGCAGACCCGCACACCGCTGCGCTTGTCGAGGCCGCCTGGCGGCTCGGGGTGCGCCCCGAGCTTTCGTCCCTACGCCTCCGAGCGCACGCCCACACCTTCGGCTACGGCGGCCACTTCGCCACCAAGTCGAGGCTGTGGTCGACCACGTTCGGGGCGCTGCGCGCGGCGCGCGCCCGGCACGCACGCGAGGCCGCCGGGGCGTCGGACGACTTCCTCGAGGGCTCCTTCTCCTACCTCGGGCGCGGCTACTTCTCCCCCGAGGCGGACGGGCTCGCAGAGGTGCTCGCCGAGGCGATCGCAACCCGCCCCCGCCGTGTCCCCGCGACCTCCCCGTCCCCTTCCTCACGGGGTCCCTATGGCCGTTGAGCTGGGGCGACGCCGGGGGCGGGCGGGATCGGGGTCCCCGAGAAATTCCCTTCAGGGGACTCGATGGTGACGCCAGCGGTGAGGCTGGCGGGGACGGCCGTCTGGCGCGATGACGTCATGACACGACACCACGACACCAACCCTTCCCGCCCCTGCGTGCGCCCGGGCGCCCCGCCCTCCTTCGCCCGTCCGCTGCGCCAGTTGTCGGTAGAGCTGGCGGGCCGCTCCGTAGGCGCAGAGGGCCGCGATGCGGCAGCGCGGCTCAAAGATGCGGGCGTCGCGTTCGGGGACTGCACGGACCTCTTCGAGCTCGCCCGGTCGTGCCAGCCCGGCGGGGACCCCGACCATGCGGCCGCCGTGATTCGTGCGCTCTCGGGGCTCGTCCCCGACACAGAAACGGCGGGCCTCTGCCTGCTCGTCGCCTTTGGCCCGGCGCTGGAGCACATGGCCGGCTGGCTCGCGGCCCGGGGCGCCAAGCCCGAGGACGCAGAGGCGAGTGCGATCGCCGCGCTGTGGGAGGCAGCCTCGAGGCCGGGGAGGCACGAGGGAGGCCGCCTCTACCGGGCGGCGTGGACCGCGCTGCGCCACGAGGTGCGCCGGGAGCTGCGCCACCGCCGGGCGTACGCGCACCCGAGTGAGTCCGACGCCGTCTCGCTGCCTCCCGACGTCGCCGGCTGCATCGAGGTGCTCCTCGCCGACGCGGTGCGTGCAGGGGCGCTCCGGCGAGATCAGGCCGAGCTGCTGCACGCGCTGTACGCAGAAGACGTGCCCGCCGTTGTGCTGGCCGCCTCGTCGGGGAGGACGGTGTGGGCGGTCTCCATGGCGAAGAGGCGCGCGGAGCGCGCGCTCGGCACCTTCGTGAGCGGGAAGGAGAAGCCGTGAGCGCTGCGTCACGTGCCGAAGGGTGTTTGGCCCTTGGCGAGCGCGCGGGCGGCTTCGGGGCCGACGATGCGAGCAGCCTCGCCGCGGAGCCGGCTGAGGGCATCTTGGTCGCCTGCGGCGTGCGCGGCAGCGAACAAGTCGTGGTACAGGCTGAGGTCGTTGGCCGACGCCCGCTGGCCGAGGCGGGCAGCCGACGTCGCGCCGGCGGTGTCGCCGGCGGCGAGCCTCCTTCTCGCGAGCTCGTGGGCGACGCGGACGATCTCGGCAGTGATGCGGTGGTCGAGGTTCTCTTCATCGACCCAGCGGAAGGAGCCAGCGTGCGCACCATCCAAGGGGCGTCCCCGCACGTGCATGAGGGCCTCTGCGAGCAGCTCGTCGGCGCGCTCTCCCTCGGCGCCCTGCGCCTCGGCGACGAGCTCGCGGAAGCGTCCCCAGTCGGTTACGACGCCGCGCATGCGATAGCCGCCCAAGAGCATGGCGTCGGGGAGGTGCTCGTCGCCGACGGACCGGCGGAGCCGAGAGAGGTTGTTGCGGGCGGTCTTCTCGGAGACGTCGCCACCGAGCGCTGCGGCCATCTCCTCGGAGGACCTCGGGCGGTCGCCGTGGAGCGCGAGGTAGCACAGGCACGAGAGGAGCACCGTGGTGCGCTCGCGCGGTGCCTGCCACCCGGAGACGACGGGCGTCCCCATGACTCGCACGGTCACTTCGCCGTCGTTCCCGAGGGGCGGAGGCTCCGTCGAGCGCTCCGCACCCGCAGGTGGAATGGACGCAGAAGCCGGAGGCGCGGGCTCAGCCTCGGGCGTGTCGCGGGCAGAGCGCTCGGGTGGTGCGGTCGTGCACGTGCTCAGAGTCTCGCTGGCGAGCCCTGCGGCGAGCGGCGCGGACGCCGGGAGCGGTGCCTCCACCGTCGCGACGGCATGACGCCGTGCTCGCCGATGCCGCTCTGCGAGGGAGAGGGCGCCGGCCAGCGCTGCGACTATGAGGAGCGCCGCCCAGACGGGGAACCCGCCGGAGGCAGGCGTCGACGCGACGGTGCCGCGCGCTCCCTGTGTGCGCTCGGCGAGGGCCTGCCTGCCGGTCGGAGGAGCTGGCTTTCCGACCCACGGCGGGGTCTTCTGCGCTGGCCGCGCCGTGGGAGGATTGGGGAAGTCGAGTGCGACGCTCGACGCGCCGAGGGTGATGGTCCCTGTCGGGCCGCAACCGACGAGGGCGCAGGTCTTCCCGGTCACGGGGCCCGGCGCGATCCTGAGCGTGCCGGCCGTCGTGTCCGCCGGCGCGACGAACACGTACCACGCGTCGAAGAGGCCGGTGTCGTAGCCGCCTTGTACGCCGCCGGGCATCTCGGTCGCAGGAATTGGCTTGCCCCCCTTCGGGGTGAAGGTGAGCCGCGACGCGGGCAGTGGCGTCGGATATTCGGTCCCGTCGGGCGTGTACGCGCCACCGGTTGTCGGGTCCAGCCGGTCTGTGCCCAAGAGCTCGACGTCGAGGTCGGCGACTCTGGGATTGGCCGGGGCGGTGGCGGTCGTCCCCGAGGGCGGGAAGGCCGAGAGGTAGGCCGAGGTGACCGAGACGTGGACGGGAAGCTCCGTGCCTGTGGGTGCCGTCGCCGGAAGTGTCGCCGTCCCGGTCTCCGACGCGGTGAGCGCGAAGGCCCCTGTCTGAGGCCGGTAGAGGATGCCGGGCGCGGGCTTGACACGGCGGAGCGTCCACAGGTCGACGCGCTGGCTGTAGCCCGCCTGGGTCATGACGAGCTCGACGTGGCGTGTCTTGGCGGGGACCGACGCGCAGAAGGTCGACGACGCGGTGGCGCTCGAGGCGGTGGTCGCCTCGAGGAGCGCTGCGTCGATGCCGCTCATGGGGAGCGAGAGGGACTCCCCGCCGGCGTCGAGGGCAGCAGAGGCCTTTGTCCCCCTCGTGAAGAGCGCTGTTGTGCCGGCGTCCTCGCTGACGCGAAGCGAGAAGACGACCAGGCGGTGTCCGGCGCCGGCGGCAACGACGCCATCGGCGGTGCGGCAGGTCGACGGCCAGGCGACGCCGGTCAGCCTGGCGTCGAACTGGACGCCGCGGATCTCCCCTGTCTCGGGCGCGGTGAGTGGCGAGGCGGGCGAGGCGGCGACGACCCTGCCCGGAGGAAGCACGTGTGCTTTCGGCTCTGCGGCCGTTGCGGGTCCCGAGCAGAGAGCCCCGAAGACCAGCGCGGCCGCGACGCTACCTGCTGCGCCCCATCCACCCATGAGGGAGGATGCTATGGCAAGCGGCGCTGAATGTTCCACACGTCTGCAGAAGCCGGCGGCGGCGCCGCCCCTCCCCGAGCTCGTGCGGCTGGACGAGGTGGCGAAGGCGCTCTGCGTGACCGAGCGGCACCTGCGTCGTCTCATCGCCGAACGGAGGATCCCCTTCGTGAAGGTCGGCTACTTCATCCGCTTCGACCCGCATGAGATCGCCCGGTGGGTCACAGCCCACCGCGTGGAGGTCCGGGGCCCACAAGGCCGGCGCCGGTGAGGGACCCGGCCCGCGTGTCCTGCGCGCTGGGAGCGCGAGGCACACGTGGACGGCGCGCTGGCAGCAGCGACGTCTCTTCGTCGCTGCTGGCTGAGAGCCCGGTTCCCGGCCGGACAGCCGGCAGTCAAGGCCGAAGGAGCAGACCGCCGATTCCGCGACAGCACCGCGGAACGGGAGGTGCGACTGAGCGCCTTTACGGCCGAGCGCCGGCCGGGCACGCCCGGGGCAGGAGGGTCCGGGCGTCCGGGATGGCGGCTCCGCGGGCGCGCCTACCCCGACCACGGCCGGATAGGCGACGAAGGAGGGATGGGAAGCGAGCGTGGACCGCGTGCGGCCGAGCTCGACGCACGAAGCGACCGAGAGGCGATCGACGTCGATGACGAAGGAGCGCGGGTCAATTCGGTCGGTTGAGGCGTTCGCGCGGGTCGTGGTGAAGGTGGCGAATCTGGGACGCCGGCGTACGCGCCGCTGTGGCAGTAGGTGACGAGGCTCATGGTCGATCGTGGGTTCGTGATGCGCGTGGGGGGTCATCCTGCAGAAGGCGAAGGGTGCGGCCGAGAGCTGTGTGTGGGGCAGCTGGCTGTCGTTCTCGAACCTGGGCGGGGGGCGATGTTCACGGTTGCGGCCTCTGCTCCTTGAAGGGGCGCCGCAAACGTGTGTCATCGGCTCGAGTGATGTGTTGGCGGCCGGCCGGGGAGAGGTGGGCGACGGCCAGGACCTCCTGGCCGGCTTGGGTGAGCAGGCCTCCCGGGGCGGGGACGCCCTGGTGGAAGAGCTGGGCGTGGATCCGCTGCTGCCAGGCGCGGCGCTCGTCCATCAAGGCGACATAGGGCCGGGCGAGGGTGCGGACCTCGAGCACGTGGGTTGGGGGTGCCCACGACTCGGGCAGCCGGTCGGCGGCCAAGAGCTCTCGGAGCAACCGGGCGTCGGCGCGATCGGTCTTGGCCCCCTTCTTGCGGCCTCGCTGGGTGGGCGTGTCCGCCGGCTCGGCCAGATGGGCCTCGACGCAGGCGTGGACCATCTCTTCGACCACGAAGCGCCACCCGGTGCAGCCCTCGACCGCCAGCGCCACGTCGTCACGGACACCGAACCGCTCGGCGAGCCAGGCAAGGAGGACGTCCCGGGTGGCTGGCCGGATCTGGCCGGTCCACACCTCCCCGGTCTCGGTGTCCAAGTAGTCGAACGTGATCTGTGCCCTATGCACGTCGAATCGACCTGCGATCGTCATTGGAAGGGGCCTCCTCGTGTTCCTGATACGGCGACCTGATCGTGTCGCCTTGTTCCAAGGCCGTCCCTTCACACGGGAGCTTTTTCGCCGACACCGGCCTGCTCGACCCCGCAAGCGACGACCCCGACGCGCTCTGCTCCCATCTCGAGCGGATCTCGGGTCGCTTCCGACGTCGGACGGCCGACCGAAGCCGCTACAGCCCCGGCAAGCGCTTCTGGCTTGCCGCGGCCGCAGCCGGCGTCGACATCGAGGACGACAGGGCGGTCGCTACCTACGTCAAGCAGTTCAACGCTCGTCTCGATGCCGAGTGAGTGAACGTGCTCGGCGAGGCGAGCACCGCGGTGCCCAGAGCGCGCAGAGGCGGATGGATCACGCCGCGGGGGACGCGCCCGCTCCCGGCGCGCTCAGGCCGTCGACGCCACCGCTGACACAGCCTCTCCGCACCTGCGGAGCGGACCTCAGGTCATACCGCTCCCGCGCCGAGCGACCGAGTGCGGTCGCTTAAAAATGCGAAAGTAGGGCTTCACTTGCCATCAGCTATTTTCGGGTGGGAGACTTCGGTAGTAGCACCATGTGCAGGAGGGGAAGTCAATGAGCGACTGGCCTTCCCCAGGCGGCGGGGGAATGCCGCCGGGCGGTCATCCGCCCAATCCACGAGACGCACAACCAGGCAGGGGCACGCCGCTAGACAAGCCCCGCCGCAAGTGGCCTTGGTTCGTTGCTGGTGCGGTCGTGCTCCTCGTCATCATCGGAGCGGCGGAAGGGAGCAACAAGAAGACACCGCCGAAGTCCAATGCGTCGAGCATAGGCTCAGCGGGCACACGGACAACCGTCACATCGACAACGACCACGTCGACAACTGGCGCAACTGCTACGACGACTGCTCCAACCACCACCGCACCGCAGAGTCCGCACATCGGTCAAGTTGCAAAAGATGGAGACTTCGCCTTCACGGTTACCTCTGTGCAATGTGGCCTCACCCACCTGGGGTCAACAACAACAGGGTTCAGTGTCGGTGAGACAGCGGAGTCGGGAACGCAGTGGTGCCTTGTGAGTATGCACGTGTTGAACGACAAGACATCTTCTCAGTCGTTCTGGGCTTCGAATCAGTATGCGATCGACCCGTTGGGTCGTCAGTTATCAGCGACAACGGGTGCGCTGCTCTACGTTCCGCATGGAAGTACAGCGGAGTTCAGCACAGTCAACCCAGGCGTCTCGATCACAGTTACTGTGCCATTCCGGCTGTCTTCGTCAGACTCGATCGCCAAGTTCATTCTGCATGACTCAGCATTCTCGGGCGGCGTCGCCGTTTACAACTTCACCTAGAGGAGACTTGTGGACGGTGGCCGATTCGGCTTGGGCCGGGCGGCCCGCCCAGCAGGGCGATTGAAAGTAGCTCATGGATCGTGAGACCGGCACGCGTGCCGGCGTCGATGTCCGGCTGCTTCACCCAGTTGCGCAGTGACTCGACACCGTCGCTGAGCAGACGCGCTACGCGGCTGATCACCGAATTGTCCGCTGGGTCCTCTCGACGGAGCTGTTGCACCATGCGCACGGCGCGATCCTTCAGCTCCTCGGGGTAATGCTTCTGTAACGGATTCCAGGACTCCTGACATGGTGAGATAGATGCCTCGGGGCTTCGGGCCGTTCTGGCCCCGACCTGGCTGCCCCGACGCGCTCCGCTGGTGTCAGTGGCCCTTGACGCTGTAGACGAGGCGCAGGTTCGTCCCCGGATAGACCGTCTCGGTGGCATTGAGCTCTGTGCACAGCCGAGCGATGGCTCGGCTGCGACGTGGGGCTGAGAGTGCTTCGAGGCGGACGTGGAGCTCGTCGTCGATGATCTCGAGGTCCGCTGAGGCGGAGAAGGCTTCGGCGAGCAGGCTGTGGGCCTCGTCTTCTGCCCGGGCGTAG
>JAJZMD010000200.1 GCA_021803085.1 Actinomycetes bacterium
GCTCGCCCGATCACTGCTCACCCCCGCCACCAAGTACGGGCGCTTTTCGCGCCTCGTTGCGTATGCACAGGCCGCTGACCAGCACGTTTGGTCGGCGGCTTCTGTGTTTCTGGGGACAGTTTGTGGGGACCTACTCAGCCCTTGCGTATGCAGCCTGCGCAGGGTGGCGCGAGGGCGAGCGGCCCGTACGGTGCGGTTTCGCGTTCGAGGTTGGGGTGGGCAGCGCGTTGCATAGGCACGCCCAGTGCGTGCCTATGCAGTTGCCCTACTCAACGCTGCTCCCGGGCGGCGACGACCCTCCTCAAGGTGCGCGGTGGGACGTGCTGGCTCTGAGGCCGCACGTCGCGGTTCTGCGTGACGATGGGAGGGGTCGGTCACCACAACGGCCGCAGTCGGCCGGGTTCTGCGAGTGCCCCGAGGGCTGCTGTCAGCTGCCGGTAGGCCCCTGGGCCCAGCTGGTGTTCCCAGCGTGCGACGGTCTCGGCGGCAGCCTGCTCGGCGGCCGCGGTGCATGCCCATCCACGCTCGGTGAGCACGAGCAGTCGGGCCCGCTTGTCGCGTGGATCCGGGTGGCGCTCGACGGAGCCGCTCTCGACCAGGTGGTCAACGAGCTGGGCTGCAGCCTGCTTCGTGATCCCGAGGTGGACGCCCACGTCTGCGGTGGTGGCGTCGCCGGTGCTGATGCGGGCGAAGGCGAAGCCGTGGGCGGGGGCCCAGGGATATTTTGCTAGGACAGACTAGATAAACTGTGGGTGAGCTGGTCTCGTCACGGGCACGGGACGCCTGGGAGGTGGCACTATGGCACTCCAGAATCCAGTGTCGTCGCCGGTGGACATCGACGACGGAGAACTGGTCGAATGGCGGGACTCGGTGGATGCCGTGGTGGCGGCGCACGGCCCAAAGGCGGCAGCCCGGGTGCTCGGGGCGGCGTGGACACGAGCACGGTCCCTCGGCCTTGTCGTGCCAGGTATGCCCGTGTCCGACTATGTGAATACCCTCCCGCCGGGAGCAGAGCCGGTCTTCCCGGGCGACGAGGTGCTCGAAGCCCGCATCCGCCACTACGTACGGTGGAACGCGGCGGTGATGGTGGCACGGGCGAACCGGCGGGCCGACGGCATCGGCGGCCATCTCGCTACCTATGCGTCGGCGGCCACGCTCTATGAGGTCGGCTTCAACCACTTCTTCCGGGGCGCCGATACCGGCCCTGGCGACCAGGTGTACTTCCAAGGCCACGCCGCTCCGGGGATCTACGCCCGGGCGTATCTCGAGGGACGGCTGGCTGAGGCGGACCTCGATGGATTTCGCCGCGAGGTAGGCGGTGGTCTGCCGAGCTATCCCCACCCCCGCCGCAGCGACTTCTGGCAGTTCCCGACGGTGTCGATGGGCCTCGGTCCCTTGATGGCCGCCTACCAGGCTCGCTTCAACCGTTACCTGACCGACCGGGGGGTCGCAGACGTCTCGGGGTCGCGGGTGTGGTGCTTCGTCGGCGACGGCGAGATGGACGAGCCCGAGTCGCTGGCGGCTGTCGCCATGGCGGGCAGGGAGAAGCTGGCGAACCTCACCTTCGTGGTGAACTGCAACCTCCAGCGACTCGATGGCCCGGTCCGGGGCAACGGCAAAGTCATCCAAGAGCTCGAGGGGCTCTTCGCCGGGGCGGGATGGAACGTGGTGAAGGTGGTCTGGGCTCGCGAGTGGGACCCCCTCCTCGCCGCGGACGTCGACGGTGTGTTGCTCGACAAGATGAACACGACCTTGGACGGCGAGTACCAGAAGTACCGGGTCGAGAGCGGCGCCTTCATCCGTGAGCGGTTCTTCGGTCCCGATCCGCGCCTGACCGGCCTGGTCGCTCACCTCTCTGACGATGACCTGCGACGGTTGCGGCGTGGCGGTCACGACCCCAAGAAGGTCTATGCCGCTTACCGCGCCGCCGTCGAGCACACGGCAGGCCCCACGGTCGTGTTGGCCAAGACCGTAAAGGGCTGGGCGCTCGGCCCCGACGTCGAGGCCCGCAACGCCACGCACCAGATCAAGAAGCTGACCGAGGCTGAGCTGCGGGTGTTCCGGGACCGCCTGGAGCTGCCGATCCCCGACCGTGCGCTCGCAGACGACTTGCCGCCCTATGCCCATCCGGGCTTCGACTCCGAGGAGTACCGCTACCTCGCAGAGCGCCGCCGGGTGCTCGGCGGCCCCCTCCCGGCCCGCCGCTCGACCAGTGGGACGCTGGCCGCGCCCGAGGACAAGGTCTACGAGGAGTTGTTGGCCGGCACGGGCCCCAAGGTGGCGGCCTCGACGACGGGCGCGTTCACGCGGCTTCTGCGGGGGCTCCTTCGCGATCCGCATCTCGGCCGGCGGGTGGTGCCGATCGTGCCCGACGAGGCAAGGACCTTCGGGATCGACGGGCTCTTCCGGGAGGTCGGCATCTACCAGCCTGGCGGCCAGCGCTACGAGCCGGTCGACGCCGGTCTGCTGCTCTCCTACCACGAGGCCCCCGACGGCCAGATCCTCGAGGAGGGGATCACCGAGGCCGGGGCCATGGCCTCGACGCTCGCGGCGGGCACCTCGTACGCCGCCCTCGGAGAGGCGACTGTGCCGTTCTTCGTCCATTACTCGATGTTCGGCTTCCACCGGGCCGCCGACTTGTTGTGGGCGTTCGGGGATGCCCGGGGCCGGGGGTTTGTGCTCGCTGCCACCGCGGGGAGGACGACCTTGCAAGGCGAGGGTCTCCAGCACTGCGATGGCCAGAGCCTGCTGTACGCGTCGGCGCACCCGTCGTGTCGGGCCTACGACCCGGCGTTCGCCTACGAGGTGGCGGTCATCGTTCGGGCCGGGGTGGCCGCCATGTACGGCTCGGACCCCGAGGACGTCTTCTACTACCTCACCCTCTACAACGAGAGCTACCCGATGCCGGCTATGCCCGAAGGCGTCGAGGAGGGGATCGTGGCCGGTCTCTACCGGTACGCCGCCGCTCCCGAGACCGGCGGTCCTCGGGCTCGTCTCCTCGGCAGCGGCCCGGCGCTGCTGACCGCGCTCGACGCCCGGCGGGTCCTCGCCGAGCGCTACGGCGTGGCCGCCGAGGTGTGGAGCGCGACGAGCTACAAGGCGCTGCGCGAGGATGCCCTGTCGGCCGAGCGCGGGAACCGGCTCCACCCTGGCGAGCCGGCCCGGGTCCCTTACGTGACGAGGGCGCTGGCCGGTCCCGCGCCCGTCATTGCCGTGAGCGACTTCACGAGCCTGGTCCCTGACCAGGTCGCCCGCTTCGTGTCCGCCCCCTATACGGTGCTCGGCACCGACGGCTTCGGCCTGTCCGACACCCGGGAGGCGCTGCGCCGCCACTTCGAGGTGGACGCCGCCCACGTGGCGCTGACCGTCCTCGATGCCCTGGCACGCTCGGGGGAGCTCGACCATTCGGTGGTGGCGAAGGCCGTGAGCGACCTCGACATCGACGCCCAAGCCGTGGACCCGCACTTCGGATGACCGGCTGGTGAGCAGCCGACGCCAGCCAGAATTCATATTTCTAGTAGGCGCAGGATAAACTGAGCTCGATGGTATCGGTGATCACCGGCCTGGAGGGAGTCACATGGCGCGACATGAGGCGGCCGGGTCCGCACCGTCGGGACATGAGCACCCGGAGTTGACCGCACCCGGTGAAGGTCGACGAGGGCATGCGTCGATGGTACGAGTCGTGCCCGTGCTGCATGAGCACGGCTTACCCCGACATCAAGCGAGCCCTCGACCAAGAGCGTTGGGCCTCGGCCTGACCACGGTGGAGCGTGCGCCGTCGTGGCCGGTGGTGATCTGAGGTGAGCGGCAGCGAGAGGGGTACTGGCGGAACCAACGCTGTCGAGCGGTTGCGTGCGGCGGGGCAGAGCATCTGGATCGACAGCATCAACCGGGCGATGGTGGGCTCGGGTCGGCTCGGCCGCTACGTCGACGAGCTGGCGGTGACCGGACTCACCTCCAACCCCACCATCTTGGGCCACGCCATGGCGGCGAGCCACGACTACGACGCAGCGCTGCACCGCCACCTCGGCGAGGGGCTCACCGACGCCCAAGACCTTGTCTACGCCGTCGCCTTCGAAGACCTCGGGGCAGCGGCCTCGCTGTTCCGGCGGGCCTGGGAGGAGACCTTCGGTGTCGACGGCTACGTGTCGGTCGAGGTCCCGCCCGATCTCGCCTACGACGCGCCGGCTACCGCCGCGCTCGCCCGGCGCTTGCATGACCAGGCCGGCTTTCCGAACCTGCTCGTCAAGATCCCCGGCACCCCGGAGGGTCTGACGGCGATGGAAGAGATGGTCACCGCCGGCATCGGCGTCAACGTGACGCTGCTCTTCTCCGACGCTCAGTACCTCCGGACCGCCGAGGCGTACCTGCGGGCACTCGAACGCCGTCTCGCCGCCGGGCAGGACCTCGCAGTGCCGTCGGTGGCGTCGGTGTTCGTGTCCCGCTGGGACAAGGCTGCCGACCCGCTGCTTCCCGCCCACCTGCACGCCACGCTCGGGCTCGCCATGGCGAAGAAGGCCTACTCCTCCTACCGCAGTTTGCTCTCGGGGGAGCGTTGGGCGGCCCTGGCGTCGGCCGGGGCGCGTCCGCAGCGGCTGCTGTGGGCATCCACCTCGGCGAAGGATCCCGGCCTCTCCGACGACTACTACGTCGCCAACCTGGTGGCGCCCGACACGGTTGATACCGTCCCGGAGAAGACGCTGCTCGCCTTCGCCGACCACGGCAGCTTCGATGCGCTCCTCGAAGCCGAATACGCCAGGGCAGCGGCACAGGTCGGGGCGGTCGCGGCCGAAGGCGTGGACGTCGACGCGTTGGCCGAGTCGCTGCAGCGCCAAGGGGCGAAGGCGTTCAGCGCGGACTGGGCGGCGCTCGTCGAGGCGATCGGCGCCAAGGTTGCAGGGATGTAGCGCCATGGCTCGCCGGCCGGCTTCTCACGGTCGTCGGTGGTGGCGCCGCGCGGGCTCGCGGGTCCGTTTCAGCGAGGCAGTGCCGCGGCGCTCGGACCGTCGGGACCTGCGCCGTCGGCTTCGAGCGGCACTCCGGATGACCCGCGCGGAGCGCAAACGCCGGGTGACCGCTGGGCTGGTGACCCTGGCGAGACGTCGGATCCGGGTTGCCTCGATACGGCCGGGCGTGCTCGGGGACGAATTGGTTGAGTTCGTCGACGGGACGTGCGTCTGGCTCGAGGTGCGGGACGGTACCAGCGCGCTGCGGCGCCTGGCTGCGGCGTCGGCTTCTCGGGATGTCTATCTCTGCCGCATCGAGCCGTGCTTCGGGTGCTCTTGGTACCAGATGAGCTTCGCGCACGACGGAGAGGTAGGTTCGACCGTCCTCGCCAGGGTGAAGCAGTACGAGTCAAAGACGATCTGGGTCCCGTGGGTCTCGATCTCCAGATGGCGTCGTCAATTGCGTGACCAGCACGATGATCACGGGCGGTGAGCGGGAGAGCGGACGGGCCGGCTCTGACGAGAGCCGCAAGACACTGCGACCTGGCCCGACGGCCCCGATGCCGCCGGTGACCGTTCTTCCGGTGTAAACTAGAAGATCGATCGTAGGAAGGCGCGAGATGGTGGAAGAGGAATTGCAGAAGGAGGCCCGGGCTCTCGGTGATCCAACGCGCCACCGGCTGTTCCGCTACGTCGCCGAGGCACCAGGGCCGGTCGGGGTGGCCGAGTTGACCGACTTCGTCCGGTTGAACCACAACGCCGTGCGCCAGCACCTTGCAGTGTTGAAGGATGCCGGCCTGGTCGTCGAGGAGGTCGAGGAGCGTACCCGGCCCGGGCGACCTCGTTTGCTCTACCGCTTGGCGCCCGAGGCGGCCGGGCGCTGGGGTACCGCCGGCGCGTACGCGTGGCTGGCGGGCCTGCTCTCCGAAGCAGTGCGCCGACATCTCGAGCCGCGCCAGGTCGGCCGCCAGGAGGGACACCGCCGCGGGGCGGAGCTTGCTGGGAGCGGGGAGCCCGTCAATCTCTTCGAGTCCGAGATCGAGCGGCGAGGTTTCAGGCCGACGCGGGTGGAGCGGGGCCGCACGGTTGAGCTTGTGCTCGGTCGATGCCCGTTCGCCGATGTGGCGGGCTCGGACCCCGACACGGTATGCCAGCTACACCTCGGCTTGGCCGAGGGCTTGGCCGAGGGCCTCGGCGGCCTGGACGTCGAGGGGCTCATAGCGAAGGATCCCCGCAGAGCCGGGTGTCGGCTCACCGTCCGGCGCCAAGGCTCGTTGGCGGGTGCACGCTCGTGATCGTGGTGCTCATGTTGATCGGTTGCTCGCTCGGTAGTTTGGCAAGGTCGTCCGGTTCGCACCCGCGCCAGTGAACTGCCGAACTGTCAGGGCTGAGTGATGGGGATGCACACGCCACTCACCGCACGTCTCGGCGTGGCCATGCCGATCATCGGCGCGCCGATGGCCGGGGTGGCTCACGGCGCCCTGGCCAGAGCAGTGACCGAGGGCGGAGGGCTCGGCATGATCGGGGTGGGGAGCACGGACCGAGCGGAGCTCGTCGCTCGCGAAGCGTCGCTCGCCAGCGACAGCGGTCGTCTGCCCTTCGGGATCGGCCTCATGGCCTGGGCACTCGATGACTGTCCCGAGCTGCTCGAGCGGACGCTCGAGGCGAGGCCGACGCTCGTGTCGGTCTCTTTCGGCTCACCCCGGCCCTACGTCGAGGCGTTGCACGACGCCGGCATCATGGTGGCGTCCCAGGTACAAGACGTGGCGAGCGCGGTGGCAGCCGCCGAGGCGGGCCTCGACCTCGTCGTCGCCCAGGGGACCGACGCCGGCGGGCACACCGGGACGGTGGGGAGCCTGCCGCTCCTCCAGCTCGTCCTCGACACCGTCGACGTGCCGGTCGTGGCGGCGGGAGGGATCGCCACCGCCCGTGGGCTCGCCGCTGTGCTCGCCGCGGGAGCGGCCGGCGCCTGGGTGGGCACCTGCCTGCTCGCCTGCCCGGAGGCGGCCAGCACCGCGGAGGCACGGGCCAAGGTGCTAGCGGCTGCCGAGACCGACACGGTGCTGACTCGGGTGTTCGACGTCGCCCAAGGGATCGGGTGGCCGGAGGAGTTCGCCGGGCGAGCCCTGCGCAACCGCTTCACCGACACCTGGCACGGCCGCGAGGCCGCACTGGCTGCCGACACCGCGGCAGGCCGCCAGCTGGCCGAGGCCCGCAAGGCCGGGGACTACGAGACCGCCTACGTCTACGCCGGCCAAGCCGTGGGCCTCGTCCGTCGGTCACGGCCAGCGGCGGAGGTGGTCCGCAGTCTCGGCGAGGACGCCGAGTGCCTGTTGCGCGACCGGCTCGAAGAACTGCTCGGCGTCGCTCGCCCTGACTGAGTTGAGTCGTGCGTTTCGCAGCACACGCCGTCCACCCCCCGGCAGGGTCCTGCGGTGATGAGGCGGTTACCTGTTGGGCTGTGGGGTGAGGCGTAGGTAGGGCTTCAAGGACCGGAAGCCCTTCGGGAAACGTGCCCTCGCTTCCTCGTCGGAGAGGGCAGGCGAGATGATGACCTCGTCGCCGTCGCGCCAGTTGACCGGCGTCGACACCGAGTGATTTGCGCTCAGCTGCAGGGCGTCGATCACCCGCAGGATCTCTTCCACGTTGCGGCCCACGTTGGCGGGATAGGTGAGGGTCAGCTTCACCTTCTTGTCGGGGCCGATCACGAACACGGTGCGCACCGTGGCGGTCTCGAGAGCGTTGGGGTGGATCATCCCGTAGAGGTCGGCGACAGAATGGTCCTCGTCGCCGACGAGCGGGTAGTTGAGCCCAGTGCCCTGGGTCTCGGCGATGTCGTCCGACCAGCGCCGGTGAGACTCGACGGGATCGACGCTCACCCCGATGAGCTTGACGTTACGCTTGTCGAAGTCCTCCTTGCGGCGGGCGAACTCCCCCAGCTCGGTGGTGCACACCGGCGTGAAGTCGGCCGGATGGGAGAACAACAGGCCCCAGCTGCTGCCCAGGTAGTCGTGCAGGCTGAGGCGCCCCTCGGTCGTATCGGCGGTGAAATCGGGTGCGGTGTCGCCTAGCTGGATCGCCATGGATCCTCCTTCGAGGTTGTTGTTCTAGTCGTGGCTAGTATATGAGATCATGAGCGGCATAGTCGACTCGAATGGTCGGGTTTCCACCCCGGTTGTGCCTGCTACGACCAGTAGTAGGGAGGGAGCCCGGATGGGGCCAGGGACGCAAGGAGCAGGTGGCGGAGACCCGGCGTGCTGGGCGCACCTGGTCTGTCCCGACTGCGGCGCGATCGAGGCCGAGGGGCATCGTGCGGGTTGTCGCTTCGAGCACCCTGGCGACTCGGAGAGGGATCGGGCCGCCCAGGACTGAGGGGACGGGTCGGGGCTCAGCCTCATGCGTCCGGTGACCGGGCGAGTCCGGCTAGGTCCACGTCGGGGTCGGCCAGGCGTGCCCGGTCGACCGGCTGGGCGGCTTGCACGAGTGCCTCGATGGCGTCACCTGCGTCCCAGACGTTGGCGTTCATCGCCGCTGCGACCTCTCCGTGGCGGAGCCAGAAGCAGAGGAACGCACCTGAGGCAGGATCTCCCCTGAAGACCACCTCGTCGAAGTCGGGCGCCCAACCCCGGTACTCCATGCCGAGCTCATACTGGTCCGAGAAGAAGTACGGGGTGCGGTCGTAGACGACGCGCTGGCCGAGCATGGCGCGGGCGGCCGCCGGGCCTTGGTTGAGCGCGGCCGACCAGTGCTCGAGGCGGATCCGGGTCCCGTAGCGGGGGTGGAAGGCGTTGGCCACGTCGCCCGCGGCGAAGATGCCCGGGACGCTCGTTTCGAGGTGCTCGTCGACTACCACTCCATCCTCGACCGCCAAGCCGGCGGCATGGGCCAGCTCCACCCTCGGTGCCACCCCGACGCCGACGACGACCGCGCTGGCAGGCAGCTCGGTGCCGTCGGAGAGCCGGACGGCCTCGACGGTCTTCGACCCGACGATGGCCTCGACGCCGACGCCGAAGTGCAGGTCGACGCCGTGGCTGGCATGCAGGTCGCGGTAGATGGCGCCGACCTCGGCTCCGAGGACCCGCTCCAGGGGGACGGCGGCCAGCTCGACCATCGCCACCGCCGCGCCGAGCTGGCGGGCAGAGGCAGCCACCTCCGCGCCGATCCAGCCGGCGCCGATCACCACCACCTGTGCGGTGGGGCCGATCGCCTGGCGTAGCGTGTCAGCGTCGTCGGCGCTTCGCAGGTAGAGCACGCCGGGGAGCTCGGCTCCTGGAACCGGGAGACGCCGGGGGGTGGCGCCGGTGGCGAGCAGCAGCCGGTCATAGGCGATCTGCTCCCCCGACGAGAGCGTCACTGATGCAGCGGCCGGGTCGATGGCGGTGACCAGGCTCGAGGAACGCAGCTCGATGTCCTGCTCATCGTAGAAGTCGGCGGGGTGCACGGCGGCGGCGTCGAAGTCCTTCTCGCCTCGCAGGTACTCCTTTGACAGCGGTGGGCGTTCGTAGGGGCGCCGGGCCTCGTCGCCGATCAGGACGACCCGGCCGTCGAAGCCTTCTGATCGCAGGGTCTCGGCTGCCTTGGCACCGGCGAGGCTCGCCCCGACGATCACAAAGGTCTGAGTGGCTTGTGGCATGGCTCCTCCCTCAGGCGAATTCTCGT
The DNA here is from genome assembly GCA_021803085.1 of Actinomycetes bacterium. GTDB lineage: Bacteria > Actinomycetota > Acidimicrobiia > Acidimicrobiales > RAAP-2 > JAJYVT01. The sequence continues at coordinate 9,606 of JAJZMD010000200.1, forward strand.
TGATCCTCACCGGCGCGTGACACCCCCCGCCGGTCCGCTCGGGTCCTCTGGTCGATGGTGGCAGGGTCCGCTGTGTTCGCTGCGGCCGCCGCTCTCATGTCGACGCCGGCGCGCGACAAGATGACCCGGGCGACCGAACGAGCCTGGGGAGCCAGATCGGCCAGGGGGCGGTTGCGGTGGTGACGCTGGCCGAGGTCCACCTCGGCCATGGCACCGATCCCGATACGACGGGAGACGTCGATCAGCACGGCGACGTCGACGCCGTAATCACCGGGCAGCGCAAGGTCACCGATCACCGATCGGCGGGCGGCGATTTCCCCGGCGAGTGGCTGTGCGAAGCAGCCCAGCTCGGGGTGCAACAGCGCCAGGAGCGGCTTGGCGGCAAGCTCGGTCACCCGGCCGCCTCCTCCGTGCACGCCCGCGAGCGGGCGCTGGTAGGTGGCCTTCACGAAGCCGATGCTGCGGTCAGCGAGCAGGGGCCCGAGCAGGCCGACGACGAAGTGCGACGAGAAGCGCTCCACGTCGGCGTCCAAGAAGACCACGATCTCCCCTCGGCTCTCGGCCAGCGCGGTCGCCATCGCCGCTCCCTTTCCCGGCTGCGATCCCGATGGCGTTGCCACCGGGACCACCCTGGCGCCGCTGGCGGCAGCCGCGGCAGCCGTTGTGTCGGTGGAGCGGTCGTCTATGACGACGATCTCGTCGACCAGGGGGGTCTTCTCCGCAAGATCTGCCCTGATGGCCGCGACGATGGGGCCGATGGTGGCCGCTTCGTCGCGGGCCGGCAGACAGACCGACACCGTGGCGGCCTTCTTCGCCGACGTGAGCGCCTCCGCGGAGAACTCATGGTGGCAGAAGCGTCGCAGAGTCGAGAGGGCGGCAGGGGTCATGGCCGACAACCGACGAGGGAGAAGAACTCGGCACGGGTCCGCTCGTCATCACGGACGATCCCAACGAGCGCCGAGGTGAGGGTCACCGAGCCTGCGGCGCGTATCCCGCGAAGCGACATGCACGCGTGCTCGCCTTCGAGGACCACCCCGACGCCTTTGGGATGCAAGGCTCCTTCGAGCCAGTGGGCGACCTGGGTGGTGAGGCGCTCTTGCACCTGGAGCCGACGGGAGAAGTGGGTGACGACCCTGGCGAGCTTGGACAGCCCGAGGAGACGCTCTCCGGGCAGATAGCCGACATGCGCGACTCCGGTGAAGGGCAGCAGGTGGTGCTCGCACAGCGAGGAGAAGGGGATCGACCTCGCCAGCACCAGCTCGTCGTAGCCCTCGTCGTTCGGAAAGGTGGTGGCCTCGAACGGCTCCGGCGTGAGCAGCTCGGCGTAGGCACGCGCGACGCGGCCAGGGGTGTCAGCGAGACCCTCACCTTCGCGGTCGACGCCGAGGGCGTCGAGCAGATCGGAGACGGCGCGGGCTGCTGCGGTGAGATCGATCTCGGTGTGGGGCACCTCGCCGGGCGTTGCCGCGTCGACGGTGCTTCGCGGCGGCAGGGCATTTGCCAACCGGGCACGGGCGCCGCGGCTCGCCGCCCCAGCGCGCTCGTTGGCCAGCTGCAGGCCATGGCGCGGACCTGCCTGGCCGACGGTGCTCGCCGACGCCGCGGCCTCGTGACTCGCACTGAGCTGGGCCTCGGGCGACGCCGGGTGCTGAGCACCGAGTCGGCGCGGTGGTTGGTGGTATGTGGATGATTCGTCTGCGCCGTAAAAAGATGTCACGGTGCGTACAGTCCTTCCCCTCTTGTCGGTCGTGGTCGTGACGCTCGAGCTTCGACGCCGTAGATGCGATGCGTGCAGGGCGGAGCCCACCAGGCCATCTCCGGCTCCCAGGGACTGACAGCCGGCCCCGACCGGAACGACCGCGTCGAGCCGCGGCTGACCGGTCGGGCTGGCGTTGTGTGGTTCTTCAGCTGCGGTGCGTGCCCACGAGGCGCCTCGGGGCGTACTTGGCTGCCAGGCGCGCAAGGGCGAAGGCGGCGATCATGAGACCGAAGTCGCGGAGCGCGATGTCCCAGAAGACCTGGGTGTGGCCGCCGATGGCGATCGACTTGATGATCTCGTTGGTGATGATCCCACCGAGCCATCCGGCCACGACGTAGGGGGCGAGGCGTGGCAGGACGAGGACGCCGAGACCGGCCACGATCTCGATGACGCCGACGCCGTACATGAAGCTCTGGGGGGTCACGCTCAGGAAGTGCGGGAAGCCGATCCACAGGTACTTCGGCCAGAAGGTCATCCAGTTGAAGAACTTGTCGACCCCGAACAGGATCGGCGCCACCACGAAGGTGGTGCGCAGCACGAGGTAGGCCTGGTAGGCGGGATCGGAGAGCTTCTCGGAGGGCACCTGCAGAAGCCTCAGGGTGTGCGAGCCTTCGTGGTGATGGGTTGCTGCGATG
>JAJZMD010000241.1 GCA_021803085.1 Actinomycetes bacterium
GCCTTCACGATCGGCACCAGGCTGACGAGGGTCACCCGCGCGCTGTCCGCGCACGATCCCGACGCCGCGATGACCGCGGCCGGACGCCTGGTCCCCGATTGGTCGGGAGGGACCCGCCTCGGCGACGCGCTCGCCGAATTCAACGATCGCTGGGGGGTCAGGGGGCTTGCACGAGGGGCCGTCGTGGTGATGCTCTCCGACGGCTGGGACCGGGGAGACCCGGCGGTTCTCGGCTCGGAGATGGCCCGCCTCGCCAGGGTCGCCCACCGGATCGTGTGGGTCAACCCACTGAAGGCCTCGCCGGGCTACGCCCCGCTCGTACGCGGAATGTCGGCGGCCCTGCCGTACGTTGACGACTTCGTGGAGGGTCACTCCGTGGAGTCACTGGAGTCACTGGCCCGCCTCCTGGTCGGCGAAACCGCAGGGAGGAGACGTGGGAGCATGAGAGCGGCATGAAGCGGCATGAAAGAGGGCGGAGCGGCGTGAAGTGGGCGGCATGAAAGAGGTCCTGGCGGACATCGAGCGTTGGCGGCGCGAGGGCTTACGCGTCGCCACCGCCCGGGTGGTGGGGGTCGAGGGCTCGGGCCCACGCGATCCTGGGGCGACGATGGCCGTGAACGAGCGTGGCGACGTCGCCGGGTCGGTCTCGGGGGGCTGCGTCGAGGGGGCGGTCGTGACCGAAGCGCTCGACGCGCTCCAGTCGGGCGGCGCGCGGCGCCGCACGTACGGCTACTCGGACGACGAGGCGTTCGCGGTCGGGCTCACCTGCGGGGGCACCCTCCACGTGCTCGTCGATCCCGCACTGCCGGATGTCTACGAAGAGCTCCGTGACGCTCTCGCGGCCGAGGAACCCGTGGCGCTCGCGACGGTTGTCGAGACGGAATCCGGTTCCGTCGGCGTGCGTCTCGGCGCGAGCATGCTCGTGCGCGACGACGGGACCTCGTCGGGCACGCTGGGAGTGGCCGAGCTCGACGCGGTCCTCCGTCGCGACGCGGTGGGGGCGCTGGCGAGCGGACTTTCGGACACTCGCCACTACGGGCGCCGCGGTGAGGCGCGCCAGCGCGAGGTGTCGGTGTTCTTCGAGGTGTTCGCCCCGCCCCCGCGTATGGTGATCTTCGGCGCAGTCGACTTCACCGCGTCGCTCGCCCGGGTGGCCAAGGTCCTCGGGTACCACGTGGAGGTGTGCGACGCGCGCCCGGTGTTCGCGACGAGAGCACGCTTCCCGATGGCCGACGAAGTCGTGGCGACGCGGCCTGAGCGCTACCTGGCGACGACGGGCGAGTCGCTCGGGCCGCGCGACGCGGTCTGCGTCCTGACGCACGACCCGAAGTTCGACGTCCCGGCGTTGGTGGCCGCTCTCGAAACCGGGGTCGGGTACCTCGGTGCGATGGGGTCGCGAAGGACCCACGACGACCGAGTCTCGCGGCTGCGCGAGGCGGGGGTGTCCGACGAGGCTCTCGTTCGGGTCATGTCGCCGATCGGGCTCGACATCGGCGCGAGGACTCCCGAGGAGACGGCCGTCGCCATCTGCGCGGAGATCATCGCGTGCCGGACTGGGAAGGCCGCCCCTTCGCTGCGCGACCGGGCAGGTCCGATCCACGATTCGGCACTGCGCCCATCGGCAGTGCTGGGCGCGGGCCGAGGCGCCCGCCGGGCACCCGGCGCGTGAGGGACGCGTGCGGCGACGCGGGTGCCGTCGCCGACGGCGTCGTCGTGGGAGAAGCCGTGGAACGGAGCCCCCAGCGCGCGCGGGTCGCTGCGCTGGTCCTCGCGGCGGGGGAGGGCTCCCGCTTCAAGGGCGGGCCCAAGCTGCTGGCCCCCTTCAGGTGCCGCCCGCTCCTGGCCTGGGCCGTCGCCAGCCCCCTCGATGCGGGGCTCCCTGTCGTGATCGTGCGCGGCGCGGTGGATCTCACCGATGCGCTCGCGGACTTCGGAGCTGCCGTCACGGTCGTCGACAACGTTCACTGGGTGGAAGGGCAGGCGACGTCGCTCGGGGCGGGGATCACCTGGTGCGACGCGGCAGGGTTCGACGCCGTCGTCGTCGGCCTCGGCGACCAGCCCCTCGTCCCGTCCTCCGCTTGGCGGGCGGTGGCAGACGCCGACCTTGCACCGATCGTATCGGCGAGCTTCCGTGGACGGAAGCGGCCGCCGGTCCGGCTGGATCGCCGTGCCTGGCCCCTCCTCTGCGGAACCGGCGACGAGGGTGCACGCGAGCTCATGCGCCGCAGGCCGGATCTCGTCGCCGCAGTAGCGTGCGAGGGCGACCCGATCGACATCGACACCGTCGAGGACCTCGAGGCGCAGGAGCGCCGTGAGGACGCCGGCTCGCCTGGGAGCCATGGATCGGAGCTACGGAACGAGGTGGGTGGATGGAGCTGACGAACGAATTCAACGTGAACGTCCCTGTCGACGAGGCCTGGGACGTCCTGACCGACGTCACGCGGATCGCGCCGGCGATGCCAGGCGCCAGGCTCGAGACGGTGGAAGGGGACGAGTACCGCGGGGTGGTGAAGGTCAAGGTCGGTCCGGTCACCGCGGAGTACAAGGGAGCGGCGACGTTCCTCGAGCGCGATCCGGTCGCGCACCGTGCCGTGTTGCGAGCCGAGGGCCGCGAGACGCGCGGGCAGGGCAATGCCACCGCGACCATCACCGCGACCCTCGCGCCGCAAGGTTCGGGGACGCGGGTGTCGGTGGTGACCGACTTGAGCATCACGGGGCGTGCGGCGCAATTCGGCCGTGGGGTCCTCGCGGACGTGAGCACCAAGCTCCTCGGACAATTCGTGACGTCGCTCGAGAAGACAGTGCTGGGCGCCGGCTCGACCGAGCTGGACGCCGGGGGCGGGACCCTGGGACCGGAGACCAGCTCCCAGGAAGGCTCGGAGAAGAGCGGCGAGCTCGGCGACAGCGGGGTCATCGGTGTGACGGAGGTGGGCGGCGGAGTGTCCGAGGACGGCGCCCGCCGGCCCGGCACGACCTCGGGGGTCCAAGACGCAGAGCGCGAGGTCGTCCCGGTGGACCTGCTGCGCGTGGTGGGACCGGTGGTGGTGAAGCGGCTGCTCGCCCCGCTCGTGGTGCTCGTGGCGGCGCTGGCCTTCTGGCGTCGGCGCCGGCGAAGGGCGAGCTGAAGGGTCGGGCCGGAGAGGGGGCTCAGCCGCCGAGGGCGCCCGGGCAGGAGAGGGGGCTCAGCCGCCGAGGGCGCCCGGGCAGGAGAGGGGGCTCAGCCGCCGATCATCGACATCGAGCGCCTCGGGCGCAGGAACCCCGGTTCGTTGATGCCGTGCCCAGGCAGCTTTCCCCACACCGCGCGACGGAGCAGCATCGCCATGTCCTCGTCGCCGCCGCCGGAGCGGAGCACCTCGCGTACCGAGTGCTCGGCGTCCGAGAACAGGCAGTTGCGGATGGCACCGTCGCTCGTCAAGCGGAGTCGGTTGCACGTGCCGCAGAACGGCTCGGTCACCGTCGAGATGACGCCGATCTCTCCGATCTCGTCGGCGAAGCGGTAACGGTCGGCGGGAGCGGGATCTGTGGGTTGCCGGACGGGTACGAGCGGCCAGACCCGTTCGATCCGCTCGACGACCTCCCGGCCCGGCACCAGCTGGTCGCGATCCCACGCGCCCTGAGCGTCGAGCGGCATGTACTCGATGAACCTCACGACCCGTCCGGTGTCGCGTGCGAAGGCGGCGAAGTCGAGGATCTCGTCATCGTTGCGGCCGCGCAGGAGGACCACGTTCACCTTCACGGGCGTGAGGCCGGCAGCCTCCGCCGCGGCCATCGCGCCGAGGACGACGTCGAGCTCGCCGCGCCGACGGATGGTCTCGAAGCGGTCGGGACGTAGCGAGTCGCAGCTCACGTTCACCCGGCGGAGCCCGGCTGCAGCCAGGTCTTTCGCGACAGGCGCGAGCAGGATGCCGTTCGTGGTCAGCGCGACGTCGTCGAAGCCGAGATCGGCGATGCCCGCGACGAGGTCTCGGAGACCTCGGCGGACGAGCGGCTCACCCCCGGTGAGACGGACCGACCGGACGCCCAGGCCCCGCGCGACCGCGGCGACGCGGACGATCTCCTCGAAGGAGAGGATCTCCGCGCGCGGGAGGAACGTCATCCCCTCGTCCGGCATGCAGTAGATGCAGCGCAGATTGCAGCGATCGGTCACCGACAGGCGAAGATCGTCGTGGACGCGGCCGTAGCGATCGACGAGCGGGCCGTCGGTGGGCATCTCGCCGGCAGCGTCGCTCGCCGTGCGCGGAGCACCCCGGGGCGCGATGGCGACGGCGACGCGTCCTGTTGTCACCTGGTGCCCCCGGCCGGGCGACTCACCGTGACCGGTGCGGTGACCGGCGCGGTGACCGGTGCGGTGACCCAGCCCGTGTGAACGCGGTCCGAGCGGCTGCGCATCGCACCAGCCTACCGAGGGATCCCTTCTGCCTACGCGTCGACGACGCGTCGAGAGGGCCCGTCTCTGGCGCCGCGTCAGTGCGGGCGGCCGCCGGCGAGGAGCTCGAGGGCATGGGGCAGGACGTCGACCACGGCGCCGAGCGCCTCCGTCGCCCCCGTCGGCGAGCCGGGGACGTTCAGGATCAGGCAGGTCCCCACCGTCCCTGCCACGGCTCGCGAGAGGCGGCCCAGCGGGTTCACCGCTCGCATCGCTTCGGCGAGCCCCGGCGCTTGCCGGTCGACGACCTCGAGGGTCGCTTCCGGCGTCAGGTCGTTCGGGGAGAAGCCGGTCCCACCGGTCGTGACCAGCAGCCCTGAGAAGCCCTCGACCATCTCGCCGAGCGCTCCAGCGACAGGCTCGACACCATCGGGAACCGTTCGAAGCTCGACGACCTCGAATCCCCTGCTCGTGAGAAGGTCGAACAGCGCGGTGCCAGACCGGTCCTCTCGCGTGCCGGCGTGGACGGACTCCGACACGGTCAGAACCTTCGCGCGGGGCGCCACGCGCCGACGTTATCCGCCGAAGCACCCGGAGCCCCGAAGCACCCGGAGCCCGGAAGCACCCGGAGCCCGGAGCCCCTCAGAGCCGTACGGAGCCCCTGAAAGGACCCCTTCGCTTCCGCGCCGGTCGCACGATCTCGATGCTGACGTTCGTCGCCTTCACCACGGCGTCGGCCATCATCCCCGGCTCGAGCTCGAGCTCGTCCGCCGCCTCCCTCGTGATGAGCGAGACGAGCCGGTAGGGGCCTGCCTGCAGCTCGACCAGCGCAACGACCTCGTCTCGTTTGATCCGCGTCACGATGCCGGCGATGTGGTTGCGGGTTGACTGCCCGGCGGCGCGCTCGCGATCCTGCTCGCCCGCGACGTCCGCAGCGAGCCGCGCGAGCTCGGCCCCTTCGACAGTCTGGTGGCCCGAGGCGTCGGCGGTCGTTCGCACGCGTCCAGCGTCTGCCCATCGCCGCATCGTGTCGGGGCTGACGCCCATGAGCCTTGCTGCCTGGCTGATCCGGTATTGCGGCACCGCCCGTACGGTAGTTCGCCGGGGCGGCAGCTCGTCAGGTGGGGATCAAATCCCGCCAGTTGCCCCTGTCTGGAGCCCCAACGAGTACCCCTCCAGGAACAAGAGGGCATCACGCTGTCGCGGGTAGCGGTCGGCGACGGCGTGGAATGCGGCCGAGTGGTCCGGGTGGAGCAAGTGGGCGAGCTCGTGGACGATCGTCGCGTCGAGCACCCACTCGGGGACGAGGCGGAGACGATGCGAGAGGCGGATCTCGCGCGTGTGCGTGGTGCACGACCCCCATCGTTTGCCCTGGTTCGTCACCCAGCGGATGGACGCAGGTCGTACGCCGTCGACGTAGCGGTCGGCGAGCGCGGCCGCGCGGGCCGCGAGCGCGTCGTCGGTCGCCTTCGCACCGGGCCGCCTGGCCAGGACACGGGCGACGAGCCACTCGATGAGCTCGGGCCGGTCCGACGGGGGCACGTGGGCAGGCATCACGACGACGATGCGACCGTTGTCCCAGAACGCGGCGGCGGTCTTCCGCCGACGCGAGCTCGATCTCACCACGATCTCGGGTAGTGCCCCGTCGGGCGGGGGCGGGGGCGGGGGCGGTTGGTCGCGACAGGGCCCGACACAGGTCCCGGTCCCGATACAGGCCCCGGTCCCGATACAGGCCCCGGTCCCGATACAGGTCCCGGTCCCGATACAGGTCCCGGTCCCGGCACAGGCGCCCTGGCCGATGTCGGGACTTCCGTGCCGGCTCCCGCCCTCGAGGCGTTCAAGGCTCGGGTCGGAACAACGTGTAGGCGGCTCGGACCACCGCAGCGGCAACATGGGCGATGAGCGGACGTCAGTCATCGTGGACATTGTGCAGGCGGGCTGTGTCACTCGTCGGGGATGGGCAGTCGACCCCGGGCTGAGCCGGAGGATCGAGAGAGGAGCGAGACATCAGGCGCGCCGACGCACGTGGCGCGCGTCGCCGGGACCGTCCGTCGGCGTCGACGTCCGTGACGCTCCGGTCAGGTCGGTCGGCTGGCGTTGTCCTACGAGAAGTCGCATATCATACGCAATATTGTGGGTGCCCCCGGGAGGAGCCGGGCCAGTGCTCCGACGGGTGGTGCGGCTGAGCCGGCGATTGCTCCTGGCCCAACCGGGCCTGACCGGGATGAATGGCCCGCACCAGTGCGAGGCAGCCTCCGCGGCCTTGCACCCCTTGCATGGATGCCTATGACAAGCAACCGAGCGATTCCCCGCAAGGGTTGCTTATGAATAGGCAACTCCTGCTCAAAAGAGTAGGATTGCCGGTACTAGCAAAGGAGGCAAGATGCCAGCAACCCGCACGGGCGAGCGAGAGGTCCTCGACGCCGCTGTCGAAATCCTCAGGCAGCTCCTACCCCCCAAGTGGGTCGCGGAACGGGCTGCCCTGGGGGATTCCGACGGCGCCGACCTGGTCATCAAGACGCCCAGCAATCAAGGCCAGGCACTGTTCCTAGTCGAGGTCAAGATCGACGTCTCCCCCCGAGATATCGAGGCGCTCATCAACGGCCCGTGGCGAAAGTCGTGGCGGCGGCGGATGGGTAACCAGCCGATCCTCCTTGTTGCCCCGTACATCGGCCTGAGAGCCCGCGAACTCCTCATCGGGCAGGGCATCAGCTACCTCGACCTCACCGGCAACGCTCGAATCACCAGTGACTACCCCGGGGTCTTCATCGAGGTCCGCGGCGCGACGCGCGACCCCCGCTCCACCAAGCCACGGGCAGCTCTTCGGGGAGCGAAGGCGGGGGCGGTCGTGCGGGCCCTCATCGATGCGGCACCGCCGTACACGGGTGCCCAGGTCGCAAGGGTTGCCAACGTCAACGAGGGATACCTCTCCCGAATCCTCGAAACCCTGGAAGGCGAGGGTCTCATCGACCGCGAACGAGCAGGACCGGTGACTCGAGTCGACTGGCCGGCGTTGCTGAGACGGCGATCCCAGGGGCTCGACCTGTTCCGCTCAGCCGGTACCTACCCCTATGTCGCACGCCAGGGCAGCTCCGCACTGCTCGACCGACTGCGCAGCGGGGCTCCGTCCGGCTCGAGACTGCCTACCATCACGGGCTCCTTCGCCGCTGCCAGGCTCGCGCCGGTCGCCGCGCCAGCCCTCCTTGTCCTCTACACGCCGGACCCGCGGGACCTTGGTTCGGAACTCGAGCTCCTCCCGGCTGAAGCCGGAGCCGACACGGTCCTCATCCGGCCGGAGATCGAGGTCGTCTTCACAAGGTCGGAGCCAGACGGCGGGATTGCCTGGGCAGCTCCGAGCCAGGTCGCTATCGACTGCTTGACTGGGACCGGCCGGATGCCGTCCGAGGGAGATGCGCTGATCGCGTGGATGCAAGAGAACGAGGACCGCTGGCGCTATCCGACGATCAAAGGACTACTCGAGAACGAACCGCGCACGGGAGGTCCGAGCTCGTGACAGACCCGGCCCCTGAGTACGTCGCTGCTCGGACGGTCTTGATCGATGCCCTCGCAGCACTCGGCTCGCAGCGTAAGGCCATCATCGTCGTCGGTGCTCAGGCGATTTACATGCACACGGAGGACGGCGGCATCGCGGGTTACGCCCCATACACCACCGACGCAGACCTCGCACTGGCTCCGTCCTGGCTCGCCGACGAACCGCACATTGAGAAGCTCCTGGAGGACGCGAGCTTCGAGCAAAAGGGTGATCCCGGCATCTGGTGGAAGACCACCACCGTCGATGGCACGCCGAGGGACGTTGAAGTCGACATCATGGTCCCAGAGCATTTCGCCCCAGCAAGTGGGCGACGTAGCGTCAGGCTCCCACCTCACGACAAGATGATTGTCCGCAAGGCGATCGGTTTGGAAGGCGCGATCCTCGACCACGACCTTATGGAAGTCGCCGCCCTCGATGGCAGCGACCCTCGCCGTTTCACCGTCCGCGTAGCCGGACCGGCGGCGCTGGTCGTTGCCAAGGTCTACAAGCTGCGTGACCGACTCGCAGAGGGCAAGCTGGATCGCATCGCCGACAAGGATGCCGCCGACGTCTATCGGCTCATGCTCGCCATCCCGCTTCACGAGTTCATGCGCCGGCTACGGCTGGTCATGAGCGACGAGACCGCCGCACCAGTTGGTCGCGGGGCCGTCGACTTGATGGTGCAGCTCTTCGGTTCCCGGGACGCAGATGGCGTCCGCATGGCACGCGATGCCCTTCGTATCGCCGTGCCGCCGGAACGGATAATCGACGTATGCACCGGCTTCATTCGCCAGCTGCGAGAGGCTATGTCGGACGCTTGAGAGCGCTACCGCCCGACTTTGCCCCGGGTGCCTGATCCAGCCGACCCAACGAGGATCTCCGGGATGCTGAGCCTTCTTTGGCTGCGGGTGCCCGCACCCCGGGCTCCGTCCCCTCCCGCCTGCGGCCTCTTGCCCGCCCCTGTGCCGGAGCCGTCCGTACGCGGTGCCACGCCGGCACCGTCGCTCCCGGTGCCAGCTCCCGCCCGGAGCTGTCACAGCCGAGCGCGAGGATTGCAGCTCCTCCCGATCAAAGGAGCTCACATCTCGAAGACGACGACCGAACGACGAGAAGGGACCGCCCGGGTCCCGCGGATTCAGACCAGCCTGAGCGTCCAGCACGGAAGGCTGGTGAACGCCCTGCACGCGCAGACGGTCGCCGACTTCTTGGAGGAGCGGCCCCGGCGCTTCTACTGGGGCGGCGGCGGGCGCAGGGACCGTGCCAAGGGACTGCTCACCTACGAGGAGCTGTGCTCATGGCTCCCAGACGACGCCGAGGTCGTCTTCGCCGGCTACCAGACACTGCTGTGCAACTGGGACCTGCTCGCACGCGGCGAGGGCTATGCGGTCGAGGTCACAGGCGACCCGGTGCACATCGGGGTGCAGGTGCTCGCCGACAGCCCGAGCGTCGCCCAGCGGATCGGCGAGGCGATCGTGGGGAAGATCCCCGCTCCCGAGGCGTCCGCACACAGCGTGACGGTTGAGATCTGGGCGAAGAACGGCGCGGACGTCGACAGCGACCGGCGCCGGATCTCGGTGCCCAGCTGGAAAGAGATCGAGCGCAACTACACCGAGGTGACCCGAGAGACCCTGGGCGGGTTGATGCGAAGGTGCGGGAACGACCTGTCGGACGACTCAGGCCGGCTCGTCCTCTTCCATGGGCCGCCGGGCACCGGCAAGACCACCGCCATCCGAGCGCTGCTGGGGGAGTGGAAGAGCTGGTGCAGCGGGGAGCTCGTCGTCGATCCCGAGGTCGCCCTCCACGACTACGCCTACCTCCGCAAGCTCATGTCCTCTGCTGGCCACGAGCAGGACGTGAGGTGGCGGCTCGTGATCGCAGAAGACGCCGACCGCTTCATCCGGGCGGACAACCGGGACTCGACCAACCAGGCGCTCGACCGACTGCTGAACGCCACCGACGGCATCCTGGGCCAGGGGTCACGCACGATGTTCTTGCTCACCACGAATATCGAGCTCGCGACGCTGAACCCGGCACTGGCGAGGCCCGGGCGCTGCCTCGCTTCGGTCGGCTTCGAGCTCTTCACCACGACCGAGGCGAGGCGCTGGCTGAAGAACGCCAGAGGGAGCCCGAACGGCCCGGTGAGCCTGGCGGAGCTGTACGAGGCGAAGAACGGAGTCGTCCGACCTCGAGCCAAGCGGCTGCGTGGCTACGGGCAGTATCTGTGACGTCTCACCGCTCTTCGGGCGAGGCTTTCCAGTATGTCCCCCAGATCAAGCTGTCGGCTGCCCCGCGTGCCTCGTCCGTTCTCTGCCCTCGCCCGCCAAGTGCCACTGGCGCCGTCGGCCCTCCCCGAGGCCCGCTCGCCCCGGCGGTGGCGTCCTGCTCGCCCCGTGGCGAGGGGTTTTGTCGTCGCCGTGCGGGGTGGTCCTGGCTATCTCGTGAAGAATATGTCGCGCCCCCGGCCTCCGAGAATGCGAACCTCGGTCCGCTGGTGGAGGGGCCGGCCATCACCCTGGCCGGCCGGCACACCAAAGTGCGCCGTGAGGGCTACGCCAAGTGAGGGCGTCAGAGAAGCGCGAAGAACTCCGCGGGCGTGAGACCGGCCTGTCTGAGCACGGAGCGGAGGGTGCCGATCGCAAGCTCCCGATGCATCGGCACGATGACCGTTCGATCGCCGCCTCGGAGCTTGACGTGGCTGCCTCGCTGACTGACCTGCACGAAACCGGCCTTGGACAAGGTGGCGATGACGTCGGCACCACCGACGACCGGCAGTGCCGGGCTCACGCCGACAGCTGGACCGTCGCGATGATGGGAGGTTCGACGACCTCGGGCATGGTTTCGTCCTCGAAGTACAGCTCGAGCGCTTCCCGCAAGTTCTCCAAGGCCTCGTCGACCGTCCGACCCTGGCTGGTCACCTCGACCTCCAGGGCGCGCGCGACGTACCACCCACCCTCGTGCGTGACCGCTGCCGTGAACTGCACGAGAACCACTCTACGGCGTGGTGGTTCGCGCCGTGGAAGGTCCAACCTCATGAAGACGCTGGTAGCGGATGTCGCGAGGTCTTCACGTTTGGGCCTGACCAGGTGTTCTGCGGCGTGATCGGAGCCCCACCCACGGGTTAAGCGCCTTGCGCCCACACCGGCGGTGCCCGGGTTGATCAGCGCTCCCAGCGGGGGTCTGCCTCGACGACCTCGAGCCCGATCGACTCGACTCGACCGACGAGCTCGCGGAGCCGACGGTCGCTGTCGACGAGCCGGCGGTAGTCCTGGGCCTGCTCGGCGCTCAGCCAGCGCCCGACCGTCTTGGCCGCGACCTTGCGGGTCCAGTGGAAGTAGGGGCCGTGGCGCCGCGGCGGGTCGCCGTGACACGCGCAGTTGGCCCGCCCACATCTCGTCATGCGCTCGGCGATGGAGCCGGGCAGTGCAGGACCCGAGCGCACGATCGAGGAGAGCTCTTGGGCGATGCGGCCAAGCTCGTGGCGCTGCTCGGTGCTCAGTCGCACGGCTGCACCTTTGCCGCTCGGGTCCCCCACATGGACCATATCTTACGGTATAGATACCGTGTGCTCCTCGTTCAGGTGGCCACTGCCATCGAGGGCTACACGCCTCGCTCGGTGTCGGTGGCGGCCGGACGCTTCGCCAGAGAGGTGACGTTCCTGGCTGCGCCCGAGACCCCCACCCGGGCGAAGGCCTTCTTGTTCGCCGCCTCCCGACTCGGGGCGTTCTGCGAGTCGATCGGCCTCGAGCTCACTGCAAGCGTGGCGCTCCGTCCCTCGGTGATCGAGCGCTGCTGTGCGCCGGGGGTGACCGCGC
>JAJZMD010000055.1 GCA_021803085.1 Actinomycetes bacterium
ATCTCGTAGCGTCGCAGCAGGCGGCGCGCCTTCGCCTGGTGCTCGGCGGCCGCGACCGACGGAGCCGGGACCATATGATCGAACACGACGGTGGCGCGGCTCGGGTCGTGCAGCCGCTCGATCCCCGTGCGCTCGAGCATCTCGAGCACGTCCGCTGCGAAGATGTCGTGCATCATCATGGCGCCGATCTCGGCGACGACGTACTCGCCCGGCTCGGTGCGTGCCACGCCGGCGGCTCTGGCGAGCGCGGCCTCGGCAGCCGTCATCGGCTCGGCCGGTGTCCCGGAGGCATCGGCGCCGGGCTCATCCCTCACCTTCGCCGACATCGCTTCCTCCTCACTCGTCGGTCGCTGGATTCGCCCCATTACGCCGGCGGATCCCATGTCTACGCGCCGGCGGACACCGCGTCCCCGCGCGACTCGTCCTCGGCAGGGAACGCCACCGCGCACGGCGGCCTGCCAGCGTTCAATAGGTACGCGAGGACCGCGTCGGTGCAGGCGCGCTTGTACCATCCGTGCCGCTCTCGCCAGTCGTCCTCCTGCAGCCACTGGAAGTGCATCCCCTCGACGATCGCCCGCACCGCGACCGCGGCCTCCTCCACGTCGTTGACCTGGAACGTTCCCGCTTCGACGCCACTGCGGATCACGTCGGCGTAGACCCTGTTCACCGTCGCGCGGAAGGCGGCGCTGATCTGCCCGAAGCCGCTCACGCGCGCCGCGTGGTCGATCAGGTCGAGGTAGGTGAGGTAGAAGCGCCGGCTCTGATCGGGACCGAGGAAGATCGTCTCGATCATGGTCTGCACGACCTCGATCGGCGTCGCGGCATTCTTGACTGCATGGCGGATCCGCTCGCCGATCTCCTCCAGCACCCAGGACATCGCGACACCCACGAGCTGTTCTTTGGTCTTGAAGTAATACAAGACGATGCCCTTGCTCACCCCGGCAGCAGTGGCAATCTCGTGGATCGGCACCCGCTCCACGCCGCGGTCCGCGAAGAGCCGGTACGCGTTGCGGACGATGTGGATCTGGCGCTCCGGCAGACCGCCTGCGACGTACGCCAGACCGACCTCCGGGTCGGGTGTCACAGTCACCACTGGGCCAGGTTAGTGTGCGCCGCCCGCTGCCCCTGACGAGGCAAGGGCCGCGGGCTCGGGCACACACGTTCCTATCTCGACTTCCCGTCGGCGCCAGCCCCCCCTCCGCGACTCACAACAGAGCACCCGGCTAGGGCACTGCGCCGACGACTGATCCGAATGGCTACCCGGCTCGGTGAATACCGACCCTGGTGAACTTCGTCGGCACGAGCGTGCCGTGCACGTCACGCGTGATGGCGACCTGTGTTGCCGTGAGGCCGGAGTGGTCGGTCGCGCTGAAATGGTACGTCCCGTCACCGGTCGTGATCGTCATCGTGGAGAGCGCCTTCGCGATGCCGGCCGGAGTGGCGCCGCGCTCTCGAATCGCCTTGGCGAACATCGCCACCGCACCGCCCGCATCGAAGGCGAACTCCGGCGGGTAGTAGTGATTGCTCTTCTTGAACGTGCCGGCGAACGAGGTGATGACGGACCGACCGGGATAGCTGCTCGGAAGGTACGGTCCGATCCCGCCGATCGAGCTGGCGATGATCACGCCGTTCCCGGCGGAACCTACGGGCTGGGTGTAGAGGTACGAGGCCTCGGCGTGGCTGAAGAGCAACGGGATCTTGAGCCCCATTGCCCGGAATTGCTTGGTCAAGGTGACTTCCGCCGGCCCCGAGCCCCAGACCATCAGACCTTGCGCCTTGGACGCCTTCACCTTCGTCAGGATCGTCGTGAAGTCCGTAGCTGTGAGCGTGAACTGGCCGTCGTAGATGAACTTGACGCCGTACTTCGGCGCCATGGCCTTCATGTTGTTCCACCCGGCCGTTGGGAACGCCGATGTGTCACGCGCGACGGCCATCGTCTTCAGACCCTTGTACTTCATGTACGCGAGGAGCTGCTGGGCCACGATCTTGGTGGTCGGTGGCGTCATGTAGACGTAGTACCTGGGGGGTGTGGCGAGGCTGTCCGCCGCGGCCGTGTCGATCGTGGGAATCTTCGCCCGGCCGGCGTATGCCTCGGTTGCCTCCGCCGACGAGGAGAACACCGGGCCGACGATCCCCACCACGCCGTCGGACACCAGCGTCTGATAGTCGAGCACCGCCTGGGTGGGGTCGGTCTTGTCGTCCTCGACGATGAGGTCGATCTTGCGGCCATCGATACCGCCGGCGGCATTGATGGCATTGACCTCCTGCTCCGCACCGAGTTTGTCGTTCGTGCCGAGCGGAGTGTAGGGCCCGGACAGAGACGTGATCATTCCGATCTTGATCGGCCCGCCCCCCGCGCTCGCCGAGCCCGTGGCCGCGGCGTTCTGGGACAAAGGCCCCACCGCCGCGACGACCGCTGCCACGACCGGCAGCAACGTCGCCACGACGAGCGTCTGGTGGATCCTGCGACCAGCACTCTCTTTGCCGTCGCGCTCGTGCCTCGTTGACCTTGCTGCTGGTGCCATACCGGGAACCCCCCCGCTTCCTCGCCTGCCCTTGGCAGAAGCAAACACCCCAAGAAAGTGATGTTGCCATTCTCAACTTTTTCAGCTGACGTTTACCATTGTCACCTACGTAGAGCACGATGTCAAGGACGCGCAAGCGGACCTCCGAGAGTGGACCCGCCGAACGAGTGACTGCAGCCGGCGCACCGCCCGGTGACCGTTCGGCTGGCGATCGCCGAGCGTCCGTGCCGTGCTCGACTGAGAACCCGGTTCGAAAGGCTCGAGCACGCGCCGCTCGAAAGCCGTCCGTCTCGAGACCTGCACCGAGGTGCAGGCACCCCGACACCGGATGCGCGGCGCGAGCGGGCGACCTCCTCAGCCTGGCGGCCGAGCGGACAACGTGACGAAGTCCCGCGCCCACGCCGGGTCGAAGAACGTCGCCGGACCCTGCACGGTCGACGAGAGGAGCTTGCTGCCGTTCGCCGGCGCTGCGAGGCCATCCGCTGTCAGCGGGTCGTAGGTCACGAAGACGTCCCAGTACGGGTTGATGTCGAGCTGCATGCCGCGGACGACTCCCGCTCGCACGAGGAGGTCGGCGAGCTGGATCGGTGAGAGGGACGGGCCCGTGACGTAGACGAGCGCGCCGTCGGCGGTGACCCCCACGCCCGATCGCCACTGGTGCTCCACACCCGGCCCTGTACAGGTGGTGACTCCGCACGTCGCCCCCCACGACAGCCAGTCGGGGCTCGATGCCTGGGGCGTCGGGCGGCCACCTACGACGAGGAGGACGAGGTTCTGGCGCACGCTCACCACGTTGGGAGCCATCGTCACTGTCGCTCCCCACGTGCCGACGGTCATCGATCCGCCCGCATAGATGACGAGCGAGGCGGCACCCGCGACGAGCGGGACGATCGTCTTGCCTGTCGTGTAGTAGCCGCCGCCTGCCGCCGCCATCTTGAACCCGCCGTTGAACGCTGCCACGAGCGACCTCGCCTGCGCCTGCTGGATCGGGGCGGTGTACGGGTACGGCCCGCCACCTGGGCTGATCGAGCCCGAGTACAGCCGAGCGGAGAGGAGACGGGTGTCCATCCATGCGATCCCGGCCGGCTGCGAGCCGCCGGGCGGGACGAGCGTGGTCTCGAAGACGGCCGGGACGCCGTCGACCCGCCGGCCCGATGGCGCCCAGGAGCCTTCGCCAGCCACGACCGGCGCTGTGGGGAAGCGGGCCAAGGCAGCAGGCGGAGAAAGGCCGATGCGGGGTGCTGGCTTCGGCGGCGCACGCCGCGGGCTGGCCGGCGACGTCGCTGCCGAGCGAGACGAGCTCGGCGGTGAGGGTCGGGTCGCGCGCGCGCGTCCCGACGCGCTCGCACCGCACCCCGCGAGCGCTACCGAGAGCGCGGCACATCCGGCGAGGACTGCGGCGCGGCCTCGTCCGGTGCGCACCATGGTGGGAGATTACGTGCACCCCGTCATCAGGTGACGGCGCCCACCCCGCGGCCGCTCCGCCCCTCAGCGGGCGCGAAAGCAACCCCGTTACCATGGATGGTCGATGCGTGCCGAGGGCGAGCGTCCGCGCCGGAGCTCGCGGCCGGCGCGCCAGCCCCGCGGGCCCGCCCGGCTCGTTCTGCGGTTCGCGCTTGCCGGTTCGGTGGTCGCCGCGGCGGTGGCGCTCTACGTCGCGTACGGGGCTCGACCCTCGCCGGCTCCGCGCGCCGCGACCTCGAGCGTGCACCAGCACGGACCCACGACGACCACGGCGGGGCCCTCGACGACCACGACCTCGCCGGGGCCCTCGACGACCACGACCTCGCCGGCGCCCTCGACGCCGAGCACGTCGGGACCCGGCACACTTCCCCAGACGACCGCGCTGCCGTCCGCCACGTCCCGGCAATTCCAAGGCGTGATGGCGGACCTGTGGAACGGAGTCGTCAGAGACCAGGTGAGCATCGCGATGCCTGCGTTCTTCCCTCTCGGCGCCTACCTCCAGCTCAAGGCCATCCCCGACCCGCAAGAAGACTGGCGGGTACGACTGGTCGCGCAGTTCGCCCTCGACGTGGCTGCGGCGCACGCGCTGCTCGGGGCCGAGGCGACGAAGGCCGCATTGATCGCAGTGGACGTGCCAACCCAGTACGCGCACTGGGTCACCCCCGGCACTTGTTACAACAGCATCGGGTACTACGAAGTGCCAAACGCGCGGATCGTCTACCGCATCAACGGGGCGATCCGCTCCTTCGGCATCGCCTCGATGATCTCGTGGAGGGGGCAGTGGTACGTCGTCCACCTCGGAGCGGTGCTACGCGCGACAACAGGGCCTGGCGAGGTCGACGATCCGGCGACAGGGCCGGGCACGCCGGCGTACTCGTCCACTTGCTGACGGAGAGTGGGCCTATTTCGCTCGAACGACCAAGCCGGAGCCCGAGGCAGGCCGCTCGGGGGGCTCCATCCCGCCGTCGACGACGGGTCTATGGGCATCCGGAGACGCCACCCGTACTGCGTCGCTGCGGCGAGAGCTCGGGACCTTCGGCCCTATAGGGAATTCATGCAAGTCGGTAGCGTGCGTGCGATCAGGCGAACACCTGACCAGCCAGCAGGAGGCAGCGATGGGCGAGGACACGGAGCGCCACGGCATTCCCGGGACCATCATCTTCGACGGGGCGGAGGCGAAGAGAGGTTACGGCCTCAACAAGATGTGCTTCTCCTTCAACGAGGAGGCGAACCGGCACGCGTTCCTCGCGGACGAGGACGGCTACTGCCGCCGCTACGGGCTGACCGACGCGCAGCGTGACGCGATCAGGCGTCGGGACGTGCTGGCGCTGCTCGAGCACGGAGGACACCCCTACTACCTGGCGAAGTTCGCGGGGATCTTCCACCTCGACGTACAAGACCTCGGTGCGATGCAGACCGGCCTGTCCAAGGAGGAGTTCAAGGCTCGGCTCGTCGAGGCGGGAAGGTAGAGCGATGGCTCGCATCGTTGGCAGCATCATGTCGACCCACGTCCCCGCGATCGCCAACGCGCTCGAGCGCCACGAGGAGGCCGACCCCTACTGGAAGCCGTTCTTCGACGGCTACGAGGCAGTCCATTCATGGCTGCACGAAGTGCAGCCCGACGTTGCAGTGATCATCCACAACGACCACGGCATGAACTTCTTCCTCGACAAGATGCCCACCTTCGCCGTCGGCTGCGCCCCCGAGTACCGCCACGGCGACGAAGGCTGGGGCATTCCGACGGTCGACCCGTACCGTGGTCATCCAGACCTCTCCTGGCACCTGGTCGAAGCGCTCGTCGGGGACGAGTTCGACGTCACGACGTGCCAAGAGATGCTCGTCGACCACGCCGTGACGAACCCCATGAAGCTGCTCTGGCCCGGCGGCGGCGTCCCGATCGTGCCGGTGACGGTCAACACGGTCATGTTCCCCTACCCTTCGGCGAAGCGTTGCTTCGCCCTCGGTGAGGCGATCGGCCGGGCGATCTCCTGCTACGACGTCGAGCCAGACCTCCGAGTCGTCATGATCGGCAGTGGCGGCCTCTCGCACCAGCTGGAAGGAACGCGTGCGGGGTTCATCAACAAGTCTTTCGATCTCCGCTTCGTCGAGAGCCTCACCGATGATCCGAGGTGGGCGACGCAGTTCTCAGGCGAAGACCTTGTCAAGGAGACCGGCAGTCAGGGCGTCGAGCTGCTCATGTGGCTGGCTGCTCGGGCAGCGCTGGGGGCCACGGTGCGTCGAGTGACCTGGAACTACCACATCCCGATCTCCAACACGGCAGCGGGCACGCTCGTCCTCGAACCGGCCGCGTAGCCGGGCGAGCACCCTTCACGCACCTCGAAGACGAGTGCCGGTTCCCGATGCCGCATACGGTCGGCTGCTCTCTTCGCCCGCGCCGGGCCTTCAACGATGGCGCTCGTGAACGCGAGGAGGGCTGGATTGCCGGGCCGCCGACGTGCTCGAGGACGAGCTCGCACAGAGCAGGGGGTTTGACGACCAGAAGTGGCAGATCGCGCCGCCACCTGCTCGTCACGCGGGTGACTCGGCCGCCACCTCTCGAGCCCCGCGCAGCTCGGGCCGGGACCAGATGTCCGCACACTTCTCGCACGAAGACTCGGGAACGAGACCGACCCTCGTGAGCAGCGGGAACAGCTTGCACGCGATGCAGAAGCCGAGGCCTGCCTCGAGACCCGCTGCGACGGTGAGCGCGCTGAGAACGCCGTACGCAGCTCGCTTGTTCCGGAAGCCGTAGCAGAGAACAGTCGCCGTCGCCGACATGAAGAGCCCCATCCCTTGGGCCAGGCGCTTGGGCGGTCCCGGCACGAAGCGGTGCTGCACCCGCAAGCGCGGGGTGACGACCCTCGTCGCGAGCTGCCCGAGAGGGCTCAATCTCGGGCCCGTCGCGACCCGTGCCGCGAAACCGTAGGTCAGAGGAAACAGCAGCCACGGCTGGTCGAGCGCAACCGCAGCGCCCGCCATCACCACGACTCCCGACGCCACCAGCCGTGCCGACGTCTCGTTCACGGGGTTACGGGAAATCAAAGAACCTCGGCACCGGACACGTCGCTTTCCATCTGGGCCTCGTCTTCCATCTGGGCCTCGCTCGCGATCAGGGCCCGGCCCGGTGCAACTCTACCGGCGTCCAGAGACCCTATCGACTTCGAGCAGTCTCCGATGCCGGCTCGGGCCCGAGCGTCTCGACCACTGACTCGTACGGCGGGATGCTGCCCTCTGCGTCCTGGAACAAGTGGTGGCTGCGCATCCATTCTTGGGTGCGCGTGTACATCTCCTCGGTGTAGGGCTCGAACACGACACGTTCACCCGGTCCGAACCCGCGAACGTCGATTCGATCGTGGAAGCGGCTCGGGATCTCCCGCAGGTAGTAGTGCTTGTAGCGCTCCGGCTCGAGATCCAGATCCGCCTGGGCGCGCTTCAGTCCCGCGAAGTACCTCTCGACGTCTTCCCGTTCGATGTCGCCGTTGAAGAGGAATGCCGCCATGAACGTGCTGTCGGCGATCTTGCGGCAGCCTTGCTGCTCCACGAGGTACGTGGGGGCGCCCCAGATGTTGGCCGCCACGACGTCGCCGCTGAGCAGTGCCTCGACACGGTCGTACGGCATGCCGATGAACTCGAGCCGCACGTCCTCGGGCTCGACGAAGGCTTCGAGCGCCTGGATGGTCGAGAAATGGCTGCCGGAGTGGAACCCGACCGCGACCGCGACCCCGGCCAGATCGCTCAGGGTGCAGATGCCGGAGCCCGGAGCCGCATAGATACCGCTCGGGATCACCGAGTAGGCATGTCCCCACATCCTCCCGTACGCGTCCACCGCAGCCTGGTTGACCGCCCAATGGCAGGCGCAGCTCATGTCCCTCTTGCCGTGCCCACCGGACTGGTACAGCTCGTACGCCCCCGTCCGCACGTAACCCTCGCCGGAGACGACGTTCTGCTCGGCGTTCTCGAGTAGCACGACGTCGAGCTCGTGATCGAGTCCCTCGTCGGCGAAGTAGCCGTTGTCCGCGGCGATCCAGTCCTGCAGGCGGCCATGGGACACGATCCTGAAACGACCCACCGCACCCTCTCTTTCTCGTCGTCGCTCCCGGCACCGCCACAGCCCCGCCGGGGGAGGTGACGACACCTCCTCTGGAGGGCCGCCGCCTGCGATGGGCAAGCGATGCGCGGCGATGAGCGACGTCTCGGGGCTCCGATGCTATCGCCGGGAATCGCGCGCGGATGGGCGTACAGGGGCGCGTCCCCTGCCGAACGGCGTTCACGGACGCGTGCATGTTCCTGCCGGCTTCAACTACGCCCTTCGATCTATCAGGCAACTCGCCCGGGGTCGGAGCTCCCTCGAGGGGCGGAGGGCAGCCCGGCGAACGGGCCTCTTTCCGATTCCGGCTCGATCCTTCATCGGGCGTGACGAGCTACGCCCAGCTCGTGCAAGCGGTCGAGCGCGAATGTCGCCACCGGTACCTGCGACCCCAGAACCAGCTGCCAAAGGTCCGCGAGGTCGTGAGCAAGCTTCTGGTCAACCCCAACACGGTGCTGAAGGCGTACAAGGAGGTGGAAGACAACGGTCTGGTCGTCGATCGTCCCGGTCGGGGCACCTTCGTCGTCGGGACCCTCGAGCAGGTCGACCTGGCCAAGCTGCTCACGGTTCGGCGGTCACTCCTCAGCTGGAGCTCTCGGGCGCGTCGCGAGGTCGAACGTGTTCGCGATCTCTCTCGCATAGTGGTCGATGTCGAAGTCCGGGTCGCGTACGAGCCGGTGCGGCACCACATCGATGGTGGCTCGGATCGCCGCCGCCATGACGCCTGGATCGAAATCGTCGCGGAGCTCCCCTTCGGCCTGGAGGCGCGCGAGCTGCCGCTCGAGCAGGCGAGCTGCCACGTCGATGTCCTGGCCGTCGACGCGGCGCAGGCCGTCGATCGTCAAGGCTCCGCTTCGCAGGATCTCGACGACCGCGACCATATAATTGCGGTGCGCGTGCATGAATGCGAGGTTCGACTCGATGTAGGTGCGGAGCATCGCCGGTCCCGTTGATTCGGCGAAGACCCGTGGAAGGATGTACGCCCTCCCAGCCTCGACGACGTCGATCACGATCTGCCTGATCAGGTCGTCCTTGCCGGCGAAGTGGTAGCTGATGACACCCTTGCTGATGCCGATGCGCGCGGCGATACGAGCGAGCGAGGCCTGCGCGAGGCCGACCTCGGCCACCGTGTCGATCGCCGCGCCGACGATCTGCCGGCGCCGGGCGCTCTCGGTAAAAGTTCGGTGCTCGGATGCAGGCCCGGTCACGATCGGAGAAATCTACGGTATCTGGCCGCTCGACCACATCTTTGCACGTCTGGACAGCACTGCTGCTACCTTGCCACCTGTGGGTCTCCGTTCGCGGTCTTCTGGTCCGGACTCGGGGCGCAGGCTCGGGCGGGCTCAGGAGCGCCGATGACGCCGGCGCACGGCAGGGAGCCCATACCTCCCGGTGCCGACGTTTCGCGACCGGACGCCGCGCTCGTCGTCGACCACCTGACGAAGCGCTTCGGTCAGCGCGCCGCGTACGAGGACGTCTCGTTCGAGGTCGGCTACGGCGAGGTCTTCGGCTTCCTCGGCCCGAACGGTGCCGGAAAGACGACGATGGTGCGCACGCTCGGGACGCTGCTGGCTCCGACATCGGGCTCGGCGGTCGTCGCCGGCATCCCGCTCGACCTCGAGGCAGGCTCCCACATCCGGGCGCGCATCTCGATCATGCCCGAGTCCCCGGGCCTTTACCTCCGGCTCACCGTCGCAGAGAACCTCGAGTGCTTCGCGGGGCTGTACGAGCTCACCGACATCCGTGAGCGGATCGCAAAGGGGCTCCAGGCCGTCAACCTGACGGACCGAGCCAACGATCTCTGCGGGTCGTTGTCGAAGGGCCTTCGCCAGCGCGTCGCGCTTGCCCGTGCACTTCTCAACGATCCAGCGGTCCTCTTCCTCGACGAGCCCACGTCCGGGCTCGATCCCGTAGCGACGCGCGACGTTCACGAGCTCATCGCGGCACTTCGCGACCAGGGGGTCACGATCTTCCTTACGACGCACCGTCTGGAGGAGGCCGAGCGGCTCTGCCACCGCGTGGCGATCCTCAACACCACCCTTCTCCTCATCGGGCGCCCCGACGAGCTCCGAGAGCGACTGTTCACGCGGGGGTTGGACGTGCGCACCCGTGTCCCTCTCGCTGACCCGGGCGCCGTGTTCGACCGGCTTGCCGACGTCCAGGGATGGGACCAGTCCGCCTCGGGCTCGTACGTGCTCCAGGTCACCGATCCTGATGCCACTGCTCCCCGTGTCGCACGAGCACTCGTCGCAGTCGATGCCGACATCCTGTCACTCGTGGAGACGCGCCATTCGCTCGAGGACGTCTACCTGGAGCTCGTTGAAGACGATGTCGAGGCGCAGCGGCGATGAGCTTCAGCTGGACCCGCGTCGAAGCGATCTTCCGCAAGGAGCTCCG
The DNA here is from genome assembly GCA_021803085.1 of Actinomycetes bacterium. Taxonomy (GTDB): domain Bacteria; phylum Actinomycetota; class Acidimicrobiia; order Acidimicrobiales; family RAAP-2; genus JAJYVT01. The sequence goes on from JAJZMD010000055.1 coordinate 10,474, forward strand.
TGACTACCGGCGGAACCGCTTCGTGATCTTCACGATGTCCGCTCTGCCACTTCTCTTCATCGTGCTCACGATGATCCAGCTCTTCGCGATCAACACCGGAAGCTCCGCGAAGCTGAACGACCGCATCGGCATCTCCATGCTCTACCTGCTCATCATCCCGACGATGGTCCCCTCGGCGCTCACCGCCTACTCGGTCGTCGGCGAGCGGGAGCAGGGCACGCTCGAGGCGGTTCTCATCACCCCGGTCCGGAGCGAGGAGTTCCTCGTCGGAAAGGCGCTCGCCGCGTTCACCCCGACGGTCCTCATCGCCTACGCGCTGTTCGGCCTCTTTCTGGGGGCGGCTGAGCTCTTCGCCCACCCCGGGGTTCTCTCGGCGATCTTCGAGCGCTCGCACGTGCTCGTCCAGCTGCTCTTCACGCCGCTCCTCGCGGGGTGGTCGATCTGGATGGGGATCGCCATCTCCGCACGCTCGACCGATGTCCGAGCTGCTCAGCAACTCGCTGTCTTCGCGAGCCTGCCGCCACTCGGTGTCGTGGCGCTCCTGTCGTTCGACGTCATTCCCGCGTCCGTCGCCCTCGCACTGGGCCTCGCGGCAGCGCTTCTCGTGCTCGACGGGTTCGGCTGGCGCGCCGTCGCCGCGATCTTCGACCGTGAGCGCCTCATCACCGGCAGTCGCGACTGACGACGAGGCCAGCGTTCGAAGCGAGAAGGGAGCGAGCCGTGTCGACCACGCTCAAGTTGTCAAGGGAGGGCTTGGGAATCGAGCTCCGTCGCGGCACCTTCGATGTCGCGATCGACGACGTTCGCGTTGCATCGATCGAGTGGCACGAGACCAAGGAGCTCGAGATCGCACCCGGACACCACACCGTGCAGCTCCGAGCGGGTCGGTACCGGAGCCGGCTCCACACCTTCGATGCACGCGACGAGAGTGTCGTCTCCTTCCGCTGCCACGGAGCGATGATGTGGCCGCGCTGGCTCGCTTCCGCGGTGATGCCGAGTCTCGCCATTTCCGTTGTGCGGGAGTAGACCCCGCCGAGCTCACCCCGAGCGCGTCTGTTCAGCTGGGCGCCTGGGGAGGTCTTTCGAACGAACAGTCGCACGTTCTGTGAAGAATATCTGGAGCGGACGACGGGACTCGAACCCGCGACCCTCACCTTGGCAAGGTGATGCTCTACCAACTGAGCCACGTCCGCGTGTCGCCCCCACTCTACCGCGCCGACGGCATCCGGTG
>JAJZMD010000036.1 GCA_021803085.1 Actinomycetes bacterium
CGTCGACCAGGCGGTCGCTCATCACGTCGCGGCGCTCAGGGCGCGCGGCGTCACCTGGGCGCGCATCGGCGGAGCGCTGGGAATGGCGCGCCAATCCGCGTGGGAGCGGTTCTCCGACGAGTAAGGCGCCACCCCGTTCGCGGCGGACGCGCTACTTCTGCCGAAAGCCCCTGCGGTCGGGCACGTACCGGACCCACACTCGAGGCATGAGCCCAGCTCCAAGCGGCGCGCGTCCGATGGGGCTACCGCTCCTCGAGGACCTGCCGTACCCCGACGGTGCGAACGTTCTCGTCCGCGCCACCCTCGACCTCCCCCTCTCTTCCGCGCCTTCCTCGCCCCTCGCACAGATCCGAGCCGAGGGATTGGCGGCGACGGTGCGGTGGCTCGCCGAGCGCGGCGCGCACGTGACCTTGTGGGGCGGGGGCGGTGCGGGCGGGGGCGGTGCGGGCGTCGGCGGTGCGGGCCGGGGCGGTGCGGGCGGCCGGGGCGGTGCGGGCGGCCGGGGCGGTGCGGGCGGCGGTGGGGGTGGCCATCTGTCCCACGTACGGACAGTCCTTCTCGCGCTCGAGCCCTCGCTCGACCGCGGCGCCTTGCGCCTCGAGCGATGCGCCGAAGACGAGGACCGGGAAGCGGTCGCGCAGGTCGTCGCGCACCACGACCTGTTCGTGAACGACACGCTGCAGGACTCGCTGCTGCCGGTGCCGAGCGTCACGTTGCCGCCCACGCTGCTGCCCTCCGCAATCGGCCGCACCCTTCAACGCGACCTCACGGTCCTCGAGCCCCTCCTCACGGCCCCACCCCGGCCGTTCGTGGCCGTGCTGGGCGGCGAGCGCACGTTCGGCCGCCTCCACCGCCTCGTGGGGCTCGTGCTCCGTGCCGATGCGGTCCTGATCGGCGGTGGACTCGCGCTGCCCATGCTCCAGGCGCTCGGACGAGAGCCCGCGGAGGACCGCGACAACGACTTCATCCAGGAGTGCCGCAGCGTGCACGGCCTGTCCCAGCGGGTGCGCCACCGTCTCGTCCTACCTGCCGATCTCGTGTGGTCACGCGGCGGGCGGGCGCACGTCTCCACGAGACGGGAGCGGACCGGAGACGTCGTCGTCGACATCGGACCTGCGACGTGCCTTCGCTTCGGGGAGGAGCTCCGCGGAGCTGGCTCCGTGCTGTGGGCCGGAAGCGTCGGGATGGTGGAGAGCGAGCCCTTCCGTGCCGGCACCCGGGCACTTGCCTCCGCGTTGGCGGACAAGCAATCCGTGGTGCTCGGGGGCGACGCCCTCGTCGCGCTCCTCTGGCGTGAGCGGATCCGGCCGGGCAAGTCCGACGTGCTCACCGCCACCGACAGCGCCATCGAGCTTCTGAAGAACGGCGATCTTCCCGCGATCTCCGCCATCCGTGAGGGGGCACGTGCCGCCGGCGCGGCGGACCTGGACCGAGGTCCCTCTTGCTCCTGAGTTGCGCGCCACGGTCGACCGCGGCCCAACGCTCCCGCCGACGAGAACCTCGAGGGGACCCGTGTGTACGATCCTGCGCGTGCCGCTCGTGTGGGGACGGCGAGAAGGAGGCGAGATGATCGGCGAGAAGGTCATGCACTTCGAGGGGAAGGCCACGGACCTCGCGGCTCTCCAGCACAACATCTCTTCGTACCTAGAAGCTGACGGGTTCAGCGTCCAGACCTCCCAACCGAGCGAGCAGGGCACCCTGCTCCAGGCGAAGAAGGGCGGCTTCCTGCGTGGCGTGGTCGACGCCGACCGGGCGCTCTCGATTCTCGTGTCGGGAACGCCCGAAGACTTCACGGTACGGATCGGGATCGGCAAATGGGTCGAGCACCTTGCGGTGATGGCCTTGGAAACGCTGCTGATCTCCGACCTGTTCCTGGTCGTCGACGTCGCGGAGACGGCGTGGAACTTCGAGATCGAGGACAAGCTCGCAAAGCACGTCGCGTCGATCGTGGGATGACCCCGTCCTCTATCTGACCGCGGGGCGACGCACGTCCGGCGCGCGGTCGCACCGACCGTCTCCCGGGCGACCAGCGGGGTCGGACCGAGCGCAGCCCAAGGCAACGTGAGCGACGTCGGTCCTCCCGAGCGTGCGCGAGCATCGTGCCATGGACGACTCCACGCCTCCCCCCCGCCGCGCACCGGTCGCGGCACGGTTCGAGTGGCACCCCGAGCCCGAGCTGTTCGACCTTCGTGCAACCGGTGCACGCGAGGCGCTCGAAGGCCTCGGTCGGGACGCCTGGACGCTCGCCCTCGACTACGTCTACGACCAGGGCCTGGTCCGCACCGTCGGCCCCGACTCCTACCAGGAGCTGCGCGCCAGGTTCTTCGGCCCCTCGCTCGGACCGGCCCCTGCGCCGGCGAACCCTCGCCCCTCGACGGCAGTCCTCGATGAGATCCGCGAGCGAGTGGTCCCCTGCCTGTACAACGCCTACCACCCCGGATCGTTCTCCTATTTCACCCCTCCGCCCCTGCCGATGTCGGTGGCGGGCGAGCTGTGCTGCCAGGTGTTCCACCAAGGGATCGACGTCTTCCACTCCGGTCCGGTCGGGGCGCTCGTCGAAGAGGAGGTGATCCGCTGGCTCGCGGACCTCGTCGGGTGCGGCCCCGACAGCTGGGGAGTCCTGACGTCGGGCGGGGTGATGGCCAACATCATGGCGATGACCGTCGCGCGCGACCGCCACCTCTGCCACCTCGCCGCGACCGGGGGCCCCCCGCGCGGCCGAGCCCTCGAGGCAGCCAGGGTCTACGTGTCGGACCAGGCGCACTTCTCCATCGGCCGCGCTCTCGACATGCTCGGGTTCCCGCCCGACGCCCTCGTCGTCGTGGAGAGCGACGAGCGCTACCGCCTCCAGGCAGAGCCGGTCGCGCGCCGGATCGCCGACGACCGGGCTGCCGGGCTGGTGCCGTTCTGCATCGCCGCGGTGTGCGGCACCACCAACACCGGGTCCGTCGACGACGTCCCGGCGCTCGCGGCGCTCGCCCGCCGAGAAGGGCTGTGGCTCCACGTGGACGCCGCGTACGGCGGCGCCGCCCGGCTGTCCACGCGCGACGCACGGCGCGTCCCTGGTCTGGAGCTCGCCGACTCCGTCACCGTCGACCCCCACAAGTGGCTGTTCCAGGCTTACGACATCGGCGCCCTCGTCGTTCGCCGAAGAGAGGACCTCCACGCGACCTTCCACCGGTCGCCCGAGTACTACCGCTCAGCGACCCCCGGCGCCGAGCCGCTCAACTGGCTCGAGTACTCGATGGAAGGCACCCGGCGCCTCCGCGCCCTCAAGCTGTGGGCGTCCTGGAAGCACGTCGGGTGCGAGGGGTTCGCACGGCTCGTCGAGCACGACAACGACGTCGCGGCGGTGCTCGCCGCCGAGCTCGGGCGGGCTTTCGACTTCGAGACCGCGGTCGCGCAGCCAGACCTTTCGGTCGTCTGCTTCCGTCACCTGGTCCCCGGGAAGTCCGACGAGGAGCTGGACGCGCACCAGGACCGGCTCCAGCGCGCCCTCGAGATCTCCGGTGAGGCCTGGGTCTCGACGACGAGGCTGCGAGGGCGCACGTACCTTCGCGCGGGGATCATGAACTGGCTCACCACCGTAGAGGACGCCCGCAGCCTGCTCACGATCCTGCGGCGGCTCGGGGGCACCCTTTCCAGCGGGTGACCGCGTGTCACGGATCGACGACCGCTCTCGGCCGGAGCTCGGGCTCCGTGTGGTCCGCCGTCATGAAGGCGTAGACGGACCCGAGCTTGCCCGCCGCGCCGCCGTGACGGCCGTCGGGCGTGAGCGCCAACGCCCGGAGCTCGGCCGCGAACGGGTCTGGGATCGAGCGCGCGTCGCGCAGCATCTCCGCGCATGCCTCCGCCGGCTCCATGCCGCACCTGAGCAGGTCCACGACCCTGCGCGCCCCACACGCTCGCATCGCCATCTCTCCGCGGCCCGTGCACGCAGCGCCGCCGTGGCGGAGATCGCAGTAATTCCCCGCACCCGGCACGGCCGAGTCCCCCACCCTCCCGGGGTACTTCCACGGGTAGCCGCTCGTCGACACCGCGACGCACAGCTCACCGAACGCGTCCAGCGCGAGGACGTCGATGGTGCCCCAGGGCCCTTCGTGCGGTGAGAGCCGACGCATCAGGTCTCGCGCGGACTGGCGATAGCGCCGGTCGCCCTCGGTCGCCCCCACGTCTTCACCCTCGACCGACTCGCTCTCTGTCCCCACAGCCTCCGCGTAGAGGCGACGTGCGTCTGCGGTGAGCAGCTCGGCGCGGGTGAAGCCGCACTCCTGCGCAAAGAGCTCCGCTCCCTCGCCGACGAGCAGGCAGTGCTGAGGGAGCTGTTCGAGCACCGCGCGCGCGATCGAGATCGGGTTCGGGAAGCCCTTCACGCCGCCAACGGCTCCGAAGGCCCGGGTGGAGCCGATCATCACCGATGCATCGAGCTCCACCTCGCCGCGCGCGTTCGGGAGTCCCCCCGTCCCCACGTAATGGTCGGACAGGTTGTCCTCGCACGCGCGCACGGCCACCTCGGCCGCATCGAGCGCGCTCCCGCCTCGCCGCAGCACGGACATGCCCGACGGCAGCCCGACCTCGCTGCGTTCGCTCCCGATGATGACCGGATCGTTCACGCGACCTCCACCATTGCGTCCTCGCCGGCGGCTCGGCCCCTACAACCCTTCACCCCGCTCGCGGCGCGCCCCGCCGCAAGAGCCCGCTCCGGTTGACCCGCCACGCTACCGGGACGGGGGGGCCGCTTCCTGCGCCGACGCACGCTCACCCCGTGCCATAGTGCGGCATGGTCGACTTCGATGTGCTCGAGTACCGACCCGACGCGCGCGAGCTCGCGTGGACGTTCGGCGGCGTGCCGCCGGTGCGTCGGGTCACGCCCGGCACGGTGCTCGAGCTGTGGACCGAGGACGCCTTCTGCGGCAGGGTGCGGAGCGAGGCGGACCTCGTGAGCCGCGTCTGCGAGTTCCCGTTCGTGAACCCCCAGACGGGTCCTTTCCACGTGGACGGCGCGGAGCCCGGCGACACGCTCGCTGTGCACTTCGTCTCGATCGAACCCGCGCGGGACTGGGCCGTGTCGACCACCGTGCCGCTGTTCGGCGCGCTCACCGCGACCCACTCGACCGCGATGCTCCACGAGCCGCTTCCCGAACTGGTCTGGGTCTGGCAGCTCGACCGTCTTGCTCGCACCTGCCGGTTCCGCGCACGGGACCGTACGTGGGCTGTCGACCTGCCGATGGACCCGATGCACGGGACCCTCGGCGTCGCCCCTGCCAACCTCGAGGTCCGGAGCGCCCTCGTGCCTGACGCCTTCGGCGGGAACATGGACACGCCGGAGCTGCGCGCCGGGGTCACCTGCTACCTCGGGGTGAACGTCCCCGGTGCGCTGGTCTCCCTCGGCGACGGCCACGCGCGTCAGGGCGAGGGAGAAACGTGCGGGGTGGCGGTCGAGTGCGCGATGGACACCGTGGTCATCCTCGACCTCGTGAAGGGCGCCACGTGCCACTGGCCTCGGATCGAGAGCGACACGCATCTCGTCTCGACCGGGTCCGCCCGGCCGCTCGAGGACGCCTTCCGGATCGCGCAAGCCGACATGGTCTCCTGGCTCCACGTCGATTTCGGGCTCGACCAGCTCGACGCCTACCAGCTCGTCAGCCAGGCGGTGGAGTCGCCGCTCGCGAACGTGGTGGACGTGAACTACACGTCGGTAGCCAAGATGGCGAAGCGGTGGCTGCCGAGGCGGGAGGTCTTCGCAGGCACGCACGCCAGGCTGCGCGCTCTCGCCACCGAGTACCGGAAGCGGCGGGGCCAGCCCCTCGCGGGCCGGTCTCCGGCCTGATACCCAGCAGCGGACGTCATCATTCTGGGGGGCCGCTCGCGAGCCTGACCGTCCCCGTCACCGCCCTGCCCGAGCTCGTCGTCCAGCTCAGCTTCACCGAGTCTCCCGGGTGGTACCGAAGCAAGACGTTCGTCAGGTCGCCGGGGCTGGTGATAGGCGTGCCGCCCACCCTCGTGATCACGTCTGTCGCCGCGAGCCCCGCCGCCTGCGCCGGGGTGTTCGGGATCACCTGCTCGACCGCGGCCCCGCTCGTCGGGAGCGTCGGCTTCGCTGTGACTGTCGATGTCCTGGGTGTGAATGTCCCTGTGCTGCCGAACCGGAAGCGGCTGAACCGTGTCCGCGGCGCAACCGCATAGATGCCCAGGAACGCCGTCCCGCCGATGTGCACCGAGGCCGACGCCCTCCTCGCCATGATCTGGCGCGCCGTCGAGATGGCCTCGTTGATCGGTATGGAGTACCCGCGGCCTGTCACTGCCCCTCGGAAGCTGTAGCCCTGCGCGGCAGACGCCGCGGTGTCCATCCCGACGACTGCGCCGGACGTCGTCACGAGCGGGCCGCCGGAGTCGCCAGGCTGAATGTCCGCGTTGCTCTCGATGAGACCCGTGAGGTGCTCGTAGGTCGTGCCCATCGAGCTCTGGTCGCTCGCTGTGATCGACTGGTTCAGTGCGGTGACCGAACCGCCGGCCGCACTCGGCACCCCTCCGGTGCCCCCTGCGTTGCCGATCCCGACGATGGCCTCGCCCACCTTCACCGAAGCCGAGTTGCCGATGTGCACGGTCTTGAGACCCGCGGCGCCCGCGAGCTGGAGGACGGCGATGTCGTTGGCACGCGTGTACCCGAGCACCGTTGCCGAGTAGGTCCTCCCGTTTCCGAGGTCGGTGACGCTGATCTTCGTGGCCCCTTCGATCACGTGGTTGTTCGTGAGCACCTTGCCTGTGGGCGTGAGGACCATGCCGGTGCCAGCCGCCTCCTCTGTCTCGTAGCCGAGCACCGTGTTGATGTCCACCAGCGCCGGCATCACCTTCGCCCGGATTGTCGCGATGTTCGAGGGCGCGCCGGTGGCCGACGACACCTTTGTCCCGCCTGCGCTCGAGGATGTCGCCGCGGCCCTTGTGAATGTCGACCGCGATGTGCCCCCAGCCGAGCCGAAGGAGCGACCCGGTGTCGCGGTGCTGCTGCGGGCACTCCACACGCCGTAGCCGATCCCGACGCCGACCAGCAGGGCGAGCACCGTGAACATGGTGGCCGCCAGCGCCGCCAGGCCTCTGCGGCGAGAGCGGGTGGGGGGTGTCGACGGGTACGCCGGACCCCAGCCGCCGGGCGCCGGTCCCCAGGCCCACTGCCCTCCGGGCCACTGCTCGCCCTGCCACCCGGCGGGGCCGCCGTGGTCTTGGGGGACCCCGAGGTGCGGATCCTGCGGGCCTTCACCTCCCTCCTGCGGACCCTGGGGCCAGCCTGCCTGGGAAAACCCACCCTGGGAAAACCCACCCTGGGAAAACCCTCCTTGGGGGCCCCACGCCGGGGCTCCTCCGTGGGGCTGGTGCCACCACGCGTCGCCGGGGGGCCCGAACCCGCCGCCCACGGGCTCTGCCGGCTCGGTGCTCTCGGTTTGATCGTCCTCGGGGCGGTCGCTCATCGTGTCTCCTCAATCGCCGTCTCCGTCGCCGCGCCATCTCGGGAGCTCACCCGAAGGCTAGGGCGCGCGGCACAGTCCCAGTACACCGGACGTACCTAAGAGAACCAGAAAGACGCAGTAAGGACTCCCCGAGATTTCCACCCGGCTACCGGTTCGGCCCGACGGCCGAGTCGACGGCGGGGCTCCGGCTGAGGAGCACCACACTCCCGACGAGCACCATGAGGAGCAGGGTCTCCACGCACAGGTCTCCGGCGCCGCTGCGGACGTGCTCGCCGAAGATCGTGATCCCGATCAGGCTCGCGACGAGCGGGTCGACGATCGTGAGGCCCGGCTGCACCGCCGCCAGCGGTCCCGCCTGAAGGGCGTTGGACACGAGGAACACGCCGACCGCGCCGGAGACCACCAAGACGTACAGGGGCCAGCTCCCGAAGACCGCGCCGGGACCCGCCGGGAAGTCCGCACTCAGCTCCTTCACCACCGCTGCCACGAAACCCCAGGTCAGCGCCGCCGAGATCCCGAGGAACGCCGCCTTGCGCGCAGGCGTGGGCGCCCGTCCCCGTCGCCCGCGCACCGACGAGAGCGCGACCGCGACCGCTCCGGCCAACGCGACCGCTCCGGCAGCCTCCAGCCACTGTGTCGCAGCCCCGTTGGTCGACGACCCCCCAGAGGGGTCCGCGACGTAGAGGAGCCCCCCGAGGGACGCGGCGGCGCCGGCGGCGGCGGCCCAGTCGATTCCGCGTACGTGGGCGGGGTCTCGCAGCGCCAGGTAGGCGAAGACGACCAGGAGCTCCGACGCGATCACCGGCTGCACCACGGCAAGCTCGCCGAAGTGCAGCGCGGACACCTGGAAGACGAACCCGGCGATCATGCTCAGCACTCCGCACAGCCACAGTCGCCTGCGGATCAAGAACGCGATCAATCGCCAGCTGAACCGCAGCTCACCCGGCGCCGGGGCTGCGGCCGCTCGCATGAGGACCGAGGCGCTCGCAGTGAAGAAGCTCGCCGCCAGCGCAAGCGGGATCTCGATCGACATGGTCGCACTCCCGAGCCCGTCACCCGCCGACTCCGGACGCACCTCCCGGCGACCCACCATACGCGTCAGCCGCCCGGAGCGGATGCCCGGTCCTCCACGTTGCGGCTGCGCACCGGGGCGTGCTACTCGCTGCCCGAGACCCTCGCGACCGCCGCCACCACCTGCCCCTCGTCCAGGTTCATCACCCGGACCCCGGTCGCGTCGCGGCCCTGTGAGGCGATCTCGCGCACCGGGGTACGGATCACCACCCCGCCGCTCGAGACCAGCAGGATCTCTTCGTCGAGGCTCACCATGAACGCGGCGACGACCCGGCCGCGCTTCACCGTGAGCCGGATCCCGCGCACCCCCTGGCCGCCCCGCGCCTGGCGGCTGAAACGCTCGACCTTGGTCCGCTTGCCGTAGCCGGCATCGGTGACCATCAAGATGTCGGCGTCGTCCCGCGCGACGTCGAGCGAGACCAGCTCGTCGCCCTCGCGCAGCCTGATCCCGCGCACGCCGGCTGCGTCCCGACCCATCGGACGGACGTCGTCTTCTGCGAACCGTATCGTCATGCCCGTCTTCGTGACCGCGATCAGCTCGTCCGATCCCGTGGTCGGTACGACGCGCACCAGCTCGTCGCCCTCCCGCAGGTTGATCGCGATGAACCCCTCGCGGCGAGACTTGTCGTACTCGCTGAACGGCGTCTTCTTCACCTGTCCCCGGGCCGTCGCGAAGACGAGGCAGTGCTCCGCGGGAAAGTCGCGCGTCTCCACCATCGCCTGAACGGTCTCCCCGCTCTCCAGCGGGAGCAGGTTCACGAGGGCGGTCCCTCGCGCGGTCCGGTCCTTCACCGGGATCTCGTGACCCCTCAGCCGGTAGACGCGCCCCCGGTTGGAGAACAAGAGCAGGTACGACAGCGTGGTGGTGTGCACCACGTTCGTGACGAGGTCCTCCTCTTTCAGCCGCGCCCCCTGCACGCCTCGCCCGCCGCGCCCCTGAGTCCGGAAGGCGTCCGCGGACACCGCCTTGATGTAGCCAGCCGCGGTCATGGTGACCACGATCTCTTCGTCCGCGACCAGGTCCTCCACGCCGAGCTCCCCGGGATCGTGGGTGATCACCGAGCGACGGGGGTCGGCGAATCTGTCCCGGATCGCGGTCATCTCGCTCGAGACGACCCGTCGCAGCCTCGCCGGATCCCCAAGGACGGCCTGGAGCTCCCCGATCGCCTCGCGCAGCTGCGCCATCTCCTCCTCCAGCTCCGAGCGGCCCAACCGGGTGAGCCGGCCGAGGGTCATGTCGAGGATGTGGTTCGCCTGTTCCTCGCTGAAAGAGAACGGCTCGGCCATGAGCGCTCCACGCGCGGCGGGCCGATCATCCGACCCGCGTATCGCGGCGATGACCGCATCCAGCATGTCGATGGCGCGAAGCAGACCCTCGACGATGTGCGCACGGGCCTCGGCCTTGCGAAGCCGGAATTCCGAGCGACGTCGCACCACCTCGACTTGGTGAGCGACGTAGTGGGTCAGCATCTGGGCGAGGTTCAGCGTCCGGGGGACCCCATCGACGAGGGCCAGCATGTTCACGCTGAAGTTCGACTGCAGCGGCGTGTGCTTGTAGAGCTGATTCAGCACCACGTTCGCGTTCGCGTCCCGCTTCAACCGGATCACCAGCCGAGTCTGGCGCCCGGCCGAGGAGTCGATCGCCTCTGCGACGCCGTCGACTTCTCCGGCGCGCACGAGATCGTCGATCTTCTGGAGGATCACCGGCACAGACGTCTGGTACGGGATCTCGGTGACCACGATCCGCGTCGCGTCACGCCCCTCCTCGATCTCCGCGACCGCGCGCATCTTCACCGATCCCCGTCCGGTGCGGTACGCGTCGAGGATCCCCTGGCGGCCGAGGATCTGCCCTCCGGTGGGGAAGTCCGGCCCCTTCACGAACCGCATCAGGTCGTCGGGCGTCGAGTCCGGGTGCTCGAGCAGGTGAACGGCCGCGTCGATTACCTCCGCCATGTTGTGCGTCGGAATGTTGGTCGCCATCCCGACCGCGATCCCCTGCGACCCGTTCACGAGGAGGTTCGGGAACCGTGCTGGCAGGACGACGGGCTGCTCGGACGTATTGTCGTAGTTCGGCTCGAAGTCGACGGTGTCTTCGTCGATCCCCGCCAGGAGGTCCAGCGCCAACGCCTGCAGGCGGCACTCCGTATAGCGCATCGCCGCCGGCCCCTCCTCGGGCCCCGGGCCGCCGAAGCTCCCGTGCCCGTCGACGAGCGGATGGCGCATCGAGAAGTCCTGGACCATGCGAACAAGCGCGTCGTAGATCGCGGCGTCGCCGTGCGGATGGAACGTTCCCATCACCTCGCCGACCACCGCAGCGCACTTCACGTAAGGGCGGTCGGGTCGCAGATTCTGGTCGAACATCGAGAAGAGGATCCGGCGGTGGACCGGCTTCAGCCCGTCGCGGACGTCCGGCAGCGCCCGCGAGACGATTACCGACATCGAGTACTCGAGAAACGAGCGCTCCATCTCTTCTTGGATCTCGATCGGCTCGATGAAGCCGAGGACCTCGCCGCCCCCGGACCCGTCCCCTCCCGAGGCCGCGCCGCTGCCGTTCGTGGGGGATCCCCGCGTGATCGGTCGTCTCGCCATGGTCCCGTGCCCCCTCAGATGTCGAGGAAGCGGACGTCCTTGGCGTTCGTCTGGATGAAGTGCCGACGGAGCTCCACGTCGTCGCCCATGAGCACCGAGCACACGTCGTCGGCGAGCGCCGCCTGCTCCACGCTGATCTGCAGGAGCGAGCGCTTCGTCGGGTCGATCGTCGTGTCGCGCAGCTCGTCGAAGTTCATCTCCCCGAGGCCCTTCAGCCGCTGAAAGTCGTGGCGGTGCTCCGGGTGCGCGGCGAGAAACGCCTCTTTCGCCGCATCGTCTTTCAGGTACACCTTCTCCCGGCCGACGAGCGTCGAGTACAGCGGCGGCTGCGCCACGTACACGAAGCCGCCTTCCACGAGCGACTTCATCTGCCGGAAGAAGAAGGTGAGGAGGAGCGTGCGGATGTGACTGCCGTCGACGTCTGCGTCCGCGAGCACGATCACCTTGTGGTACCGGATCTTCGACACGTCGAAGTCCTCGCCGAGCCCCGCGCCGATCGCCGCGATGAGCGCCTGGATCTCCGCGTTCTTCAGCATCTTGTCGATACGCGCTCGCTCGACGTTCAGGATCTTCCCTCTGATCGGGAGGATCGCCTGAGTCCGCGGATCACGCGCGTCCTTCGCGGAGCTCCCCGCAGAGTTCCCCTCCACGATGAAGAGCTCGCATTCACGCCGGTCGCGTGACGAACAGTCGATCAGCTTTCCTGGGAGACCCGCTCCGTCGAGGCCGGACTTTCTCCGCGTCAGGTCTCGCGCCTGCTGCGCCGCGACACGTGCACGCTGAGCGAGCAGGGCCTTCTTCACGACCTGGTTCGCTTCGGTGGGGTTCTCCTCCAGCCACTCGGCCAGCTTCTCGTTCGTGGCGCGCTCGACGAGGGAGCGAACGGGGACGTTGCCCAGCTTTGCCTTCGTCTGACCCTCGAACTGCGGGTCCTTCAGGCGCACCGAGACGATCGCGGTCAGGCCCTCGCGGATGTCCTTCCCGTCGAGGTTCTCGTCCTTCTCCTTCACGAGGTTCCTCGATCTCGCGTACCGGTTCACCACGTTCGTGAGGGCCTTCTTGAACCCCTCCTCGTGCATGCCGCCCTCGATGGTCGAGATGCCGTTGGCGAACGAGAAGATGCTCTCGTTGAACCCGGTGTTCCACTGGAGGGCGACCTCGACCTCCTGGCTCTCCTCGACCACCTGGTACGAGCCCACCTTGCGGAAGAGCGACTCCTTCGACGCATTCAGGTGCTTGACGTAGTCGGTGATGCCGCCGTTGTACCGGAAGACCTCCCTCTTCTCGGCACCGGGTCGCCGGTCGTTGAAGCGGATCTCCAAGCCCCGGTTCAAGAACGCCATCACCTGCAGGCGCTCGGTCACCGTCTGCGCGCGGAAGTCCACCTCCTCGAAGATCGCCGGGTCCGGCCAGAACGTGACGGTGGTGCCGGTTCGGGCCTTCGGCGAGTCCCCCGTCACGTCGAGCCCCGCCTTGATCTCCCCGCCGTTCACGAACTCCATCACGTGGTGCCTGCCGTCCCGGTCCACCTCGAGGATGAGCCTGGTCGACAGCGCGTTCACCACCGACGCGCCGACGCCGTGGAGCCCGCCCGAGACCTTGTAGCCCGCGCCACCGAACTTCCCACCGGCGTGCAGCGTCGTGTAGACGATCTCCGCGGCGGAGCGGTCCGGGTACTGCGGGTGCGGGTCCACGGGGATGCCCCTGCCGTTGTCCTGGACCCGGCAGCCCCCGTCCTCGAGCAGTGTGACGTCGATCCTCGTGCAGTAGCCCGCCATCGCCTCGTCGACGGAGTTGTCGACGATCTCCCATACCAGGTGGTGGAGCCCGGTCGGCCCGGTCGAGCCGATGTACATCCCCGGACGGAGGCGGACGGGATCGAGCCCCTCGAGGACGGTGATGTCGCTTGCGGTGTACGACCCACCGTCAGTGGCCACGTCCTGCCTCCTCGCCATGCCCCACGGGCGCGCTCCTCCGAGCCGATCGTCCCGGCGTCCGCGTCACCCGACCTCGGGATGCGAGGTCGCCCAGTGCCGTTCGCGGACACTCGAGTCTACCCGACGCCCGGCGCCGGGCCGCACGTGCGGGGCAGCCGCGCGCGACTCCGGCGTGCCGGAACTGTCGCAGTCCGCGGCGTCTCCGCGCCGATGCTCGAGTCCGGTGCCCGCTTCAGCGTGGCGCCCTCCTCAGCGCGGGGGGCGGACTACCACATCGAGGCGGTCGAGGCGCTCCCCGGTCTCCTCGGCGATCCGCTCGAGGATGCCTGGCGCGAGCGCCCGCACCTGCGTCGCCCAGGGCGGCTGGTCGACGGCCACGCGCAGGGTGGTGCCTTCGAGCCGCAGCGGCCGCACGTGACGTGCCACCGACGGCCCGACGAGAGCCGCCCAGCACGAGAAGACCGTGCCGAGCGTGGCCGCCGACGCGCGGCGCTGCTCGGGCCCTGCCGGCGTTTCCGGCGCAGACGACGGGCGCGCACCCACCAGCGACCCTCCGCCAGGGCCCGGCGACGCGAGCCCTGCGACCACCTCGTCCAGGGACTCGCGCACCGGCAGCGGTCCTCGGACGGGTCCCTCGCGTGGCCGGCGCCTTCGTGGCGTCACGCGCGTCTGCCCACGGTCCGAACGTCCACGACAGCGCTCACCTCGATCCCCTCGGGGAGCGGCGCCGCGGTGGTGAGGAGCGCCTGCCCCACGGGAAGGAGGCGCGCGAGCGCCCGGCTCCGGTCGGGGTCGAGCTCGGAGAAGACGTCGTCGAGCAGGAGGAGCGGAGCGCCGCCCCGCCGCTCGGTCACGAGGTGGTGCAGCCCGAGCCGGAGCGCGAGCGCGAGGCTTCGCTGCTCGCCCTGGGACGCGCGCGCTCGCGCGTCACGCCCCCCGATCACCAGGGACACCTCGTCGCGGTGCGGCCCCACGGTCGACGTGGCCCGCCGGACGTCGTCCTGTCGGCTCGCGCCGAGCGCGTCCGCGAGCTCGCCCTCCCAGCCGGGCACGTAGCCCATCGACACCCCGGCACCCCCTGCCGACACCCCGACGAGCTGCTCGTACGCAGCCTCGACTGCTGGCTGCACGTCGGCAAGGAGCTCCCGCCTGGCGTCGGAGACCGACTGCCCGCTCACGACGAGCCTTGCGTCCCACACGTCGAGGGTCGACGCGATCTCGCCACTCAACCGTGCGCCCGCCTGGCGCAGGAGCGCGGAACGCTGGCGGAGAACCCGGTCCATCGCGTCGAGGTGGGCCGCCGCGCGGTGGTCGAGGAGGCGGAGCGCGGCGTCGAGCAATTCCCTCCGTCGGACGGGGGGCCCCTGCACGAGCCCGAGGTCGTCGGGCGAGAACGCGGTCACCGGGACAGCGTCGGCGAGCTCTCCCCTCCGGCGGGCCATCCGATGGTTCACAAGCGTACGTGCAGCGCCCTTCGCGAGGAGCTCACTCTCGATGAGCAACGGTCGCTGCTCGTGTTCGAGATCGGCGCGAAGAATCGCACGCTCGGTTCCGTTGCGGACCATGGCCTCTCGCACGGTCGTGCGAAACGACCGCTGTGAGCCCAAGAACGCGACTGCCTCGAGGAACGTGGTCTTTCCGGACCCGTTGGGACCGGTCAACACCGTCGTTCCGTCCAACGGGACCTCGAGCGCGGCTTCGACGAAGAGTCGGACGTCGTGCAGCTCCAGACGCTGCAAACGGATCCCGGCGTCCGGCAGGGATGTCACAGCCACCATCGGGGCGCCCGTCAGGACACCCGCACGGGCATCAGCAGGTACCGGAAATCGTCGCGGCCCGCGGCACGAACCGTCGCCGGGCGGCCAGGGCTGTCGGTCTCGATGAAAACCTCGTCGTCGAGCACGGCATCCACCCCGTCGATCAGGTAGTTCGGATTGAACGCGATGACGAGGTCCTCCCCCGTGAAGTCCCCGTCCACCGTCTCGCTGGCGTCACCCACCTCCTGAGACACGACAGTGAGGTCCACCCCGTTGGGACGCATGGACAACCGGACCGGGGTGGCACTGTCGCGCATGAGGAGTCGCACGCGCCGCAGGGCTGCAAGCAAAGACTCACGTCCGACGTGCAAGCGGTTCGGGTACTGCTCGGGGATGAGCTGACGGTAGTCCGGGTAGGTACCCTCGAGAAGACGAGCAGAGATCCGCACGTGCCCCGTCGTGAACGTGATCTCGGACCGTCCCGGCGTGACCCCCACCACCGCCCCCTCCCCGTCGTGGTTCGCGCCGCCAGCCGGCGCCACCCGCTGGAGCTCTGCGAGCGCGCGTGACGGGACCAGCACGTCACCGCCCTCGCCGACCTTCGCCGTCCCCCGCAGGTCTCGGAGCGCCAGCCGGTACGAGTCCGTCGCGACCAGTCGAACCCACTCACCCTCTCCCGTGATCAACACACCGGTGAGCAGAGGTCGGGCCTCGTCACCCGACGCCGCACGAACCACCTGGCGCAGCGCCTCTACGAGTGCGCCGCGTGGCAGGGCCACGGAGGGCGCGGACGGCGACGGCAGGGTCGGGAACTCCACCGCAGGGAAGACCCGCAGGCCGAAATGGGCTCTCGCGGACGAGATCTCCACCTTCTCGTCATCGGAATCGAGGGTGACCGCCCCCGCCTCCAGCGCGCGGACCACGTCGCCGGTCAGCCGCCCGGGCACCACGCACGTCCCGTCCTCGACGCCGATCACCTCGAGCTCGACCCGGATCGTCAGGTCGAGGTCCGTCCCGGTCACCTCCAGGTGGTTTCCCACCACACGCAGCATGAGCCCGGAGAGCACTGCGGACGCTCCACCCCTTCCCCCTGCGGCACGCGTCGCCGTGACCAGCGCGTCGACAAGGGAATCGCGTTCGGACCGGAATTTCACACCATCATCCTTTCGAACGTGATGAGTCTTGGAGAGACACGTCAGTAGTAGTAGTGCTGGGGATTGTGGACGCGCAGCCGAGGTTCCTGGTCAGTGGATTGCGGCCATCCACCGTGCCGGGCTGCCCCGGGCCCGGGGCAGCCCGGCGGCGAGGTGGCGGTGCGATCTTGTGGATGGGGCGTCCTCGTCTCCACAGGTTGCTCGCGGGTCTGTGCACAGAGGTGGTCGCGTCGACGTTCACGTCCCGTTCCGGATCTGCACGGTCAGCTCCGTGACCTGCTCGTAGAGCTGCCGCCGCTCCTTCATCTGGGTGGTGATCTTGTCCACGGCGTGGATGACCGTGGTGTGGTCGCGGCCCCCGAAGACACGGGCGATGGCGGGGTAGCTGTAGTCCGTCAGGTTCCGGACCAGGTACATCGCAACCTGGCGCGCGGTCACGAGTGGACGCGTCCGGCTCGGGCCGCAAATCGCTTCTACCGTGAAGCCGTAGCTCGCGGCGCTGGCCTCGAGGATCATCTGCGGGGTGATGCGCCGCGGCTCCACGCTCAAGACGATGTCCGCGAGCACGTGCTCTGCGAGCTCGAGCGAGATCGGCTCCCTGCTCAAGCTCGCGAACGCCGTCACCCGGATCAGCGCGCCTTCGAGCTCGCGGATGTTGCTCTTCACGTGGGTGGCGATGAACCCGAGCACGTCGTCGGGGATGTCGTCGTGATCGGCCTCGGACTTCTTCCTCAGAATGGCGAGACGGGTCTCGAAGTCTGGCGGGTCGACCTCGGTGATCAAGCCCGACATGAAACGGCTCCGCAGGCGGTCTTGCAACGTTTCGATGGACTTGGGCGACCGGTCGGACGTGAGGACGATCTGCTTCCCCGCGCCGTGAAGGTAGTTGTAGGTGTGGAAGAACTCTTCTTGGAGGCCGTCTTTGTTCCCCATGAACTGAACGTCGTCGATGAGGAGGACGTCGCACTCGCGGTACCGGCGCTTGAACGCGATGGTCGTGGACATTCGCAACGAGTCGACGAAGTCGTTCATGAACGTCTCCGTCGTGAGGTAGAGGACCGTCAGTGAGGTGAAGTTCTCCTGTGCGTAGTTGCCGATCGCGTGCAACAGGTGCGTCTTGCCGAGCCCCGAGTCTCCGTAGATGAACAGTGGGTTGTACGAACGGCCGGGGGTCTCGGCCACGGCTTGCGCGGCAGCATGCGCGAGCCGGTTCGACGATGCGGCAACGAAGCTGTCGAAGGTGAAACGGGGGTCGAGGCAGACCACCGTGCCGTCGCGGGGCCGACCGCTGACCTGCACGGGGCGCTGGGAAGGTTGCTGAAGAGCTGGTGGGGCCTCGACGGGCGGCTGGTGGGAAGAACCGGCGGCGCCGAGGCCGGCCGGCGACGGGGCACCGATCTCCGACAGCACCGGGTCGGCGACTTCGAGACGGACGTCGACGTCGTGGCCCACGGCCGACGACACGGTCTGGGCGATCAGCGGGAGGAACCGCCCCTCGACGCGCTGGCGCACCACCGTGTTGGGCACGCCGAGGACCATCGTGCGTCCGTCGTAGGACACCGGCTCGATGCTCGAGAACCACATCTTCCAGGTCGTGTCCGACACCTGGTCACGAAGAGGTGCGGTGCACCTGGTCCACAGACCACCCGTCTCGTCCACCTGGTCCTCCGCGCACGCGAGCCGCTCGTCGTCCACAGCGTGGTCCACAGGTGTGGAACACGTCGGTGACGTGGTCGATCGAACCTACACCGTTCAGGCTCTCCCGACTAGTGGCAACCGGGGCCGTCGCCGGGTCTCTGCCGGGCTGCAGGTCGCTGCCGCGGGACCGCAAGGGGCCGCCGCCTCAGGGCGGGTGCGGTCTGAACAGGAGGTCCCGGGCGCGACTAGTGTCGGCGGCCGCGGTCGCGTACGATCACGTGCGACATCGCAGCCCGCAGTGGGCAACGCGTTGGTCCGTCCGCCGTCACCGACCCGATCAGGTCGCGCTGGCGGGCAACGCGGAAAGGTTGACGGACGTGAAGCAAACCTATCAACCCAACACGCGCAAACGAGCCAAGCGGCACGGGTTCCGCCAGCGGATGTCGACGCGCGCCGGCCGGGCGATCCTGAAGGCGAGACGGCTCAAGGGGCGTCATCGGCTGACGGTGTGAGTTGGCGCGCCCAGAAGGACGATGCCCCCGGTGGTCGGAAGAATCCGCAGGCAGGCTACGTTCCGCGCCTTGTCGCGCCCCGACGGACGCGGCCAGATGGGAACGGTGGCGGTGGCGTTCAGCGGTCACGTACCGGAGGTGACCAACGTTCCCCTGGTCGGGTACTCCATCGGGAGGCGGCATGGCGGTGCGGTCGAACGGAACCGGCTGCGGCGCCGGCTGCGTGCCGCGGTTCGAGCGTCCGGCCCGGAGCTGGCGGCCGGGGCATACCTGGTACGCGCGGCGCCGGGTGCCGGCGAGCTCGGATTCGAGGAGCTACGCGGTGCGGTCCGCGCGGCGGCCCGGGCCGCCGCAGCCGGGGTGGGCGGCGAAGGAAAACGGATCCCGTGATCATCAGGCACGTGGCGGCACTGGTTGAAGAGCCGGCGGGGCGGGACGACCGTAAGGCGGACGGGGGCGCCTCGGGGGCGCGGCGGACGGTCGGGCAGCGGGCCGCGCTCGGGGCGCTGCACGCCTACCAGGCCGCGAGGGCGGGCGGCGTGTCCCCGTGCCGCTTCTACCCGAGCTGCTCGGCGTACGCGGTCGAGGCGGTGGAGCGGCACGGTGCGTGGCTGGGGCTCTGGCTGGCCGTGCGACGACTGGCCCGCTGCCACCCGCTGGGCGGGCACGGGGTGGACCTGGTCCCGCTCGAGGGAGGCAGGCGCCGGCGGGGGAGGCGGTGACCGTGCACGTCGTGCCCCTGGTCGCGGAGAACTCGCTGTTCAAGGCAGTCGGAGACATCTTCCACCCGCTCTTCATCGCGGTGGCCGACGTGCTGTCGTGGATCTACGGCGTCGTGCCCACATACGCAGCGGCGATCGTGCTGCTCACGCTGCTGATCATGGCGCTCCTCACGCCGCTCACCATCAAGAGCACGCGCTCGATGCTGGCGATGCAGGCGCTCCAGCCCGAGATGCAGAAGCTGCGGGCGAAGTACAAGGGCGCCGAGAACCGCCAGCAGCTGAACGAAGAGCTCATGAAGCTCTACCGGGAGCACGGGGTCAGCCCCACGGGCGGATGCCTGCCGATGTTCCTCCAGATGCCCGCCCTGATCGTCCTCTACGACGTCATCCGCGGGCTTGCGAACACGGTGAAGAAGGGCGCCCTCATGGCCACAGGCAAGGCCCGCTGCCACGCCGTCGTCTGCGCCACACCGCACTACGTGCCTCAGACGTCGGCGATCCACAAGGCGCTGGTGAAAACGCCCGGCGTGATGCACTCGATCGGGCTGAACCTCGCGTTGCGACCCCTCACACATCACGCGGACTGGTACGAGTACGTCCCGTACTTCGGCCTCCTCGCCGTCGCGGTCGCCCTGCAGTACTTCCAGATGGCCCAGATGACGCGCCGGAACAAGCGCAACAACACCCAGCAGCAGATGCCGCAGCAGATGCAGTCGATGCAGCGGGTGATGCCGCTGATCTTCGCCTACATCTACTTCCTGGTCCCCGCCGGCGTGGTGGTGTACATGATCGTTTCGTCCGCGATCCGGGTTCTCACCCAGGACCTGATCTTCCGGTACGGCCTGGTGCAGCGGCCCGGGGAACGCCAGGTGAGCGGCAGGCCCAAGTCCTCGGCGGCGCCTGCCGCGGTCGAAGCGAGGTCGACAAGCGCTACGAAGCAGGAGGGGTCCGTTCCGCACGACGGGGAGAGGACGGGCATCCTGGGTGGCCGGCGCTCTCGTGCCGGCAGCGGGCAACCGGAGGCGCAGGAAGGCGGCACGAACGGGCGGCGCCGGGATGCGAGTAGAGGTAGTACCAACGGTGCTACCCTTCCGACCACGAAGCCTCACCCCCGGTCGAAGGCCAAACGTGTACGAAAGGCTCGCTGAGAATGGAGTGGGTCGAAAAGACGGGCAAGTCCGTCGACGAGGCGAAAGAACGTGCTCTCGAACAACTGGGGGTGTCCGAGAAGGACGCGGAGCTCGTGGTCCTCGCGGAGCCGAGGGCGGGCTTGTTCGGGCGTGTCCGAGGCGAGGCCCGGGTGCGCGCGCGGGTCCGACCCGCGGAGCCGCGCCCGAAGCGCTCACGTCGCCAGCGAGATCGAGCCCGTGGCAGCGTGCGCCGTGGCGGGGACGACGGCCCCGGTACACGAACGGCGCGGCAGCGGAAGGCGAACACGAACCGCTCGGCTGGGGCGTCGGGACGCGCCGGCCGTGGAGAAGGGTCCCCGGGGGTCTCGGTCCGAGATGGCGATGGTGAAGCTGGATCGGCAGGTGCCGCCCCGAGCCGCCGGAGCCGCCGACGCCGTCAAGGTGCAGTTCAGAAGGGAGCCACGGCAGTGAGGGAGCCGTGCCATGCCCAAGCAGGGAACGGCACGACGCCTGCGCGCGGTGACGCTCGTCGTACCGAAGAGGTCGGTCCGGACGGAGCAGTGAAGGAGGAGCACACGGTGGCTGACGGGATCACGCTGCAGGAGCAGGCGACGGTGGCCAAGGAGTTCCTCGAGGGCCTGTTGGACCGCTTCGGCCTCCGGGCGACGGTGGACGTCCGTGAGCTCGACGAGGAGACCGTGGAGCTCGCGGCGCAGGGCGATGGGCTTGGCGTGCTCGTCGGGCCGAAGGGAGCGACCGTGGTGGCGCTCCAGGACGTGACGCGGACGGTTGTTCAGAGGCACTTCCCGAACCGCACCGACAGGATCTTGGTCGACGTCGCGGGGTACCGCGAACGCCGTGTCGCGGCGCTGCGCAGGTTCGCCGCCGAGGTCGCGACGGATGTGGTCGAATCCGGATCCGAGCGTGCGCTCGAGCCCATGTCGGCTGCTGATCGCAAGGTCGTGCACGACACGGTGGCGGGGATCGAAGGTGCGGTGTCGAGCTCACAAGGAGAAGAGCCGCACCGCTTCGTCGTCATCTCCCCGGCGCCCTGAGCACGCGTTGGCGAGGAAGATGGTTCCCGGACTTTCGGGCAGCCATCGACGCGCCACCCTTCGAGGCCTCCTGACCGAGGCGCGAGACCTCGGGTTCCTCGGTCCCGGTCCGGTCGATGCGCAGTTGGAGCACGCCGACGCCTTCGCCGAGGCGGTCGAGAGCGCATGGACAACCTCCCCTTCCTCCCTGGTTGACCTGGGCACTGGGGGTGGGGTTCCCGGGCTCGTGCTCGCCGTGCGTTGGGAAGCCCCATCGGTTCTCCTCGTCGAAGCACAAGGACGTCGTGCGGCGTTCCTCCTCCACGCCGTCGGTGCGCTGGGGTTGCAAGGGCGTGTCGCGGTGGAGGCCGAGCGAGCCGAGGTCGTCGGCCGCACACCGAAGCGACGGGGTGCCTTTGACGTTGTCACCGCAAGGGGATTCGGAAGGCCCGCCGTCGTGGCCGAGTGCGCGGCCCCGCTCCTGGCAGTGGGTGGATTTCTGGCTGTCTCGGAGCCTCCGTCGAGCTCGCGAGCCATCGGGCGCTGGCCGGAGGATCGGTTGGCCGAGCTCGGCATGGGAAGTGCGTCTCCGGCCGGGTCCACATACGGGTTCGTTCTGATCCCCCAGATTCAGCAGTGCCCAGCCCGGTTTCCCCGGCGGGTCGGAGTGCCCGCGAAGCGCCCGGTGTTCTGACCTCTCGCCGAGTGCAGCGGACCTCGCACATTGCCGGGCGCGCGTCAGGTGGACGGCAGTGTCCTTGTGAGCGCGCCCGCTTTACGGAGCGCGGCGAAGATCGCCGTGGCGGAGCTGGGTGAGTCGTGTGCCGGAGCAGGCGCCACCTGCGGGGGTGGAGAACCCGCCGGAATGGGACGTTCGGGAAGGTCGAGCTGCCGCGCGTAGCGCTCGCACATGGAGAGGAACCGGTGGTAGGCGTAGCCATCGAGCGCCGGCGACAGTGCACGACGGAGCATCGGAGCGAGCTCCGCACGCAGGTAGTCTCCCCGCGCCATCCACTGGTAGTAGCGCCGACCGCCGTGCTCGTAGGGTCCGTAGAGCCGACCGCCGGGAAAGGTGCGTTCGAGCCACCGGAACAGCGCTTCGTGGCGTTCGTGCATGCGCAGGGTCACATGCGGCTGGCGCCCGTCGCCGCCGAAGTGACCTTCCCCGACCAGCAGGCCCACCAGCACCCCTTCTTCGAAGTCGCTCGCCATCTCGTCCGTTCCAGGGTCTTGTGCTCGGTCCAACTACCGGACCTCGCAACCACCGCATGTTTCACCGTCAGGTTACACGTGAAACAGCTGCGAGGTGGGGAGCGATCAAAGCAGGGCAGGCTGGCAATGAGCGCGCTCGGACGTTCGGTTGTTTCACCGTCAGGTTGCACGTGGAACGGCCCCTCGACTGGTCGGAAGGAAAACGCGCGCAAAGCCTTGACCTGTACCGTCGGGCGAGCGAGGATGGTCAGCGTGGCCGTGAGGGGGCGTATGGCGCAGCGCGGTCGCCGCCTTCGTAACGACTCGACGTTGCAATCAGCGATCGGTGCGGCCCCTGTCCCGTTCAACAGGGTTGCCCAGTGGTGAGAAGGATCGGGCGACGCCGCCGCTGGAGCGAGGTGGCATCTCAAGCTCCTTCTGTCGCGGGGATGCCAGACGTGGAGGAGCTCTCGACGATCGACCCGCAGGCGATGGGTGGGGATGCGAGCCCCGTGCCGCCTGCGCCGAAGGCGCCGTCGGAAGACGATGGCATTGAAGGAGGTGGGGAGTCGGGCGAGGAGACGGCGGTGGCCGAGGGTACCGGCGACGCCGGGTCGGTCGGAAGGGCAAAGGGCGGCGTTGCCGGGGTCCCGGCCAGCCGGTCCGGCGCTGCGCCACGGAGCTCGTCGGTCACCGATCAGACGACCGAAGAACAGGTCCGTGGCTCGGACGGACGCGGGTCCACGTTCAGGCCCCTGCCGCGGGTGATCGCGATTGCGAACCAGAAGGGCGGAGTCGGGAAGACGACCACGACCGTCAATCTTGGCGCAGCGCTGGCCGAGCTCGGCTACAGGATCCTCGTGGTCGACCTGGATCCGCAGGGCAACGCGACCACGGGGCTCGGCATCGATGCCCGCAACTTGGAGCGCTCGATGTACGACGTGCTCATGCACGGGACGCCGATGGAAGACTGCGTCGAACCGACCAGCGTGCGGAATCTGTTTGTCGCACCTGCAACGATCGATCTCGCAGGGGTCGAGATCGAGCTCGTACCCGCCTTCAGTCGAGAGCTCCGGCTGCGGCGGGCCGTGGAGAGCGTGGTCGAGGACTTCGACTTCGTGCTGATCGACTGCCCGCCGTCGTTGGGGCTGATCACGGTCAATGGACTCGCGGCGGCGGCCGAGGTGCTCGTGCCCATACAGTGCGAGTACTACGCGCTCGAGGGTCTGGGCCAGCTGTTGCGGAACGTTCACTTGGTGGCGTCGAACCTGAACGAGGGGCTCGAGGTGAGCGCCATCGTGCTCACGATGTACGACGCGCGGACGCGGCTCGCCGTCGAGGTCGCGACCGAAGTGCGCGAGCACTTCGGCGACAAAGTATGCCGGATCGTGATCCCGCGGACGATCCGGCTCTCCGAGGCGCCGTCGTTCGGTCAACCGATCACGGTCTTCGACCCGACGTCCCGCGGGGCCGTCGCGTACCGAGAGCTTGCGAAGGAGGTCAGCAATGGCGCGTCGCAGCGGGCTGGGTAAGGGACTCGGCGCGCTCATCCCGACGGAGGTGTCGGGGTTCCGGGGGAGTGCGCTGCGGGAAGTCCCGATCTCCAGCATTCGGCCGAACACGTTGCAGCCACGTACCCACTTCGACGAGGAAGCGATGTCGGCGCTCGCCGCCTCCATCAGGGAAGTGGGAGTTCTCCAACCCGTCCTCGTGAGGCAGCTCGGAGGTGGGACCGACGAGTACGAGCTGATCGCCGGCGAGCGGCGGTGGCGCGCGGCCCGTCGGGCTGGCCTCCAGACGATTCCCGCGCTCGTGCGAGAGGTCTCCGCCGACGCCAGCAGCCTCGAGCAGGCCCTTGTCGAGAATCTTCACCGCGAGGACCTCGGACCGCTCGAAGAGGCGGCCGCCTACCAGCAGCTCATCGACGACTTCGGTCACACCCATGAAGAGGTGGCGACCCGGATCGGTAAGAGCCGGGCGACCGTCACCAACACGCTGCGGCTGCTCCAGCTGCCCGCAGGCGTGCAGCGTGCCCTCGCGGACGGGTCCATCTCGGCGGGACACGGCCGCGCGCTGCTCGGCACTCCGGACCGGACGCTCCAGGAATCTCTCGTTGGGCGGATCGTCGCCGAGGGGCTGACGGTGCGACAGGTGGAGGATGCGGTGAAAGAGGCCGAGCGGGGGGACGTCGGAGTTGAGTCGGCTCCACCGTCGTTCGACGGTACTACCAAGGGTAGTACTAACGCCACGTCTCGCCGGCTGCCAGAGCCCGGTCTTCTGGAGCTCGAGGAGCTCCTGTCCACGTACCTGAACACGCGAGTGAAGGTCGAGCTGCGCAATCGACGGGGCCGAGTGGTCGTCGAGTTCGCGACGCTCGAGGATCTCGAGCGGATCTACAGGACGATGGTGGAACGGCCTCCTGCCGCGCCGGAGGCGCACTGAGGCGCCCGTTCAGCTCGCGTGAGCCGCAACCCTCAACCCGCAGTTAAGCAATATCCACAACCTGTGCATGATGTTGTGGATTGTCAGGTTCGCCCTGAAGTACAGCGCACGGTCACGCTCTCGTCACCCGTTGATCACCGTGGGAGCCAAGCGACGACGAGGATGCCGGCGAACGGTGCAGCGGCGCCTCACTGCCAGGGACGGGAGACCCAGGCGATGAGAGCGGCGATGAGCCCGTCCGCGAGAGCGGGTCCATGCTCGACCAGGACGGCTGCCGGGCCGATCTCGAGGGTCACGGCTGGCATGCTGGTCTCCCGGAGCACGACGACGGACATCCCGTGCACCCCGAGGTCCGGGATGCCGAGCGCGGCGGGAACCCTGCGTTGTATGGCCTCGGCCAGCAGCCGGCCCCCGACCGACTCGTCACGGTAGCCCGAGTAGTACGCGGCCAGCGATCCCGCGCGCTCCGGCTCGAGACTGAGGCCGAGGTACACGTGGGCGCCTGCTGCGTTCGCCTGCTGCGCCTGAGCAGAGCCGTCCGGGTGGTGGAGGGTCGTCACCGACGCGCCCCGCGCTCCGAGACGGCGACGGAGGGCGGCCACCGGCGCCGCGAGGCCCCCGGGCTCGCCGATCGCGACGCGACGCCCCGCGAGGGTCGGCGGCGCCTGCCGCAGGAGCTCGCGCGCGCGCACCGTCGACACGAGATGAAGGGGTGCCGGGCCGCGCGCCGCGACCCGCAGCAGCTCGCGAAGCGTCTCGCCCCCGAGGATGCCGTCGACCGGCAGCGCCGAGTTCTCCTGGAAGTCGCGCAGGGCCGTCGCCGTCGCGTCGCCGAAGATGCCGTCGACTCGCCCGGTGTCGAACCCGAGCGCGCACAGCCGCTGCTGGACCTCGGCGACGTCGTCGCCGCGCAGCATCGGCGTGCGCAGGTAGAGGAACCGGTCGCCCAGGCGGTAGCCGGCTTCGACCAGGGTTTGCCAGGTTTGCATGCCGCAGACGCCGTCGACGCGGAGGCCCCGGCGGCGTTGGAAGGCCTCCAGCGCGGCACGCGTCGCGATCCCGAACTCCCCCCGAGGGTCGCTCATCGGTCCGAAGCCCAGCGCGACGAGCCTGTCCTGCACGTCGACCACCCCCTCGCCGCGGGCGCCCTCGCGGATGGGGAGGGCCGCGCCCGGGTCGGCCACAGCAGGGGCTACAGGTAGCCGGCGAGCTCCTGGAGCAGCTGCCCCTTCGGCTTGGCCCCGACCAGACGGACCTTCGGCTCGCCGTCCTTGAAGAGGATCAAGGTCGGAATGCTCATCACCCCGAAGCGGCGCGTGATGTCCAGGTTCTCGTCGATGTTCAACTTCGCGATCTGCAGCCTCCCCGCCTGCTCCACCGCGATCTCCTCGAGCACCGGGGCGATCATCTTGCACGGTCCGCACCATTCGGCCCAGAAGTCGACGAGCACCGGCACTTCTGCAGCCTTGACATGCTCGTCAAACGTACTGTCGTCCAGGGTCACCGTCGTAGCGCTCACGTTCCCTCCTCGTCCATCGTTTCCGGGCTCGAGCCTTCCCGCCCAGGCAGGGCCAACGCCGCCGGACGTCCTGCTGTTCCCTCCCCGCGCGTCGAGCCCGCCGTTCGGAGCAGGAGCGCGCTCCCGAGCCCGTTGTCTCAGGACCCTCGGGCCTCGAGCCACCGCTCGGCGTCGATCGCCGCCATGCATCCCGAACCGGCGGCGGTGACGGCCTGACGGTACGTGGCGTCCTGCACATCGCCGCAAGCGAAGACACCGTCGACGTTGGTCGAGGTGCCGTTGCGGGTGACGACGTAGCCCTGGTCGTCGAGCTCGACCTCTCCGCTGAACACCGACGTGTTCGGCCGGTGGCCGATCGCGACGAACACACCGGTGACAGGGAGGATCCGCTCCTCACCGGTCGTCGAGTGGAGCAGTCGGACTCCGGCGACCTTGGCGTCCCCGAGCACCTCTGCAACCTGGTGTGTCCAGGCGAACTCGATGTCGGGGTGGCCGAAGGCGCGCTCTTGCATGATCCGCGACGCGCGCAGGCGGTCACGGCGGTGGACGATCGTGACCTTCGACGCGAAGCGCGTGAGGAACAGCGCCTCTTCGAGAGCGGAGTCTCCGCCGCCGACGACGGCGATGTGCTGGTCCCGAAAGAAGAAACCGTCGCACGTCGCGCACGTGGAGACGCCGTAGCCGAGGAGCCGGTCTTCTCCCGGCACGCCGAGCATGAGCGCCTGCGCACCGGTGGCGATGATGAGGGTCTCCGCCTCGTAGTCGGGATCCGGCGCAGACGGGTCGGCACTCCACACGCCGAACGGGCTCGACTCGAGGCGGACCTTGGTCACCTTGGCGGTGACGATCGACGCGCCGAAGCGCTCGGCCTGGGAGCGCATCGCCGTCATCAGTTCGGGGCCGAGGACGCCGTCGGGAAAGCCGGGATAGTTCTCGACCTCGGTGGTCAGCATGAGCTGACCACCGGGCTGGTCGCTCGTCGACGACGGCTCGCCCTCCACGACGACCGGGCGCAGCTGGGCGCGGGCCGTGTACACGGCCGCAGTCAGACCCGCGGGGCCGGAGCCCGCGATGAGTACCTTCACGTGCGCGGTCACAGGGTCCTCAATGTGGGCGGACAGGTGAAGGGCGCGCCGTGCGGCGCGTCCAGGCGGCGAGCCCCACCAGGGTGAAGGCACCGCCGATCACGATGTAGCTGAGCCAGACGCGGTGGCCGAAGACGTACACGTCGAAGAGCCGGAGCAGCGCGATGGAGCCCACGACCACGAGCACGACAGCCAAGGCCGCGATGACGAGCCCGAACACGACGGCCCTCGTGGCGAGGATCGCGGGGCGCACGGCCTTGTCGTGGATCGTGTCGACGACGAACTGGACCGCGTCAGCCGCCTTGCGGGGCAGGTCTGCGGCCGCTTGCGCCGTCGCGCCGCCCATGAAGGGAGGCACGCCCTGAGCGGCGCCGCCTGCGCGACCGGCCCCGGCTGTCGCCGCACCCGGCTGGGGCGCCGTGGCGTCGGTCGGCGTCGCGTGCTCGTCGGTCATCCCGGCCAGCCTATCGGCGGCGTGTCAGCGACGGGGAAGCTGGTACGCCACACCGACGGCGGCCGGGCCGGAGTGGGTGCCGACGACGGGACCGAGGTCGGTGAGGACGAGCTCGTGGGCGACCTCAGCCTTACGCAGGCGATCGACGATTGCGTCGATGTCGGGGGCCGAGCCGTCGCATACCGCAAGGCGCTCGAGGGGTGCGTCGGCGACGACCTTCGCAGCCAGGTAGTCCAGCGCCCGCCCGCGGGTGCGCTGCCTGGACTCCTGCTCGACCACGCCGTCTCGAACCTCGATGACCGGCTTGATGGAGAGGAGCGAGCCGAGAAGCGCCGCGGCGCCGCCGATGCGACCGCCACGCTGGAGGTGGTCGAGCGTGTCGAGGACTCCGAGCACGCGCGTGCGGGCCACGAGGTCGCGTGCGAGCGCGGCAGCCTGGTCGAGGGAAGCTCCGGTCGCAGCGAGCTCGGCCGTGGCGATGCACATGAGGCCCTGGCCCATGGTGAGCGAGCGGGTGTCGACCACCACGACCGGCAACCGGCCCTCGAGCAGTGCGGTCCCGGCGAGAGCCGCCTGGTAGGTCGCCGAGACCCCTGACGAGAGCGTCAGGCAGAGGACGCCGGCGGCGCCGTCCGCCGCCGCGCGCTCGTACGCGCTCGTGAACGCCCCGGGTGGTGGGGCCGCGGTCTCTGGGAGCACGGGTGAGGCTTCGCACCGGCGCCAGAACTCCGCGGGAGAGACGTCGCGCCGGTCCAGGAGCTCCTCGTCGCCGAAGCGGATGGTGAGCGGCACGACGTCGATGCCGTAGCGGGCGGCGAGCTCGTCGGAAAGGTCGCACGCGCTGTCGGTGACGACCCGTACACCAGGCAATGCGCGCTTCCCTCCGACGTGCCGTGCTGGCTGTGCCAGACCAGCCCTGAACCCGCGCGGGTGCGCTGGCGCGAGCAACCTAGCGCGGCAGCCGCCCCCGCAAGGACGTGCTCGTGCCGCCGACCCAGCGGCGCGCTCCCGGGTCGTCGTCGTTGTCGGCTTCGCCGCCTCCCGCCTGTTCCGCGGCGAACCGGACGGGGGCGACGTCTGCACGAGGGGCAGGGGGCGCCGACGCCCGAGGAGCGCGTGCGGCCCGCGGCGCACCTTCGGTCGGGCGCGCCGCGGAGGAAGAGTTGTCCGGGGTGCCAGGCGGCGGAACGATCCGGATGCGCGGCCCGGTGTTCACGGGCGTCCTCGTGTCGCCCCACGCGGCGCCGAGCCCGGCGCCCGAACCGACGTCCGATCTATCGAAGGACGGGGCCGCCGGGCCGGCGGTGCCGGCCGGCTCCCCGGCGAGGAACGAGAACGGCCGGCGGTGCCCCCCGAGCAGCGCGCCGACGCCGGCGTAGGTCGCGAAGCCGGCAGCGACGGCGGCGACGACGCGGAGGAGCAGGCCAGCGCCGCGCTGGGAGCCGGACAGGTCGGACACGACGAGCACGACTGCGCCCATCACGATCGTCGCTCCGGCGGCGCGCCGCAGTGGCGCCCACGCACGCGGACCGCCGATGGCGCCGAGCCACCGGCGCAGGACGGCGATGCCCCAAGCCGCTGCGGCCGTGTAGGCGATCGACAAGGAGAGCGCGAGCCCGCGCACCCCGAGCGGCCCGACGAGCGCGGCGGCGAAGACGACGTTCAGGCCGTTCTCCACCAGGTAGAGGTAGAACGCGGTCCTCGTCCGCTGCATCGCCTGCAGGACACGCACGACGTAGAGGAACGTGCAGAAACCCGGCAGACCGAGCGAGAACATCGCGAGCGCGGCCCCGGTCCTGTCGGTGCCGGCGGCCCGCGCGCTTCCGTGGCCGAGCAGGAGCGCCGCTGCCGGATGGGCCAGGATCAGCATGCCCACCGCCGCGGGCAGGATCACCGCGAGCGTGGCGCGGAGCCCGCCGGCGAGCTGCCGCTTGAACCCGACCTCGTCCCCCGTCGACCAGTGCTCGGCCAGCCCCGGCGTGACAGCGCTCATGATGGAGACCGCCACCACCGCGTACGGCATCTGCAAGAACGTGTACGCGTACGTGTAGGAGGAGACGGGCCCTGTGCCGCCGGCGCGGACGGCCAGCGCGAGCACGACGTAGAGGGCCACCTGGTTCGCGACGACGAAGCCGAACGTCCAGCCTCCCAGGCGCATGACCGTGCGCACCGCCTCGTGCCGGGGCTCCCAGTGCCACCTGAGCCGTTCGAGCCCGATGCCGCGGAGGGCGGGCAGGAGCGCGAGCGCCTGGAGCAGCACGCCGGCGGTGGTGCCGATCCCGAGCAAGACGAGGTCGCCCGCGCTTCCCTGACCCCTTGCGACCTTCGGGACCAGGGAATGGAACCAGAGGAGCACAGCAATGACGACGACGTTGTTCACGATTGGGACCCACATCGGCGCGGCGAAGCGGCGACGCGTGTTCAACAGTGCCGCCATGAGGGAGATGAACCCGTAGAGGGCGACCTGCGGCACGAACCAGCGGAGCAGCGTCGAGGCGGCGGCCTTCTCCCTCGCGAGGCTCGCAGGCGACGCACCGGCGGCGTGACCGAACGCGGTGTACGCGCCGATCACCTGAGGCGCGATGACCCAGAACACGAGCGTCATGGCGACCAGGACCACGACGGCGGCGGTGGTGATGGCCGAGATCGCCCGCCACGCCTCCTGTTCGTCGCGCGTGGCGAGCCGGTCCACGAAAACCGGGATGAACGTCGCGGCGAGGACGCCGCCGAGCACGATGTCGTAGATCATGTTCGGCGTCGTGTTGGCGAGGTTGTGCGCGCCTGCGAGCGGCGTGAACCCGAGCGCGTAGGCAAGGGCGATGATGCGCAGGAGCCCGGTGAGACGCGAGACCGTCGTGCCCGCGGCCATCCAGACGGCGGCGCGCTGGAGGCGCCGGCCATCCCGTGTCATGGCGCGGTCGCTCGGCGCCCGAGCTCGTCGGCGCGCCGGAGCCGGCGTTTGCGCCGGCCCGACCTCCAGGTGCGAGCCCACCAGACGAGGAGGACAGCGAGCGCGACCACGGTCAGCACGACGCCGGCGACCGACGTGGCCGTCGAGCGCACCGTGATGAGGCCGCGCGCGATGACGAGGCGCCCGTTGGGGGACGTGAACGTGACGTCGAGCGGGGAGTCGCCGGAGGTGCGGGCGAGGACGTCCACGCGCGAGACGTTGGTCGCATGGTCCAGCCGCACCGTACGGCGGCTGCTCCTGGGGGAGAGGACGAACTTGTTCCCGCTGACCGAGAGCGTTCCGATCACCGTGTACGGCGCTCCTGACTCGATCGTGACGGGGATCCACCCTGTGCGCGCCGTGAGCGTGACCGTGGACTTCTGGAAGGTGATGAGTCCGAGCTGTGCCTGGAGCGCGTGCTCGAACGCGGCCACACCGGCGGCCTGGCGACGGGGCGTGAGGTCCTCGGCCTCCGTGGCAAGGAGCATGTCGTCGAGCTCGGAGACGACCGAGGGGTGCCCCGGCACGGCTCCGTCGAAGTTGCTGAGGCGCACTCGCGCTCGAGACACGGCCCGAGCGAGCGTGCGCCCGAAGACGGGTGCCGAGCTCGGGGCGGCCAGCTGGCGTGCGCCGTCGGCGGTGACCGACGCGAAGAAGTGGGAGAGCGTCACCGGTTCGACGACGGGGTTCTGCGAGAGGCTGCCGAGGAGCACGTGGGTGAACACGGGGTTCGGGATCCAGCGGGCGGGGGGCAATGCGACCATGCCGCGCACCGCGGCTGTGTTGGGCCGCTCGAAATGCACCATCGCGAGGTCGGCCAGGAGCTGGGTGGCGGCGAGCGCGGGGTCATTGCGGAGGGAGGTGAACTGTCCGTCGAGCCAGGTGTCCGTCACCGCCGCCTGGGCCGCCGCCGGGACCGATCCCGGAGCCGACGCGGACGACCCCTGGGCCGCCGCCGGGACCGATCCCGGAGCCGACGCGGACGACCCTCCGTGGGAGAGGGTGAGCGTGAAGGTAGAGGCCCAGGTTCCGGCGCTTGTGGCATTCGGTGTGGAGGCAAGGTTGACGTCGGGGAGCACGAGCTGGTTCGCGCCGACCGTTGCGAGCCCGGTGGCGATGTCGTCGCCCACAAGTCCGCGCTGGACCCATGGCGATGGCCCGGGCGCCGTCACCACGTGAAAATGGCGGAGGACTGTCGCGCCGGCAGCCATCTGGGCGACGATCTCGGTGGGCTCCCCCGCGCCGGCGAGCGCGCCGAGGGCGACGGGGACGTAGGGGCTCGCCAGCACCTCGTCCGACGTGTGGTTCGTGGAGAGGAGGGCGAGCATTGCGTCCGCTGCCCGCCCCCCCGGTCCAGCGCGTGCAAGCGCCTGCAGGGTCTCGGGCGACACGTCGAGCGTGACCGGCACCGCGGACGAACGGAGCTGGGCGATCGTCGCCTCCAATGCCGACGTGTCGGCGGCGCCCGGGGGCACGATGCCGTCGGTCGGTCCTGAGGGGTGTGGAGAGAGCGAGACGGGAGTGTCGATCGGCACGATCCAGCTGAGCTCGAGCGGGTGCGCGCTCCTTCCCGCCACATAGGTGAGGAAGGTGGTGAAGCGGTGCAGCACCTTGCCGGTCGACCCCTGGAGCTCGACGACCACCGGGTACACCCCTGTGCATGTCCCGGCTCCTGTGGGGGGGGCGCAGGCAAGGCCGAGGCGGGTGCCCGTGGCGGTCGAGGCCGTCTGGACGACAGGCAGATCGAGGGACGCCGCCGCAGCGCCGCGGGGGTGCGGCTCGAGGCTGTCGTACGGGATCGGCGTGATCGACGTCAACGGGCTGCCCCGCGGGCCGTTGCGCACCACGTCCTTGAAGGCGTACCGGCTGCGGAGGCGGGGGTAGAGGATCACCTCGACCGTCGCGCCGGCGGGTGCTCCGCGGGCGGTGAGCGCGAGGTAGAAGAGTGCCGGTGGGGCGGAGCCCCCCGACTTCGGCGCCTTCGGGGCGACGACCCATTCGGACTGGGCGTCGAGCACGAACGCTCCAGGGGCGGGTCGCGCGTGCGCGGCACGGAGCTGGCCGCCTGCCTCGACGCTGCCGATCGCGCCCACGGCCAGGATGGCGAGGAGGATGAGCGAGCCCGCGACCAAGGCCCGGGAGGGCGCGCGTTCGCCCCGGCGGTCCCTCATCGACACCACATGACGCTACTTCGCACGCTTCGATGCGGCGTCGCAGCCGCGGAGTTGGAGCGCCCGGCAGCGGCCCGGCAGCGGCCCAGGCAGCGGCCCGGCAGCGGCCCAGCAGCGGCCCAGGCAGCGATGGGATGGTGCAGCCCGGCAGTACGGTGGGCCGGTGCAGTCGCCCACCGTTCCCGAGCGGTTCCGCTCGCTCGTCGACGCCACTTCGTCGTTGGCCGAACGGTTCCGCAACAAGGGCCATCGCATCTACCTCGTGGGTGGCTCGGTGCGCGATGCGCTCGTCGAGCGGCATCCGCCGAGCGCGCCCGTGACCGGGGGCGCCGATGCCGGTGACACCCACACCGGGGAGGGGGCCGGTGCCAAGAGCGACTACGACCTCACGACCGACGCCCGCCCCGACGTGATCGAACGCGTCGTGCGGGGTTGGGCGGACGCCGTGTGGACTCAGGGCAAGCGGTTCGGAACCATCGGGTGTTCGGCGGGGGGGAGGACCTACGAGATCACCACCCACCGGGCTGAGGTGTACCGCCCGGATTCGCGCAAGCCCGAAGTCCGCTTCGGCGACGACGTCGAGACCGACCTCTCGCGGCGAGACTTCACCGTGAACGCGATGGCGCTGGAGCTGCCGGATCTCCGGCTGGTCGACCCGTTCGACGGGCTCGCAGACCTCGCCGCCCGCCGGCTGCGGACTCCTCTCGACCCCGAGGTCTCCTTCGGTGACGATCCGTTGCGCATGCTGCGCGCCGCCCGCTTCGCGGCCGCATACGAGCTGGTGCCCGACGTTGCGCTGGTGGCCGCGGTGGAGAAGGGCCGTCACCGACTCTCGATCGTGTCGGCCGAGCGCATTCGCGACGAGCTCGACAAGATCCTCGTCCTCCCCGCTCCCGCGCCGTCCCGGGCGCTGCGCTTCGCGGTGGAGACCGGTCTCGCGGACGAGTTCCTGCCGGAGCTACCAGCCCTCCGCCTCGAGCAGGACCCGGTCCACCGCCACAAGGACGTGCTCGCCCATACCCTCGCCGTCGTCGACAAGACGTCCCCGGATCTTCCGCTCCGGCTCGCGGCGCTCTTCCACGACGTGGGTAAGCCGCGCACCAGAGCGATCGGTCCCGAGGGCGTCACGTTTCATCATCACGACGTCGTGGGGGCGCGGATGACCCGCCAGCGCATGGAGGCGCTGCGCTATCCGAAGGACCTCGCCGACCTGGTGGCTGAGCTCGTCGAGCTGCACCTCCGCTTCCACACCTACCGGCTTGGGTGGAGCGACCGCGCCGTCCGTCGCTACGTGCGTGACGCGGGTGTGCTACTGGGTCGCCTCAACGAGCTCACGCGCGCCGACTGCACGACGCGCAACGAGGCAAAGGCGCGTGCACTGTCCCGCCGCATGGACGAGCTCGAGCGCCGGATGGCGGAGCTGCGCAAGAAGGAAGAGCTCGACGCGATCCGTCCGGACCTGAACGGGACACAGGTGATGGCACGCCTCGGGGTCCCGCCTGGCCCAGTCGTCGGCGAGGCGCTCGCGTACCTGTTGGAGCTCAGGCTCGACGAGGGTCCGCTCGGAGAGGAGGAGGCCGGTCACCGGCTCGACCGGTGGTGGGCCGACCGGGGCAGCAGGGTCTGAGGTCTCGGGTCAGTCCGCCGGCCAACGGGGGCCGGGATCGCCCGCGGCGAACGCCTCGACCAGTTTCCGGGCATCGTCATCGTGGTACTGGACCGGCGGCGACTTCATGAAGTAGGACGAGGGGCCGACGAGCGGGCCGCCGATGCCCCGGTCGAGGGCGAGCTTGGCGCAGCGCACGGCGTCGATGATCACGCCGGCGGAGTTCGGCGAGTCCCAGACCTCGAGCTTGAGCTCCAGGTTCAGCGGGACGTCGCCGAAGTTCCGGCCCTCCATTCGGATGTACGCCCACTTGCGGTCCGCGAGCCACGGCACGTGGTCTGAGGGCCCGATGTGGACGTCGTCGGCAGGGAGCACGGTGTGCTCGATCTGGCTCGTGACGGCCTGGGTCTTCGACACCCTCTTCGACTCGAGACGGTCCCGCTCGAGCATGTTCCGGAAGTCCATGTTCCCTCCCACGTTCAGCTGGTACGTGCGGTCGAGCACGAGCCCCCGGTCCTCGAAGAGCCGCGTGAGCACCCGGTGAACGATGGTGGAACCGACCTGGCTCTTGATGTCGTCTCCCACGACGGGCACGCCTGCCGCAGAGAAGCGGCGCGCCCAGGTGGGGTCAGACGCGATGAACACGGGGATCGCGTTCACGAAAGCGACCTTCGCATCGAGACAGGCTTGCGCGTAGTGCGTCTGCGCCTGCTCCGACCCGACCGGCAGGTACGCAACCAGCACGTCGGCCTCCGCCTCGCGTAGAGCCGCCGCGACGTCGACGGGCCGCGCGGGCGATTCTTCGACCACCTCGCGGTAGTAGCGACCGAGGCCGTCGAGGGTCGGGCCGCGCTGGACGGTCACGCCGAGATCGCCGACCTCCGCGAAGCGCATCGTGTTGTTCTGCCCCGTGAAGATCGCCTTTCCGAGGTCCATGCCCACCTTCGACGCATCGACGTCGAACGCGACGACCGGCACCAGATCCCGGACGTGGTAGCCGCCGAGCACGACGTGCATGAGCCCGGGGACCAGGTCGTCTTCCGCGGCGTCCCGGTAGTACGCGATGCCCTGCACGAGCGAGCTGGCGCAGTTGCCCACGCCGGCGATGGCGACTCGGACGCTGCTCATCGGTCGTCTCCTCCCTGTTCTTCCTTCTCAGTGCTGAGTGCCGAGGTGATTCGAGGTCGCAAGCGCGGGCCCCGTCATCCGGCGACGTGGCTGGTCGCATGAGCGGCGGCGCCCGCCGCCCGCTCCGCCTCGAGCAGGCGGTCGAGCCACCGGACGTCGTTCACGAGCGCGTCTGCCGCGTGCTCGACGACCGAGCGCGCGTAGACGTCGAGCGTGCGGTCGTCACCCGCGGCGCGGACCTCGGCGAGTCGCTCGGCGAGCTGGCTCCTGCGACGCTCGAGCAGCGCGATGCGCGCGGGAGACGGCATGTGCCGAGCGAAGGCGAGACGGAGCCCGAAGCTCCGCTGGTCGTCGACCGCGCCCGGCCCCGCGAGGAGGTCCGCGAAGAGCGCCCGGCCCGGGTCGGTGATGCGGTAGACCTTGCGCGAGCGGCGTCCCCGCGGGCGCTTCGTGGCGTGCCGCCGTGCGCGGAGCACCGCCAGCTCTCCAGAGAGCGAGCCGGTCGGCGGGACCGGCTCGAGCGAGGCCTCCGGAGCGCCGGGGGCCTCGACGGCCGCGACGGCCTCGACGGCGCCCGCGGCCTCGAGCCTCGCCAGCGCAGGGTAGAGGGAGCCGAACGAGACGTTCGCCAGAAGCCCGAGCCCGCCCCGCAGCTGTCGCCGGATCTCGTAGCCGTGCAGGTCGCCGCGCTCTTCGAGCAGCCCGAGGATTGCCAGGTCCAACATATTCGGCAGTGACTCTATCGCTATATCGAGGCGATATAGCGAAGCGCGCGCCTGTCGGCGGGGGGGCCGTCCGGGCGGCCGGGGCCGCCTGGGGCGGGGCGCAGGTCCGAGGTCCGGCCGGGGCCGCCTGGGGCGGGGTGCAGGTCCGAGGTCCGGCCGGGGCCGCCTGGGGCGGGGGTAGCCTCTGGGGGTGACCTTGCGTTCGGGCCCGGGCGCCTCCCGGCGTGTCGAGGAGCCCGTGCACGAGGCCCGTGTCGACTACCGGCTCGTGCGCGACGCGGTGATCCGGGAGTTCCGCCGGGGCAGGATCGGCGCCGAGGACGTACGCGACGCCCACCCGGAGCTGATGCGTGCCGCGCGCAACGTCGGCCGCCCGCTCGGGGACGACTGCCCGATCTGCGGCGTGGAGCGCACGGTTCTCGTGACGTACGTCTTCGGTGCGGGGCTCCCCGCGGGCGGGAGGTGCCCCGGCTCAGCCGCCGAGCTCGAGCGCCTGCGACGACGCAGCGATCCGGTGCTGTGCTACGACGTCGAGGTCTGCCGGAGCTGCGCGTGGCACCACTTGTTGCGGAAATACCCCGCAGGCGGCCAGGGCGCTCGCGCGGGGGGAGCCGGCAGGCGCGAGCGCAGGTGAGCGACAGCGGCGAAGCGGCGCAGGTGACCGACAGCGGCGCGAGAGGCGACGGCGGCGCCACCACGAAGGGTGCGGTATGCACGAGCGGGCGGGCGAGCC
Source organism: Actinomycetes bacterium (assembly GCA_021803085.1). GTDB lineage: Bacteria > Actinomycetota > Acidimicrobiia > Acidimicrobiales > RAAP-2 > JAJYVT01. The sequence goes on from JAJZMD010000036.1 coordinate 37,015, forward strand.
GGGGGTATAGCGTCGGCTGAGCACGGCAGGGCCGCACGCCGCACGCGGCGGCACCCGCTGGGCGCAGCACCGAGCTGCACGACAGAACCCCATATTTTCCAGGAGGGCATGCAATGGACAGCCCTACCCCCATCCGGCGGGGACAACCCCGCGGACCGACCACGGTGCCGATGCTCCGGGCGCGAAAGCGCCGAACAGGCGCGGAGCCCGTCGTGATGCTGACCGCCTACGACGAGCCAGGGGCGAGGGTCGCCGACGCAGGAGGAGTCGACGTGATCCTCGTCGGGGACTCGGTCGCGAACAACGTCCTCGGCTACACCGACACGCTGCACGTGACCGTCGACGACATGGTGCGCCACGTGGCGGCGGTCGCGCGGGCCCGCCCGGCTGCCCTCGTTGTCGGCGACATGCCCTGGATGAGCTACCACCTCTCGGTCGAGAGCGCCGTCGCAAACGCCGCCGCCCTCGTGCGCGCCGGAGCCGGAGCGGTCAAGCTCGAGGGGGGCCTTCCACGGGTGGCCGTCGTGGAGGCGGTCGTGCACGCGGAGATCCCTGTGATGGGCCACCTGGGGCTCACGCCACAGTCGGTGCTGCCGATGGGTGGCTACCGGGTGCAGGCACGCGACACCGATGGCGCGCACGCGCTCATGGCTGCCGCGCACGCGCTCGAAAGCGCAGGGTGCTTCGCGCTGGTGCTGGAAGGTGTGCCGGACGTGGTGGCGGCACGGGTCACCGACGAGCTCGCGATCCCCACGATCGGCATCGGCGCGGGTCCGGGCTGCGACGGGCAGGTCCTCGTCTTCCACGACCTGCTCGGGCTGGGCGCAGGTCCCGTGCCGAAGTTCGCGCGGCAGTACGCGCACCTGGCGGACGCCGCCACGGCGGCCATCGCAGCGTACGCCTCGGACGTCCGGTCCGGCGCGTTCCCCAGTGACGAGGAGAGCTACCACGTCCCGCACAAGCTCGATCTCGGTCAGGGGTCTCGCCCTTTGTAATGCGAGCTCATGCGGCGGCTGCTCGGCGGTGGCTCTCGCCGCGGCCACCAGGGCGACGTCAGGCACGCATCCAGACGGGGCCCGGCTGTCGGCTACGCTGTCGCCGAGCCTCAGGCAGGCGGGAACGCCGCTGCGGCCGCGAGATATGAGCCCTGCCCCGGTGCGTCGGGGCCCGGGTGCGACCCGTACCCGGTCCGGAGGGAGGTGAGCCGCAGATGCGGCCCTACGAAGTCATGGTGATCTTCGACGTCGGCGCCGAGCCGCCGGCGATCCAGGCGGTCATCGACCGCCTCCTCGAGACGATCCGCGCGAGCGACGGCGCTCCAGGTCATGTCGACCGGTGGGGACGCCGGCCCTTCGCGTACGAGGTGAGGCACCGCCGGGAGGGCTACTACGTCTTGGTGGAGCTCTCGGGCGAGCCGCGGACGGTGGCTGAGATCGACCGCCTGCTCAGGCTTGCCGACGAGGTGCTGCGTTTCAAGGTTGTCCGGCTTCCCGACCGGGTCGCCGCTCGCCTGGCCTCAGGCGCGGCCGGGCCGGGGAGACCGGGCGCACGCGGTCCGTCGTCGCGCGGACACGTTGGTCGGGGCCCGCGAGGGGACGGCGCGGGCCGGGGTCCCGAGGCGGCGCGCACGACCACCGGCCAAGATGAGAGCCGGCAGGCGGCCGAAGACGGGGTGTCGTCGGGCACCGCGGCGGACGCTCCTGCGCCGGCGGCGGGCTGATCCTCCGGACGCGACGACATGCCACGGAGAGGAACGAGGAGGAAGAGACGATGCCGGACAACAGCGTGACCCTCGTCGGGAACGTGACGAGAGACCCCGAGTTGCGCTTCACGAACACCGGCCAGCCCACGGCCTCGTTCGGTCTGGCGGTGAACCGGCGCTGGCAGAACCGACAGACCCAAGAGTGGGAGGAGCAGACGAGCTTCATCGACGTCGTGTGCTGGCGAGAGATGGCGGAGAACGTCAGCGAAAGCCTCACGCGCGGCGCCCGGGTGGTGGTGTGTGGGCGGCTCGAGCAACGTTCCTGGGAGACGCCCGACGGCGACCGTCGGTCGAAGATCGAGGTAGTCGCTGACGAGATCGGGCCGTCGTTGCGGTGGGCAACGGCACAGGTCACGAAGAACGAGCGGCGAGGGCCCTCTGACGGGCCTCGCGGCGGCGGGCGGCAGGCGCCCGCGCCCCGACAGGAAGACACCGCCGGGTTCGGCTACGACGAGGAGCCCTTCTGATGGCACGCAGCAACTACCGCGGCGGGACCCCCCGACGCGCCCCCAAGGACCTCAACCGCAGGATCAAGAAGAAGCCCTGCGCGCTGTGTCGCGACGGCCTCGACTGGGTCGACTACAAAGACGTTCCACTCCTTCGGAAGTTCATGAGCGACCGCGGCAAGATCCGGTCGCGCCGCGTCACTGGGAACTGTGCGCAGCACCAGCGAGACGTCGCCGAGGCGATCAAGACCGCTCGCGAGCTCGTCCTGCTGCCCTACACCCAGCGCACGGTCACGGAGCGTCCGGGAGCGCGGGGCGGCCGCGAGCGCGGCGAACGCGTGCCAGGCATGCCGCACGATGGCGAGCGCGGCCGGGAAGAGCGAGGAGGAGTGGGCGCCGGAGGAGCCCGACGAGCGGGGGCGGCCGCAGAGGTCGACGGGCCGGAGGAGTCGGAGGGTCCCGAGTCGGAGGGTCCCGAGTCGGAGGGTCCCGAGTCGGAGGGACCCGAGTCGGAGGGACCCGAGGTGGCTGCGGCGGCATCGCAGTCGCGGCCCAACGAGGAAGCCGCGGCTCTTGGGGCCGGGGAGGAGCGATGAAGGTCCTTCTTCGCGGCGACGTGGACGGTATCGGACGCCGCGGCGACATCGTCGACGTCGCGGACGGCTACGCGCGGAACTTCCTCATTCCGGGGGGTCTCGGTCTGATGGCCACTCCGGGGATCCAGGCGCAGGCGACGTCGATGCGCCGCGCCCGCGACTTGCGCGAGGCGAGCGACCGCCAGGCGGCGGAGGCAAAGGCGAGGGTGTTGGCTGGCGTCACGCTGCGAGTGAGCGCTCGGGCTGGCTCGACCGGCAGGCTCTTCGGCTCAGTGGGCGCGGTCGAGATCGTCGACGCAGCTCGCGAGCAGAAGGGCGTCGAGCTCGATCGCCATGCCGTCGCGCTCGGTGAGACGATCAAGGCGACGGGCACCTACGAGGTGGTGGTCCAGCTGTTCGCGGACGTCGCGACGCCGGTCATGGTCGAGGTCGTCGCGGCCGACTGACCCCAGGCGACTGACCCCGGGCGACTGACCCCGGCCGCTGCTGCGAGCCGCCCGCCGCGCATCCAGCCCTTCCGAGTCCACGTGCGGTGTCACAACTGCGCTGCACCATGACGGGGTGCTCACGAGCGTGCCCCTCCGTCCACAGGCGGCCCTGTTTTTCCACAGCAATGTTCACAGGGTTGTCCAGGGATTTTGCCCCCGAAATCCCCAGGTTTCGGCCCTTCACATCAACAGGCCGGTTCGCACAAGGTAGGGAGGCCATGGTCCAAGCCCTTGATGACGAACGCCCCCGCCACCGGCGCACGGGAATCCCGACGAACCGCGTGGGTGAGCCCCCCGCAGGGGCGGACGGCGCCGGTCTGGTAGCAACGGGCGGACGGCAGCCTCGGGTCCCTCCACACGACCTGGACGCCGAGGAGTCCCTGCTCGGAGCGATGCTCCTCTCGAACGACGCGGTGGCCGTGGCAATCGAGACCTGTTCGTCGAGCGACTTCTACAAGCCGGCGCACGGGCACATCTTCTCCGCTGTCCTGTCTTTGTTCGAGGCCGGCGAGCCCGCCGATGCGGTCACCGTCGCCGACGAGCTGAGACGACGAGGGCTCCTCGAGCAGGTCGGCGACACCACCGCCCTCGTGTCGTTGCAGGTGAACACCCCCTCCCTCGCCAATGCGGGGCACTACGCACGCATCGTGGAGGAGCACGCCCTCCTACGGAGGTTGATCGGCGTCGCTGGCGAACTTGCGGAGCTGGGCTACGCGGTGCCTGAGGACGTGACAGCCACGATCGACGAGGCGGAGCGACTCGTCTTCGATCTCTCGGAGCGGCGCACGGCCGACTCGGTCGAGGCGCTTCGGAACTTGATCGGACCGAGCCTCGATCGGATCGAGGAGCTCTCCCACCGGAGCACGCGCATCACGGGTGTCGCGACGGGCTACAGCGAGCTCGACGATGTTCTCGCAGGTCTGCAGCCCGCGAGCCTCACGATCGTCGGAGCAAGGCCCGCCATGGGGAAGACGAGCTTCGCGCTCGGGATGCTCGCTCACGTCGGCACGGTGCTGCGTCGTCCGGCCCTGCTCTTCTCGTTGGAGATGGGCCATCTCGAGCTCACGCAGCGGCTGCTCGCCTCCGAAGCCCGAGTCGACTCGCAGAAGATGCGCACGGGGCACCTCCACGATGGCGACTGGGCGAAGGTCGGTGCCGCAGTGAGCCGGCTCAGCGAATCGACGATCTTCATCGACGAGAACCCTCGCCTGACTGTCATGGACATCCGGGCACGCGCCCGGAGGCTCAAGAAGAGCGAAGGGGATCTCGGGCTCGTGGTGGTGGACTACCTGCAGCTGATGACCGGGCGGAGCAAGGCGGAGAACCGCCAGGTCGAGGTGTCCGAGATCAGTCGAGGGCTCAAGATCCTCGCTCGCGAGCTGGAGTGCCCGGTCGTCGCGCTCTCGCAGCTCTCGCGGAACCTCGAAGCTCGGCAGGACAAGCGGCCGATGCTGTCGGACCTGCGTGAGTCGGGGTGCATGCCTGCTTCTACGCGGCTTTGGCGGGCGGATGCTGGTGGGGAGGTCACCCTCGGGGAGCTGGTGCTCACCCAGGAGCAGCCGCTCGTCTGGTCGCTCGACGAACGAACGTGGGAGCTCGTCCCGCGCCGGCTCGTACGCGCTTTTCCGTCGGGGCGCAAGCTCGTGTACCGGCTCCGCTCACGAGCTGGGTGCGAGGTGGAAGCCACGGCCAACCACAAGTTCCGTTCCGTCGACGGGTGGCGACGCTTGGACCAGATCGCCATCGGCGAGCACCTCGCAGTCCCCCGTCGCAGCGGTGAGTGGTCGTCCGTGCCGGCGACACCGAGAGCGAGCGGGCCTGTCGCAGCGCGTCACGGGACCGCCGGCGGGATGCGGGTCGCGCGGTCTGGCAGGCGTCCGGCGGAGTGGCGGGGGCGCGGTGGGGTCGACCTTCTCGAGGCAGGTTCCCGCTTGCGAGCGGAGCCGGACGTGATCTGGGACGAGGTGGTCGAGATCTCCCCCGCCGGCGTGCAGCCGACCTTCGACGCGACCGTGGAGGGGACGCACAATTTCATTGCCAATGGCGTTGTTGCGCACAACTCATTGGAGCAGGATGCTGATGTCGTGCTCTTCATCTTCCGTGAGGAGCTCTACGATTCAGAGACGCCCATCGACCGCCGGGGCCTCGCCGAGATCATCGTGGCCAAGCACCGGAACGGGCCAACCGGTTCCGCGCATCTGGCCTTCCTCGGCCAGTACGCCCGTTTCGACAACCTGCAGCGGCTGTAGAGGCTGCCGCGCGCCCGCTGTTCACCGCGCGGCGTTGGAAGCCGGCGAGGCTCAGGACTGGAAGCGAAAGCCCACTCCGCGCACGGTGATGAGGTGGCGGGGGTGCGCGGGATCGGGCTCGATCTTCCGTCGCAGCCGCTTCACGTGGGTGTCGAGGGTGCGGGAATCTGCCAGATCCTGGTCCCACCAGAGCCGGTTGATGCACCAGTCGCGAGTCACGACCTGGCCAGGTTGCGCCATGAGCAGCGCCAAGAGGTCGAATTCCTTCCGGGAGAGCTCGACGCTGCGCCCGCCGACCGTCACCTCCCGGCGTGCGGCGTCGAGACGGACGGGACCTTGGACGAGCACCTCGTCCTGCAAGACGGGTGCGGGAGCACCGCGACGGAGCACCGCCCGCATGCGGGCGACCAGCTCCCTCAGGCGGAACGGCTTCGCGATGTAGTCCGCGGCCCCCACCTCGAGGCCGACGACGACGTCGACCTCGGAGTCTCTCGCGGTCACCATGATGATCGGGACCGGTGCCAGCGCCCGCATCCGCTGGCAGAGCTCGACGCCGGACTGGTCGGGGAGCATGACGTCCAGCAGGACCAGGTCCGGACGGACGCGGTGGAAGAGCCTGAGCGCTTCGTGGCCGTCGGCCGCGAGCTCGACGGTGAAGCCCTCCCGCGCAAGCCCCGATGTGAGGGCCTGGCGGTAAGAGTCCTCGTCGTCGACGACGAGGACCACCGGGCGCCGGCTTCGCCCCGGAACAGGCCGGGGGTGATCGCCAGCCGGAACGGGAACTGTCGCGGGGTGCGGCGCCACGAGCGCGGTCGGCGGAGGTGGAACGCTCATGCCGCGTCGTCGGGCGGTCGGACGACGTACAGGTGCGAGCGTCCGGACCTGACCCGGTACGACGGGCACGAGGGGTGCGCGAGGCGTGGATCGGAAGGTGGAGGCGGGGTCGGGGAGCGGGGGGAGAGCTCCCCCGACGCCGCCTCCTGGCGCAGGCGGATCCACACCCGCGCGAGCTTGGTGGCCGTCCGTCGCGCCCTCGGCAGCGGAACCACGTCGACGGGAGCGGGCGCGGGAAAGATGCGGTCGCGCCCCGTCCAACCCGGCGTGGCCCTGCCGAGCCCGCCCACGCTGCCCAAGGCTTGCCGACCCATCGAAGCCAACCGTAAGGAAGGGAAGTGAACGGACCGCGAAGCAAGCGCTACACGAAGATGACCCCGCGATGAACTCTTGCGCTGCTTCCCGTTGGCGGTCTGCGGCTGTTCACCGTCGGTGCGAGCGAGGTCAGCAGCCGGTCGTCGCGTCCATGTGGTGGGCACGGCGCTTCTTCATCTGGCGCGCCGTCCATCGCGAACCGACCGAGCTCGCCATCAGGGTCAGTCCGATGCCGGCCAGCCAGACGTCCTTCGCGATGGCGGTACCGTCGCGGGTCGGACGCACGCTCCCCTCCTGCCGAAGACCCGGCGTCTTCATGTAGAGGCGGAGCAGGCCGCCCGAGAACGCAAAGAGCACGAACCCTGCAAGTCCGTCACCGATGGCGATCGGCGCCAGCAACGTGCCCCCAAGAGCGATCTCTGCAGCTCCGAGCGCTTTGCCGAATTGCCCTGGGGGCACCTTCTCGAGCACCGGGTACGAGCCGGAAGCGAAGCCGTGCAGCCGGTCGTGGGTCTCCTTGTCGGCCAGGAGCTTGGAGATCCCGGAGTTCAAGATGAATGCTCCGGTGGCCGCTCGAACGGGAACGTTGGCGATTCGTGACCGGTGACTCACGTCCCCACGCTACCGGCTGTCGCGACGCCTGATGCCATGGGCTGTGGGGGCTGTGGGGGCGGGGGGCTGTGGGGGCGGGGGGCTGTGTCGTCCAAGGCGAGATGCTCGGCTGCCCGATCATCGCGACGTGTCAGGGAGGGCCAAGACGCGCTCGAACCGCACCACCCTTCGACCGGGGTTCACGTACGCGTACGGAGCGTCCGTAGGCAACCGCAGGTGGTCTCCCGCCCTGAGGACATGCCGCCCGCCACCGACCTCCACCACGAGGCGCCCAGCATGGACGAGAAGGAGCTCTTCGCTCCCGGGGGGATCTGCCTCAGCGTCGTAGCGCGCACCTCCGACGAGCTCCCACCGCCAGAATTCCACCACCCGTGCTCCAGAGCGAGAGTCCAGGAGGTGCGCGGTGCTGCCTGCGCCGTCCTCCCAGGTCGGTGCGACCGCATGGATCGTCTCTGGGACCAGCGAAGGAACTGGGCGGACAGCTGCCAACGTCGCGAAGTCGAGCCCGAGCGCGCGGGCGAGCTTGTCGAGGGTCCCGATGCTCGCGTTCGTCTCCCCTGCCTCGAGCATCGTGATCATCCTCCGGCTGACGCCGGATCGAGTGCTCAGCTCGTCGAGAGTGAGGTGCTGGTCGAGCCGGTGCGCCCTCACCCTGGAGCCGATCGCTTGGAACAGGCGGCCCTCCGGCAGCTGGTCGCGGTCTAGCGATCGACCGTGCTCCCTCCCGTGCTGCCCGCGTCGGGACCGCATGTGGTGCAATATACTGCATTGCAGAATACTGCACTACACCCGGGTGGGTGCCGGTCCGTGGGCTCGAGACTTGGAGGAGGGAAGGTGGTAAACGAACTGCGCCGGCGGCCGAGGCTCGTTGCCGCCCTGCTCCTCCTTCTCGCCTCCGCCATCTGGGGCTCGACCTTCGTGGTCGTGAAGCAGGCGATCACGGAGACGTCGGTGCTCGACTTCTTGGCTTGGCGTTTCATCTTCGCGGGCATTCTGCTCAGTGCCGCGCGTCCCCGGGCGCTCGTGAGACTCGGGCGCCGCGGCTGGCGCAGCGGGGTGCTGCTCGGGCTTGCTCTCGCCGCCGGCTACCTGACCCAGACGTACGGCCTCAGGTACACGCCTGCTGCGGTGTCGGGGTTCCTCACCGGGCTGCAGGTCGTGTTCACGCCCGTCCTGGGGTGGGCGCTCCTGCGCAGCAGGCCCAGCGGGTGGACCTGGGCCGCGGTGTTGGCGGCCATCATGGGTCTGGCGGTGCTGACGTTCCGGGGCGTCCCACTCGGGATCGGGGAGGAGCTGACGGTCGTGTCCGCGGCGCTCTTCGCGCTGCAGATCGTGGGCCTGGAGTGGAGGGCGACCGTGAAAGACGCGTACGGCCTCGCCACGGTGCAGCTGTTGACCGTCGGAGCGGTGACCCTCGCCGCCGCTGCGCCGAGCGGGGTGCGGGTTCCCTCGACGCCCGACCTCTGGGGCGCCGTGCTGCTGACGGCCGTCGCCGCGACCGCCTTCGCGTTCGTTGTTCAGACCTGGGCCCAGTCGCATCTCTCGGCGACCTCGGCGTCGGTGGTGTTCACCACGGAGCCCGTCTTCGCCGCGCTCTTCGCGTGGGCGGCGGGGGAGCACCTGGGACGGGCCGTCATCGCCGGTGGAGGGCTCGTCGTGCTCGCGATGGTGATCATGGGCGTGAAAGGCAGGAGACCTGCACCGATCTCGGCCGATGTGCGGGCACGAGCACCCGCACGGGCGACCGCCCTCTCGACACTCGAGGCGGGATCGGTCCGTGAGTCCGTGCAGATGGACGGCGACTCGGTCGGGGTCGAGCACGTTCTCGACCCCGAACGGCTCTCCAGTGGACTGGCGTTGTAGCAAGGTCGGTGTGCTCGCCCACGTTGGGGCAGCGGGCAACGCTGGCTGACCGAGAGGAGCTTGGTGCCCCTAGCGATGTCAGCTGGCGAGGGGGACCGCGAAGGTTTCGATCAGCCACCGAGCGACGGCTCTGCCGGCGTCGGAGGCGTGCTTGCCGAGCCCGTGGTCTCCTCCCTCGAGCCAGACATGGCTCACGGGCCCAGGGATCACTTCCGCCGCCTCCAGAAGCTCTGCAGGAGAGCCGAACGCGTCGTGGCTGCCCGAGACGAAGAGACACGGTACGTCGAGCACCGGAAAGTGGGAGGTGCGGTGTCGCTCCGGCCGGCCGGGCGGGTGCAGCGGGTAGCTCACCATTGCAAGACCCGCTGAGGGGAGTCCGCCCGCCACGACCTGGGAGCAGATCCTTCCACCCATGGATCTTCCGCCGAGCACCAGCTCTTCGGTACCCACCCCCAGCCTCTTCGCAACGGCCACCGCCCGGTCGCGGACGCTCGCCTCGAGGACCGCAGGCGCGTCGGGACGTCGGCGACCGGCGAGACGGTACGGGAAGTCCATCCTCTCGACCGTGACGCCGGTCACCGCGATGGCATCCGCGAGGGCCGTGAGCGCCGGGCTGCCGGCGCTCCCTCCGGCACCCGGTGCGATGAGCACGGCTGCGACTCGCCTCCGCTCGTCGGCATGGCTTCGGCGGCGGGTCTGCGCCACAAGGCGAGGGTAGTGCGGCAGAAGGAGCTGGGATGGTGCGCGCCACCTCGGATGTGACAAGCGACAGAAATGTGCGCTATGGTCGCAACAACCGCTGGGGAGCGCGGCCGCGCAGGTCCGAGCAGTCATCGGGCCCGCGTACAAGGGGGACGCCTCGTAGGGGAAGCGTCGCAAGACAAGGGGGATTGATGGTACGCCTTCTCGCGCTCCGTCGCGCCGTAATTCTGGTCGCGCTGTCCGCGGCGGCAGTCGTCGTGCTGCCCGGCAACTTCGTCGACGGGCTGGCTCCGGCCGGTGCGGCAACCGCACCGACGGCGGCGATCTCGGCGACAGACCCGCTCCCGGTCCCGTCGACGGGCACGGGTGTGACAGCGGGCCCACTCACGATCACGCTGAGTGCCGCATTGTCGCTGACATCAGGCGCGACGCTCGCGCTCAACCTCTCGCCGTCATCGGGTACCGGTCACATTGATTGGGATACTTACGATATCTCTCCGCAGACAGTGACCGTATCGACAGTGGGTTCCTCTGGATCCGTTCTTGATATGGTGCTCGGCAAGAAGTATGCGAACACCCAAGTCACTATCAAAGTGACGCAAATCAAAGTCTCACCTTCAAATGCAGCAGGAAATGTTACCGTCAAACCACGGTTGACAGGTGTGACCTTCACACCCCCGACCGTAAGAGACGGCGTGGTCGTGCAGACACCTCCAAAGGCGCCCACGATCACGCTCACGTCGAGCAGCCAACCCCCATTGAGCACTGGGGAAAGTGCCGGATCTGCTGGGACATGGGCACTGAGCATGTCGGGCGACATCACAGCAGGAACCGGTTGGGCCGCCGGCTCGGTGCTGACGATCGCAGTTTCTCCGCCCTCAGGCGTGAACTGTGTGGGAAACGGCTATCTCTACTTCGTCGGCACGCCAGCAGCGACGGTGCAGACCGGGAGCGGAGTGAGTGCGGCTCCATCTCTCGCGCTGTCTATTGCGAGCGCGGGTACTTGCTCGGCACTGCAGCCCGATGTGCTGAAGGTGAACTTCGAGAACACTGTCTATTTCGACACGTCCACGCGAACGACGGTGCAGGTCGCGATCACTGGCGTGCATTACTCCGTCGGATCAACAGCGACGGCAACTGGGACCGGGGGTGTGATCGTAACCGCGGCGTTCTCTGCGACTCCGTCGACCGTGTCCACGGGAAGCGCGTCGAACGCGATCATCGAGGTGACACCGACTGCCTCAGGAACACCGACGAGTACACCGACAAAGACAAAGACGAAGACACCGACGAGTACACCGACGAGTACACCGACAAAGACACCGACAAAGACACCGACAAAGACGAAGACATCGACTCCACTGACCCTGAAGGCAGACACACCCCCTGTCTCGGTTCCGCCGGATGCCTATGACACCCAGATCAGCCCGGTGCACATCATCGAGTCGCCAGGGGAGCACGTTCCGGTTGGGTACGTCTGCCTGACGCTCTCGAACGCGACCTTCAACACGACTACGGCGGCATCGGTGACCGTCTCGGCAGGCAACGGGCTGGCGAGCACGTCGGTCCTCTACCAGGGGGAACTTGGCACAGCCGCGCCGACTGCCGCGTTCCGGGTGACACGGGCATCGACGAGCGCAGGTGAGTACACCGTCTCGGGGCTCGCAGTCGATGCCGGCACAAGGCCAGGCCCGAACGCGGTCACCGTCACGCACGGAGCCAGCGCGTCGTGCGCAGGCGACTCGGTTGTCATCGGGTCGGCGACTGCGTTCACGGTCGTCAGCACACCCGTGAACCGCATCTATGGGGCGACATCCGACGCGACGGCAGCCGCGGAGCTGGAGAACCAGTTCAATGCACAGGGCACAGACTGTCCGGGACGACCCGGCGCGCGCCCAGTGGTGCTCGCGACAGACGCTCACTTCGCCGACGCGCTCACGAGTGCCTATCTGGCCAGCTCGCTCGGCACCGGCGAGCTCCTCACTCCCACCGCCTTCTTGTCGGCCGTGGCCATCAACGCGATCCGGCTCGAGGGCATCACCGAGGTTTACATCGTCGGTGGGCCGCTCGCGGTGAGCCCCGCGGTGGCCAACGAGCTGGAGTCCACTCTTGCATACAATTGCGGTGGTACCACGCTGTTGACATCGAACGGACCCGTGCACATCGAGGTGGTTCGCATCGCCGGCGCCACCGAGTACGACACCGCGCAGTGGGTCGCCGAGTATCCGGCTGCGAGCAACGTGGGATCGCTGGACGTCGCGGGGGCGTACGTTGGCACCGATCGGACAGGCGGCACCGGCAGGTACAACGACACGTCAGGGAATGCGTCACGGGCGCCTGGGACGTCATCGACACTTTCGACGGCGATCGTTGCCACCGGTAGCACCTTCCAGGACGCCGAATCCGCGAGCGTGCTGTCCTTTTCCGACAGGCTCCCGATCTTGCTCACCACCCCCACCGCGTTGTCGCCGCAGGTTGCCTCGGTGATCACCAACCTCGGGATCGAGCAGATCCTGGTCATGGGCGGACCGCTCGCAATCACTGACAGGGTCGTGTCGTCCCTCGAGTCACTCGGCGTGTCGGTGCTGCGGATCGGGGGGCAGGATGCAACGGACACCGCCGTTCAGCTGGCGGATTTCGAGATGGCGTCGAAGTCGGGCCATCTGGGCGCGGGATGGACCGGCAACGGCGCCGTGGCTGTCGCAAGAGGGGACTACTTCACCGACGGGCTGGCTGGAGCGATCGTGGCCGCGGGCGGTGGGCGGGCACACACGCACCAGCCCGAGCCGCTGCTCCTCTGCGAGAACCCGACGACGGTCGGGCCGTACCTCTCCGCGTTCCTGTCCGAAGCAGGACGCAACGGGATCGATGGGGACGCGGGTAACCGGGTCACGTCCCTGACCATCTTGGGTGGTCCGCAGGCGGTGAGCCAATCGGTCGTAACGACAATGACGGGCGATCTGTAGCGAGGCGGTTCAGGTACAGGCGAGCTCTGGACATCCGCTCGCTGGTCGCGAGCCGGAAGGTGTCATACACCGTGCTCGGTGTCGTGCCTGTGCTCGTTCGGCCGAGCGAACCCTGCAGCTGCTCGCGCCGGGACCAGTTGGCCTCACAACCGCGTGGTGCCGGCTCTCATTGGCGCGAGAGGACCTCGCGGACGCGTATGCGGCGACCGGTCTGGAGCACGGCCCGTTGGTAGACGGTCCCGGC
>JAJZMD010000183.1 GCA_021803085.1 Actinomycetes bacterium
GCGGGTCTCCGACTCGATCATCGAGCGGATCGTGGAGCGGTTCGTCACCCTTCCGCAGATCCTGCAGGCGACCCTCGTCGAGCTGGAGAAGGTGGGCGGGGTCGGCGAGGCGAAGGCCCGGACGGTGAAGGACGGCCTGTCGAGGATGGTCGAGGCGAGCATCCTCGAACGCTACGAGTGACGCGCCAAGTTGGCCGCTCGCAGGCTCCCCTGAATGGGTGCGTCCCCGACGGCCCGGGGGCGGCGCCCGCTCGCGATCCGGTACAATGGTGGACCGCCGGTCCCCGTCTGGGCCGGCAGCATGGAGCTGCCGCCGCCCCGGTGATGCCGTGTCCCGTCGTCGAGAAGTGCAAGGAGTCCGGTGTTCGAGGTCGGTGACAAGGTCGTGTACCCCCACCACGGCGCAGCCGTCGTGGAGAAGCGGGAGACCAAGGTGGCCTTCGGCCAGAAGCGCGAGTACCTGGTGCTGCGCCTCGCGTACGGTGACCTGACGCTGATGGTCCCGGCGGACAACACGGACGGCGTCGGGCTGCGCGAGGTGATCAACGACGAAGAGGTCGAGGAGGTCTTCGCCGTCCTTCGCAAGAAGGAAGCGCGCATGCCGACCAACTGGTCCCGCCGGTACAAGAACCACTCCGAGAAGCTGCGTTCCGGCGACATCTATCAGGTAGCCGAAGTGGTGCGGAACCTGTCGATCCGCGACAAGGACAAGGGCCTCTCCGCAGGCGAGAAGCGCATGCTGAGCCGGGCGCGCCAGATCCTCGTGTCCGAGCTCACGTTCGCGCTCGGCGTCGACGAGGAGACCGCCGAGCAGCGACTGAACGAGGCACTGCCGTAACCGACGACGAACGACGCGCTGGCGTGCGCACCCCTGACGCCTCGGCCCCCGACGGCACACGTGCACGGGGTGTGTGGACCATCGTCGTGGCGGGGGGAGCGGGTTCGCGTTTCGGGCGGCCGAAGCAGTTCGAGCCCCTTGCGGGCCGCCCTGTGATCGAGTGGTCCGTCGCCGCCGCACGCAGGGCCACCGACGGGGTCGTGCTGGTCGTGCCGGCACGCGACGTGGCGCGCGCCCGCTCGCTCGGGGCCGACGTCGTCGTCGCCGGCGCCGAGACGCGCTCGGGGTCCGTGCGCGAGGGCCTCGCGTGCGTCCCGTCGGGCGCGGCGGTCGTGGTGGTCCACGACGCCGCGCGGCCGCTCGCCTCCCCGGCGCTGTTCGCAGCGGTCGTGGCCCCGCTCTCGCGCTCGGACGTCGACGGAGTCGTCTGCGGCCTCGCGGTCTCCGACACGCTGAAGCGGGTCGGCTCCGACGGGTCGACCGTCACGGGCACCGTGGACCGCAGCGCGATCGTCGCGGTGCAGACCCCCCAGGCGTTCCGCGCATCGGTGCTGCGCCGGGCGCACGCCGCCGGGGGCGACGCGACCGACGACGCGGCGCTCGTCGAGGCCGTCGGCGGCACCGTGCGCGTCGTCCCGGGCGACCCCCACAACGTGAAGCTGACGGTGCCGTCGGACCTCGAGCTCCTCGAGCATCTCGCACGTGGCGGTGCGTGGTGACGTTGCGGGTCGGGCAGGGTTTCGACGTCCACCGCTTCTCCGAGGACCCGTCGCGCCGGCTCGTGCTGGGGGGCGTCGTGGTGGAGGGCGCCGAGGGCCTCGCGGGCCACAGCGACGGGGACGCCCTCGCGCACGCGCTCTGCGACGCGCTCCTCGGCGCGGCGGGGCTCGGGGACCTCGGCCAGCACTTCCCGGACACCGACCCCCGGTACGCCGGCGCCGACAGCACGCTCCTCCTCGCTGAGGTCGTGGCGCTCGTCGCCGGCGCGGGCTACGAGGTGCTGAACGCGGATTGCACCGTGGTGGCGGAACGGCCGCGGTTGGCCACCTTCGTGCCGGGGATGGTCGAGGCTCTCTCGGCGATCCTCGATGCGCCCGTGTCGGTGAAGGCCACGCGAGGCGAAGGACTGGGCGCAATCGGGCGGGCGGAGGGGATCGCGTGCTTCGCCGTGGTGCTGGTGGAGCGGGAATGACGCCGCCCGGAGCGGGGCGGCCAGAGCGCTCGCCGCGCGGAGCGGGGCGGCCCGAGCGCTCGCCGCGCGGAGCGGGGCGGCCCGAGCGGCAGTCGAAGCGCCCGGGGGCGAGGTCGACGGGACGAGAACGCGAGGGTCTCGGCGGTGACGTGATCGAGGGTCGGCGCGCGGTGCGCGAGCTGCTCGCCGCCGGTCGGCGTCCGGTGCGATCGGTCTGGATCGCAGAGGGCCTCGACCCCTCGCCGCTGCTCGACGAGATCGAGGAGCTCGCTGCCCGCCGGCGTGTGCGCGTCGAGAACGTCTCGCGCGCTCGGCTCGAAGCGTCCGCGCGCACGGAGGCACCCCAGGGCGTGATCGCCCGTGCCCGCGCGGTCGAGCCGGTGGGCGTGGACGAGCTTGCCGTTCCGGGGCGCGGCTCGCCGTTCCTCGTGGTGGTCGCTGGCGTGACCGATCCGCGCAATCTGGGTGCGCTCTTGCGGAGCGCGGAGTGCGCGGGCGTGACCGGCGTGGTCCTCCCGCGGCACCGGTCAGCCCACCTGACGCCCACGGTCGCGAAGGTGGCTGCCGGCGCCATCGAGCACCTCGACTTCGCGCTCGTCGGTGGCATCCCCTCTGTGCTCGAGCGCCTCTCCTCGCTGGGCTTCTTCTCGTTCGGGCTGGCGGCAGACGCCGCGCGGTCCATCTACGACGCCGACATCGGGGCCGGCCCGGTCGCGCTCGTGGTCGGCGGGGAGGAGCGGGGTCTTGCACCCCTCGTGCGAAGGCGCTGCGACGAGGTCGTCAAGATCCCCCAGCACGGCGGCCTCGAGTCCCTGAACGCCGGTGTGGCGGCGGCGGTGGCGTGCTTCGAGGTCGCGCGGCGCCGGCTCGGTTGACCCGTTTGCAAGCGGACCCGGTCGTTGGCAGGCTGAGCCGGTGACGACGCCGCGGGGCCCCGATCCGCCAGGACGAAGCGGGCGGCCACCGGGTTGGTCGCCGACGAGGGCGATCGCAGTGCTGGTTGTCGCGGTGGGGCTCGGCGCGTACCTCGTCACCCTCGGCGCGGGCCGCCACCCGTCGGCGAGCGCCACCACGACCACCACCACCACGACCACCACGACCACCTCGACCACCTCACCGAGAACATCGCCGAAGAGCACCTCCACGACGACCACCACCGCGCCGGGTGCGCAGCCGAGCACGTCGGTGAAGGTGCTGGTCGCGAACGCGAGCCAGACCAACGGGATCGCCACTTACTACTCGGGCAAGCTCGCCGCGGCCGGGTGGGGGACGCTCACACCGGTAACCGCCACCACAGCGCTCGCCACGTCGTCCCTCTACTACGCGACCGGCGAGCAGCGGGCTGCGCGCGCCATCGCAGTGGCGCTCGGGATCTCGCCCTCCGCGGTGCAGCCCTTCGGGCCCGTCGTGCCGGTCGCCAACACCGCAGGCGCCGACGTGGTGGTGGTGGCCGGTGACGACCTCGCGTCGAAGGTCCCCGCCAGCGCGGGCTGACGGCGTGGCCGCTCCTGCCGGTGGCGCGACCGTTCCGTCCGGCGTGGCCCCGCTGCGCGACCGTGCAGCAGAGGCGGCGCTCTTCTTGGACTACGACGGCACGCTCGCGCCGATCGTCGCCGACCCCGTCGGCGCCCGGCCGCTTCTCGGGGTTCCCGAGCTCCTCGCGGCGCTCGGGGACCGGCTCGGCGTCGTGGCGGTCGTCTCGGGGCGCCCGGTTGCCTACCTCGAGGGGGCGCTCGGCCGCCCGCCGCGGGTCCACCTCGCCGGGCTCTACGGGATGGAGGAGATCGGGGGCGACGGCAGGCTCCGGCGTGACGCCGCCGCCGAGGAGTGGCGCGACGCGGTGGGGGACGCGACGGCGTCGCTGCTCCGTGGCCTGCCTCCGGGCGTCGAGGTGGAGCCGAAGGGGCTCGCCGTGACGGTGCACTGGCGCCGGGCGCCGAGAGCGGCGGCGACGGCGCGGGCCGCGGCCGCCGCCGCCGCCGCCCGGACCGGGCTGGTCGCGCAGCCCGGTCGCATGTCGATCGAGCTCCGGCCGCCGGTCCCCGCGGACAAGGGCACCGTCGTGCTGCGTCTCGGCACGGGGCACGCGGTGGTCGGCTGCTTCGGCGACGACGTGGGCGACGTCCCCGCCTTCGACGCGGTCTCCGCCCTCGGGCGCGCCGGGGCGACGACCGTCATCGTGGCCGTCGCCGACTTGGAGAGCCCGCCTGAGGTGATCGCGAGAGCCGACGTCGTGGTCCAGGGTCCCGTGGAGGCGGTCGCCCTCCTCAGGGCCATCGCCGCGGGCTGAGGCGGGCTGCGCCGCGGGCTGAGGCGGGCTGAGGCGGGCAGGCTCCACGAGCCGAGCCCTCGGTATCATCGAGCGCGTGCAGCCACCGCGAGTGGACGTCCTCGTCGTCGTGGAGCCGGCGGTCGCGCCTCTCGTGCTCGAGGCCCGGTCGCGGCGGGTGGTGCACGTCCCCGCGGTCGCGCCAGAGTTGCTCGTGGAAGAGCTCCGGGGCGTCCTCTTCGGCCTCGTGGGCGTCCTCGGGGAGCCGGGCGGGCCTGTGCCCTCGCCCGCTGCGCGCGTCGCCGAGGAGGTTCGGCGCGCCGGGTTCGCGACGGTCCTGTTCAGTGACGACGCGCCCGCGGTCGAGGGGGTGTCCGTCCATCCGGTCCGAGACCCGGGCCCGCCGATGGACGCCGCGGAGACCGTGCTCGACCTGGTGGGCAACACGCCGCTCGTGCGGCTGGACCGGATCGGTCGTGAGCTCCCCTGCCACCTGCTGGGGAAGCTCGAGCACCTGAACCCCGGCGGCAGCGTCAAGGATCGCCCGGCCCGGGCGATGGTCGACGCCGCGGAGCGGGCGGGGCTGCTCACGAGGGGCGGGACCATCGTGGAGCCCACCTCGGGAAACACCGGCGTCGGCCTGGCCGTCGTGGCCGCGATCCACGGGTACCGCTGCGTCTTCACGGTGCCCGACAAGGTCGCAGAGGAGAAGCGCCAGCTGCTCCGCGCCTACGGCGCGGAGGTGGTGGTGTGCCCGACGACGGTGCCGCCCGAGCACCCTGAGTCCTACTACTCGGTCGCGGACAGGCTGACTGCAGAGATCCCCGGCGCGTTCCAGCCGAACCAGTACCGCAACCTCGCCAACCCGCTCGCCCACGCCGAGACCACCGGGCCCGAGATCTGGCGCCAGACCGCCGGACGGGTTACCCACTTCGTCGTCGCCGTGGGCACGGGAGGCACGATCAGCGGTGCCGGACGCCACCTGAAGTCGCAGAACCCCGCGGTCCAGGTGATCGCCGCCGATCCCGAGGGGTCGATCTACTCGGGCGGGGGCGGGAGGCCGTACCTCGTCGAGGGCATCGGCGAGGACTTCTGGCCGGAGACCTACGACCCGACGGTCGTCGACCGGGTCGTGGCGGTATCGGACCGGGACTCCTTCCTCACGGCCCGCCGCGTCACCCGGGAGGAGGGGATCTTCGTCGGCGGCTCGACGGGCACCGCCGTCTGGGCGGCGCTCGAGGTGGCCCGGGAGCTCAGCCCCGACGACGTCGTCGTGGTGCTCGTGCCCGACTCTGGGCGCGGGTACCTGACGAAGCTGTACGACGACGGCTGGATGGCGGACCACGGCTTCGTCCGCGCGCTCGGCGCGACCGCCGAGACGGTGCTGGCGGCGAAGGGGGCGGGGAGGAGAGGGAGCCTGCCTCCGCTCGTCCACGTCCATCCCGACGAGACCGTGCGCGCGGCCATCGCGATCCTCGACGAGTACGGGGTCTCCCAGGTGCCGGTCGTGAAGGCCGAGCCGCCGCTCGCGTTGGCCGAGGTCGTCGGCTCGGTGACCGACCGGCTCCTCCTCGAGCGTACGCTCGGCCGCCCCCAGGCGTTCGACGAACCGGTCGGTTCGGTCATGGACCCTCCGCTCGTGACGGTCGGGCTCGGGGAGACGGCGGAGTACGTCGCCGAGAAGCTCCAGGCGTCGCCAGCGGTGCTGGTCCTCGACGGCGGGCATCCCGTCGGGATCCTCACCCGTTCGGACGTCCTGTCCTTCTTCGAAGGGTCCTGACCGTGCCCGGGTTCGACACGCTCGCGATCCACGCCGGGCAGCCGCCCGACCCCGCCACCGGCTCGGTCGTGCCCGCGATCCACCTCGCGACGACGTTCGCGCAGTCGGCGGTCGGCGAGCACAAGGGGTTCGAGTACTCCCGCACCGGGAACCCGACGCGAGCCGCGCTCGAGACGTGCGTCGCCGCGCTCGAGGGCGCCGCGTACGGGAGCGCGTTCGCGAGCGGTCTCGCAGCCGAGGACGCCGTGCTGCGCACCCTGGCGGCCGGCGACCACCTCGTGGTCGGCGACAACCTCTACGGCGGGACCCACCGGCTCCTCGCACAGGTCCACACGCAGCTCTCGGTCTCGTCCGCGCCCCTCTCCGACCTCGCCGCGGTGGAGGCGGCGTGGCGACCGACGACGCGTCTCGTCTGGGTCGAGACGCCGTCCAACCCGCACCTGTGGATCGCCGACATCGCCGCGCTCGCCGGCCTCGCGCACGACCGGGGCGCGCGGCTGGTCGTCGACAACACGTTCGCCACGCCCTACCTCCAGTCGCCGCTCGCGCTCGGGGCGGACGTCGTCGTCCACTCGACCACGAAGTACCTCGGGGGGCACAGCGACGTGGTCGGCGGCTTCGTCGCGACCAACGACCCCGACCTCGCCGCGCGCGTGGCGGCTCTCCAGAACTCCGTGGGGGCGGTGCCCGGTCCCTTCGACTGCTTCCTCGTCCTTCGCGGGGTGAAGACGCTCGCGGTCCGCATGGACCGCCACAGCGCGAACGCCCGCCGCGTCGCCGACGCGCTGGCGGGCCACGGCGCGGTCGGCTCGGTCTTCTACCCGGGTCTCCCCGCGCATCCCGGACACGAGATCGCGGCGGCTCAGATGCGCGGTTTCGGAGGGATGGTGTCGTTCACGCTCCGGGGCGGCGAGGCGGCGGCGCTGAAGGTCGCGGGGTCGACCAGGCTCTTCACGCTCGCGGAGTCGCTCGGGGCGGTCGAGTCGCTGATCGAGCACCCGAGCCGTATGACCCACGCGTCGGTCGCAGGGTCTCCTCTCGCGGTGGACCCGGCGTTGCTCCGGCTCTCGGTGGGGCTCGAGGACGCAGACGACCTGCTGGAGGACCTGGACCGAGCGCTCGCCGTCGTGGGCTGAGCCTCAGCCGGCCCGGCCGGCCGCGGCCGCCTCGAGCTGCCGGTCCAGCCAGCTCGCCGCGGTCTGTTCGAGCGCGAGCTCCCGAAGCGACCGGGCGCGAGCCGCGCGCTCGGAGGGGTCCATGGACAGCGCGGCGTCGAGGGCCGCTGCCGTCTGGGAGACGTCGAAGGGGTTCACCCCGACCGCGGCAGGGTGGAGCTCCTCGAAGGCGCCGGCCTCCCTCGACAGCACGAGCACCCCGTCGACCCGGTTCACGAGCGGTCCC
The DNA here is from genome assembly GCA_021803085.1 of Actinomycetes bacterium. Lineage (GTDB taxonomy): Bacteria > Actinomycetota > Acidimicrobiia > Acidimicrobiales > RAAP-2 > JAJYVT01. The sequence continues at coordinate 7,481 of JAJZMD010000183.1, forward strand.
TCCTTCGCCACGAGGTTCATCCCATCGCGCACTGGGTTCACCAAGAGGACGTCGTAGATGCTGAGCGCCGCCATCGACCGGGCCCGGTCGTCGGCCACGCTGAGGACGACGGGCACCCAGTCGGCCGTGCCCCACCGCTCGTTCAGCCGTTCGACCGTGTGCTCCACCTCGGAACGGTAGGCGAGGTAGTCCGCGAGCCCCTCGCGCGACGGGTACGCCAACGCGAGCATCGTGACCCGGCTGCGCCACGCCGCGCGCGTCTCGAGCAGCTCGTCGAAGGCCCAGAGCCCGCGCAGGATGTTCTTCGACGGCTCCACGCGGTCGACGCGCACCACCAGCCGGCGGCCGCCGACGAGCTCGCCGAGCCGGATGCGTGCCGCGGCCACCGCGTCGGAGGAGGCCTCGGCGTCGAGGGACTCGGGCTGGGGGCCGAGGGGCGCGACGTAGGTGGGCGGCGCCCCCCTCGGCCCGGTGCCCGCCACCAGCGCGGGGTCGCCGAAGGCGGCCCGGAAGCTCGCCTCCCACCTCGCGGTGTGGAAGCCGCACGCCCCGTGCCCCGCCATCCCCGCGAGGAGCTCCCCCGTGGCGGCCGACGGGAGCGCGCGCAGGATCCCGGGATCCGCGAACGGCGTGTGGGAGAAGTGAGCGGTGCGCAGGTCCCGGCGCCGCTGGGCGAGCATCCCCCCGACCAGCGAGAGGTGGTAGTCCTGCACGAGCACGCGCGCGCCGTCGGGCGCGTGCTCGGCGACCGTGTCCGCGAACGCGCGGTTCACCTCCCGGTACGCGTCCCAGGCCTCCTGCCAGCGCCGGTCGAGGCGGGGACGGCGGGCGAGGTCGAACAGGTGGTGGTGGCAGAACCACAGCGTCGCGTTCGCCACGACGTTGTAGGCCATGTCGTACGTCGCGGCGTCGGGCTCGACGGTCACGATCCTGAGCCCCTCGTCCTGCATGAGGCCGAGGGCCGCCGCACTCCGGTCGGCCGGGCTCATCGCGGCGGCCACCCAGGTCGCGCCGGTGCCCCGGAGCAGCGGGTGCAGGGTCGCAGCGAGCCCGCCGCCGGTGCCTGCGCGGACCGGCTCCCCGTCGTCGCCAGGCCGGAAGGAGAGGGGTCCCCGGTTCGAGACGACGACGACGTCCTGCACGCCGTCGACGCTACCGGGCCTGCTACCGGGCCTGCTTCTCCGAGCGCTCGAGCGCCGCCCGGAGCACCTCGACCGCTTGCGGGCGGAGCTCGGAGAGCGCGCGGTTCCGGTGCACCCGCGTACCGAGGTCGACCTGGGCGACCGCACCGGCCCCGAACCGGGTCACGACGTCGACGAGCAGGCCGATCTCGACGCCGTAGCCGGGGGCGAAGCCGAGCTTCTCGAGGACCCAGCGGGGCGCGGCGGTCTCGCCAGCCAGCGGCTGGTGCACCCCCGAGAGGTCGGGGAGCTCGGGGAACAGGACCTCGAGGGCGGGTCGCGCGACGAGCTCGGTCACCCGCCCGCCACCGGTCGGGGAGTCGCCGATCGGCCGCTCGTAGAAGCCCTTCACGAGCGAGAACTCCCCCGGCTCCGTGAGCAGCGGGCCGAGCAGGCTGGTGACGAACGCCCCGGTCGTGTTCTCGACGTCCGCGTCGAGGAACACGAGCACGTCGCCGGCAGCTGCGTCGAGGCCCGCCTGCATGGCCCCACCCTTTCCGACACGCTCGGAGAGCCGGACGACCCGTGCGCCGGCGGCTGCGGCGGCCTCGGCGGTGCGGTCGCCCGACCCGTCGTCGACGACGAGCACCTCGTCGACGAGCCCGGAGCCGTCGAGCTCCCGGAGGTGGGAGGTCCTGACGGCGGCGAGGACCCGGGCGACGGTCGCGACCTCGTTGTGGGCGGGGATGCAGACCGACACGGTCCGGCCGCGCTTGTGCGCGACCACGAGGTCGAGCGGGAAGGCGTCCATGGGGAACGTGGACACGGGCACTCCCCGATCATCGTCCACGCGCGGGCATGGCCGCGCCGCGCAGAGCCCGGGGGCATGACTTGCGCGTGGCCGGCGCCGCGGGCGATCATGTCGCCACTTATCAAGAGCGGCTGAGGGACGGGCCCTATGACGCCGCGGCAACCAGCGCACAGCGCGCCAGGTGCCAATGCCCGACCGATGAGGAGGCGCCTACATGGCTGACCCGACCGTGACCGCACTCATTTGCCGTGAATGCGGGAGGACCTATCCGCTCGAGGCGCTGCACGCCTGCGACTGGTGCTTCGGCCCCCTCGAGGTCGCCTACGAGTACGAGGCAATCGCTGCGCGGCCGCTCCGGGAGGAGATCGCCGCCGGGCCCCGCACGATCTGGCGCTACCGGGCGCTCCTGCCCGTCGACGACGCGCAGCCGGTCGAGCTCGGAGGAGGCTGGACCCCGCTCGTGCGAGCGGAACGGCTCGCTGCCGAGCTCGGCCTCGGTGAGCTCTGGCTGAAGGACGACACGGCGAACCCGACGGGGTCGTTCAAGGACCGCGTCGTCTCGGTCGCCCTCACCAAGGCGCGCCAGCTCGGGTTCGAGGTCGCGGCCTGCGCGTCGACCGGGAACCTCGCGGCGTCGATCGCCGCCCACGCTGCGCGGGCGGGCATGGCATCGGTCGTCCTCGTGCCGAAGGACCTCGAGCGGGCGAAGACCGCCATGGCCGCGGTCTACGGCGCCACGGTGGTCGCCGTCGACGGGGACTACGACGAGGTGAACCGGCTGTGCGCCGAGCTCGTGGCGGAGCACGAGTCCTGGGCGTTCGCCAACGTGAACCTGCGCGCGTACTACGCGGAGGGCTCGAAGACGCTCGCGTTCGAGATCGCCGAACAGCTCGGATGGCGGGCCCCCGATCACGTCGTGGTGCCGATCGGGTCCGGGAGCCAGCTGACCAAGATCGCCAAGGGCTTCGACGAGCTCGGCAAGGTCGGGCTGCTCACCGGGGACGAGAGCGCCGGGGTCCGGATCTCGGGAGCCCAGGCCGAGGGGTGCTCGCCGGTCGCGGCGGCCTTCAAGGGAGGTTCCGACGCCGTCCGGCCGGTCCGGCCGTCGACGATCGCCCGGTCGCTCGCCATCGGCAACCCCGCTGACGGCTACTACGCGCTCCAGGCAGTCCGGGGGTCGGGCGGCGCCGTCGAGTCCGTGAGCGATGCCGAGCTCCTCGACGCCATCGGGCTGCTGGCACGGACCGAGGGCATCTTCGCCGAGACCGCAGGGGGCGTCACGATCGCGGCGCTCGCCAAGCTGGCGGCGGCCGGGGTCGTGCGGCGGGACGAGCGGGTCGTGGCGATCGTGTCGGGCCACGGGCTGAAGACGGTCGAGGTGCTGGGCGCGGCGGCGGAGCCGTGCGCGACCGTGTCCCCGACGCTCGCGGCGTTCGAGGCCGCCGTGGGCGAGGGGCTCACGGAGCGTGCCGCGGCCGAGGAGGTGCTCGCGTGCCGGTGACCGTCCGTGTCCCGACCCAGCTCCGCTCCCTCACCGGCGGGGTGGGAGAGGTCGCCGTCGAGGCGTCCACCGCCGGAGAGGCGCTGAGGGCCCTGGACGCCCTCCATCCGGGGCTCGCCGAGCGGCTCTTCGAGGAGAGCGGCTCCCTGCGGCGCTTCGTGAACGTGTTCGTCGCCGACGAGGACATCCGGTTCGGCGCCGGCCTCGAGACCCCGGTCGCCGAGGGGGAGACGGTGTCGATCGTGCCCGCGGTGGCGGGAGGCGCCTAGCTGGACCCGCGCCACCCGCGCCGCCCGCGCCGCCGGAGCCGGTTGACGCCTCCGTGCGGGCATGGTTTGCTGTTGGCACTCGACGAGCGAGAGTGCTAATCGTTCTGGTAACATGTCCAGCTGGAACGAGCCGGACCGACGACCGGAACGACTGCAAGACCGGAAGACCAAACGGAGGACACGACTGACATGCCCAAGCTGATCGCCTTCGACGAAGACGCCCGGCGGAAGCTCGAGACCGGCATGAACAAGCTGGCCGACGCC